>DATECY010000001.1:0-10220 GCA_035286665.1 Acidimicrobiia bacterium
GACACTGCGGACGGTGGTGATCCACGAAGAGCGCTCTTCGCCGAGCTTGGCGCGCAGGCGCCGCACGTGGACGTCGACCGTCCTCGCGCCGCCGAAGTAGTCGTATCCCCACACCCGCGACAACAGCTGCTCGCGACTCCACACCCGGGCCGGGTTGGTGACGAAGAAGCGGAGCAGCTCGTACTCCATGTAGGTGAGGTCGACGGGATGCGAGCCGATGGTCGCCTGGTAGGTGGCCAGGTTGAGAGACAGGTCCTTGAAGACGATCACCTCGTCGGAGGTGACGCCCCCCGTCGCCGCCGTGAGGCGGCCTGCCCGTACGGCCACCTCGGCGGGGTCGAGGGGGCTGAGCAAGAAGTCATCAAACACGCCGTCGGCCACCTCGGCGACCTGCGAACGGCTCACCGCCAACAGCACGGGGAGGCTGGCAGTGTCCTTGGCCCGTCGGGCGATCGTCAACCCGAGTGCGGGATCATCGCCGAGCTCGACCACCAACAGTGCCCACCCGCCGGACGGCTCGCGCTCACCGAGCTCCGCCAGGTCGTCGATCGGCACCGGGCGACAGCCCGCGCTGACAAGCGCCTCGACCAGCGAGGCTGAGGCCCCAGGCGGGTAGACGGCTACGTCCACGTTCATGTCCCTCATGGCAATTGCCAATTGCCAATTGCCAATTGCTGACGGTCATCGGCCCCGGCCGAAGACCGTCACAGTATCGGCAAGTACTCCTCGATCTCGTAGCGACTCACGTGCCGTTGGTAACGATCCCACTCGGCGCGCTTGTTGCGAAGGAACCACTCGAAGAGGTGTTCACCCAGTGCCGCCGCCACCAGTTCGGAGGCCTCCATCGCGTCGAGGGCCTCGGACAGGTTGCCGGGGATGCGCCGGATGCCGTCGGCGGCGAGTTCCTCGGCCGTCAAATGAGCCACGTCGGAGGTGACTTCCGGCGGCAGGTCGTAGCCGTTTTCGATGCCGGCGAGGCCGGCGGCGAGGATCACCGAGAAGGCCAGGTACGGGTTGCACGCCGGGTCGGGGGACCGGTACTCCATCCGGGTGCTCGTCGGCTTGCCCTTCTTCGGTGTCGGCACCCGTACCAGTGCCGACTGGTTGTTGCGTGCCCAGGTGATCCACACCGGGGCGTCGAAGCCGGACACCAGCCGCTTGTAGGAGTTCACCCACTGGTTGGTGATGGCGGTGATTTCCGCACCGTGTCGGAGCAGTCCGGCGATGAATCCCCGGCCCACCTTGGAGAGCCCGTACTCGCCGCCCGACTCGTAGAAGGCGTTGCGGTCGCCCTCGAACAGAGAGAGGTGCAGGTGGAGGCCGCTCCCGTCGACACCCTCGAGCGGCTTGGGCATGAACGTGGCGTAGATGCCGTGCTCCATCGCCACCTCCTTCACCGCGAGGCGCGTGGTCATGAAGGCGTCGGCCATGGTGAGGGCGTCGGTGTAGCGGAGGTCGAGCTCATGCTGACTCGGTGCGACTTCGTGGTGTGACGATTCGACCGGGATGCCCAGGTTCTCCAGGGCCATGATCGTGCGGCGGCGGTACTCCTGGGCGACGTCGAGCGGGGTCAGGTCGAAGTAGCCACCGCGGTCGAGCGCCTTGGGTTTGGGTCCCGAGTCGGCGAAGTAGAAGTACTCGACCTCGGGCCCGACGAAGAACGAGTACCCCAGGTCGGCGGCGCGTTGCAGGTTGCGCTTGAGGACGGAGCGAGGGTCGCCCTCGAACGGCTCGCCGTCGGGGGTGGTGAGGTCGCAGAACATCCTGGCGACACCGGCCTGGTCGCCTCGCCACGGCAGGATCTGAAAGGTGGTCGGGTCGGGGTGGGCGAGCATGTCCGCCTCCTGTACCCGCGAGAAGCCGTCGATCGCCGAGCCGTCGAACTGCATCCCCTCCTCGAACGCGGTCTCCAACTCCGCCGGCGTGATCGCGAACGACTTCAGGTACCCGAGGACGTCGGTGAACCACAGCCTGATGAAGCGGATGCCGCGTTCCTCGACGGTGCGCAGCACGTATTCGGTTTGCTTGTCCATGGGACCTCCGGGCTCTCATGGTACGGCACCGGTCCCAGGTGAGAAGAGGAGGACGCAACCTGAAACAGAGCGTTCACACACCGGCAACCACGAGGAAACTGGTATCGGGTATAACGGTACCTCGCAAGATCTGAGTGAAAGGGAGTCGCGACATGGCGTCGGCCAAAGACGTGATGAAGATGCTCGAAGACGGCGAGTACGAGTTCGTCGACCTCCGGTTCTGCGATCTCCCCGGCCAGGTCCAGCATTTCACCGTCCCGGTGTCGGAGGTATCGATCGAGTCCTTCGACGAGGGGTTCGGCTTCGACGGATCGTCGATCCGCGGATTCCAGGCGATCCAGGAGTCCGACATGCTCCTTTTCCCCGACCCCGACACCGCGGTTGCCGACGCCTTCCGTGACCGCCCCACGCTCATCCTCTACTGCTGGGTGCGCGACCCGATCACCGGCCAGCCATATGACAAGGACCCCCGTTACGTCGCCAAGAAGGCGGAGGCGTACCTGCTCAGCACCGGCATCGCCGACACCTCGTTCTGGGGCCCCGAGGCCGAGTTCTACATCTTCGACTCGGCACGGTTCGACCAGAACCAGTACTCCGCCTTCTACGAGATCGATTCGGACGAAGGCGCCTGGAACAGCGGAACCGACGAACCGGGCGGCAACCTCGGGTACAAGCCGGGGTACAAGGAGGGGTACTTCCCCGTTCCACCGACCGACCACTACCAGGATCTCCGATCGGAGATGGCGGCGCGCCTTGCCGATGCCGGGATCCACGTCGAGGTGCAGCACCACGAGGTGGGTACCGCCGGGCAGTCCGAGATCGACATCCGGTTCGGTACGCTCCTGCAGACCGCCGACCGGGTGACGCTGTTCAAGTACATCGTCAAGAACACCGCCTGGATGTACGACAAGACGGTCACCTTCATGCCGAAGCCGATCTTCCAGGACAACGGTTCGGGCATGCACTGTCACCAGAGCCTGTGGACCGACGGCAAGCCTCTCTTCTACGACGAGAAGGGGTACGCAGGCCTGTCGGACATGGCCCGGCACTACATCGGTGGCCTGCTCCATCACGCCGGGGCACTCATGGCCTTTGCGGCGCCGACCACCAACTCCTACCGCCGCCTCGTGCCCGGGTACGAGGCCCCGGTGAACCTGGTGTACAGCCAGCGCAACCGCTCCGCAGCCATCAGGATCCCGACCTACAGCCGCAAGCCTGCGGCCAAGCGCCTGGAATTCCGTTGTCCGGACCCGTCGTGCAACCCGTATCTGGCGTTCTCGGCCATGCTTCTCGCCGGCCTCGACGGGATCGCCAAGAAGATGGATCCGGGGGCACCGGTGGACAAGGACCTCTACGACCTGCCCCCCGAGGAGTTGGCGAACGTGCCCAGGGTTCCCGGGTCACTCGAGGAATCACTGGCGGCACTCGAGGCGGACCACGAGTTCCTCCTCGTCGGCGACGTCTTCACCGAGGGCCTCATCAAGGACTGGATCGCCTACAAGATGGCCCACGAGGTCGATGCCATTCGGCTCCGCCCCCACCCATGGGAATTCCGCCTGTACTACGACTGTTGAAGACTGAGCTTTGCAGGAGGGGACGCGAGAAGGGCGCAGCCGAGAGGCTGTGCCCTTCTCGTTGGCAGCCTCCGGCCCCCAGCAAGTGGCGGCTCGGCGTCCATTGTTCCCGCAAGAGGCGCGTCTTCGCCCGGGCCCTCAGCCGGCGACGGTGGTGGTCGACGATTCATCGACCGTTGCTTGGGCTGTTGCCCGTATGTCGTCGATCGCAGCCAG
This sequence comes from Acidimicrobiia bacterium, assembly GCA_035286665.1. GTDB lineage: Bacteria > Actinomycetota > Acidimicrobiia > Spongiisociales > UBA11373 > RBG-16-68-21. The sequence continues at coordinate 3,824 of DATECY010000001.1, forward strand.
GACCTGGTCGACCTCCACATGGAACTCGGCCACGGCGCTGCGGCGCAGGGTTCCATCGTCCGGCGCCTCGAGGCCGGCGATGACGTCTGCCACCTTGGGCGCCAGGTCGGAGACCGCGATCACCAGTGCCACGTGACCTGCGGCAAGGTCGGCAGGCACGCCTTCGACCTGGGCCACGGCGTTCTCCCATGCGCTGATCTCGTCCTGAAGGTCCACGAGGGCGGTGCGGGTCTCGGCGAACAACGCCTCACGGGTGTCCCATCGGGCATTGATCCGGTCGACGTCGTCGGCGTAGGTTTGCGCCTGGTTCGCGAAGATGTCAAGGGTCACCATGAACGCGGCGATGTCGGTCGGCAGCGTGGTGGTCGACGAGGTCACGTCGGTCGGGAAGGGTGGTTCCGCGTCGGTCCCCTCCGTCGGGCTGTTTGCGGGTTCGATGCTGTTCACGAACGTGTACGTGAGCAGCACCATCGCCGCAATGATCAGCGGCAGCACCCAGCGCCCATGCTTCGGATCGGGGTTGACCACGGCGGAAACGGTAGTCCAAGTATTGCGGAGCACGCTCCACCCGGCGAGAGCGCCCGGCCGCCGGGATAGGCGATGAGCGATGAGCGATGAACGGGACAAGGACATCGGATGGAGCCGCAATTGGCCTTCGAGGGCGCGCCGATAGGCGCGGACTCGGCGGTTGGGGCTGGGGACCCCAACCGCACCGCGATGAGGCCTCCGGCCGAAGAGCCATCAGCGAAGTTCCGGAGCGCCACGGTCACCAGCAACCCGGGAACTGGTGACCGGGACCGCTGAGCGGCGAAGCCGCCTCTTGCCGGAAGCCGGCGGCGGCCGCGTGGTCCTTGTTCGGGGTGGCGGGGGCTCTTGATTAGCCTCCGGTCATGGAACTGCGCGGTGTCACGGCTCTCGTCACCGGGGGGGCGCGTCGGGTCGGCAAGGCGATTGCCCTGGGATTGGCCGAGTCGGGCTGCAACCTCGTCCTTCATTACAACCGCTCCGCCGACGAGGCCGAAGCCACCGCGGTGGAGGCGAGGGCCTTTGGAGTGCGGGTCCGCGCCGTTGGTGCCGACCTCTCGTCGGACGCCGTCCGTGCCATTGCCGACGCGGAGGACCTCGCCCCGGTGCGGGTGTTGGTGAACAGCGCCGCGGTGTTCACCGAGGACACCTTGAGGAGGGTGGACCGTGAGGCCTTCGAGCAGACGCTGGCGGTCAATCTCACCGCACCGATCTTGCTGACCTCCGCGTTTGCCGCCGCGCTCCCGGAGGGGGTTTCCGGGGCCGTGGTCAATGTCACCGATTGGCGCGTGGCTCGCCCCTACCGGGATCACTTCTCGTACTCCGTCGCCAAGGGGGGGCTCGACACCTTCACGACCGCTGCCGCCGAAGCGTTGGCTCCTTCGATCCGGGTGAACGCCGTCGCGCTCGGAGCGATCCTGCCGCCCGCCGGGAAGGGCTCGGCCTACCTGAAGGCGCTTGCCAAGGACATCCCGGTCCACCACGTCGGAGACACCGACGTGGTGGTGCACGCGGTGAGGTTTCTCCTCGAGAACGACTTCGTCACCGGCGAGATCGTGCGCATCGACGGCGGAGCACATCTGAGGTAGGGCGGCGAAGCGTCTCCCGTCTCCCGTCTCCCGGCACGACCGCGCCGGGCTCCTAAGGTCCGCATTGCGCATTGCGCATTGCGCATTGCGTGGCCCTCGTCCTGGCTCATGATCCCCGGCTCACCTACCCTCCACCCCATGGACCGCGTCGTCATCGAAGGGCTGCTCGTGCGGGGGATCGTCGGGATCAACCCCGAGGAGCGCGCCAACCGCCAAGACATTCTCATCGACGTCACGATGGGGGCCGACACCACGGCGGCGGCAGCGAGTGACGACATCGCCGACGCCGTCAACTACCGCACGGTGGCCAAGGCGATCATCGCCCACGTCGAACAGGGCTCGCCGATGCTGGTCGAACGGCTCGCCGAGGAGATCGCCGGCATCTGCTTCACCGCCGACCAGCGCATCACCGAGGTGGAGGTGGAGGTCCGCAAGCCGGGCGCAGTCCGCTTCGCTGATTCTGTCGGGGTCATCATCCATCGAAGTCGTCCGGCGTGAAGGCGGTCATCTCGGCGGGCAGCAACGTCGACGCCGCGCGCAACCTGCCGATGGCGATCGCTCGTCTCAGACGCCATCGCCAGATCAGGGTGCTCGCCGTGAGCGCGCCCTACCGGAGTCCGGCGGTGGGACCTGCGGGCCAGTCCGACTTTCTCAACGCCGCATTGCTGGTCGAGACCGATTTCGATCCGACCGCGCTCAAGTCGGAACTCAGGGGCCTGGAGGCGGCACTCGGGAGAACTCGGTCGTCCGATCGCTTCGCCCCTCGGACGATCGATCTCGACGTCGTCCTCTACGAGGGGTTCACCGGTGACGTGGACGGCACTCCGATTCCCGATCCGGGCCTGGCGACGTACGCGCACCTCATCGTGCCCGCCGCCGATGTTGCACCCGAATGGGAATACGGGGACCCCGCCAAGACCTTGAGACATCTCGCAGCACCCCATCGCGATCGGATACACCCCATCATGACCGCTGAACTCTCCCCACTCCGCAGCGAGCGGTACGCCAGCGAACTTGGCATGGAGGCCGGAGCCGACGAGGTCTACGACCCGGCCATGGAGGCGAACGTTCGGGAGATGCTCGTCCAGTTGGGTGAGGACCCCGAGCGCGAGGGCCTGGCGCGGACCCCACTCCGGGTGGCCAAGGCGATGGATTTCCTCACCAGCGGCTATACGACCTCGCTCGATGAGGTGGTGAACAACGCGATCTTCGAGAGCGACGCCGACGAGATGGTGCTCGTCAAGGACATCGAGTTCTACTCGCTGTGCGAGCACCACATGCTCCCGTTCTTCGGGAAGGCCCATGTTGCCTACATGCCGAATCGCTCGATCATCGGACTGAGCAAGATCGCCCGGATCGTCGATCTCTTCTCGCGACGGCTCCAGGTGCAGGAGCGCCTCACCAACCAGATCGCCGACGCCATCGAAGAGGTGCTCCATCCCCACGGGGTCGCCGTGGTCATGGAGGGCAGCCACTTCTGCATGATGATGCGGGGCGTCCAGAAACAGGGCTCGTCGATGATCACCTCGGCGATGCGGGGAGGGTTCCGCACCAACCCCTCGTCGCGCGCCGAGTTCATGGACCTGATCCGGGACTGACCGGGTCGGTCGACGACCCCATTGCCTTCTCCGTCTCGTACCGGTACGTTCCCCCGGTGCCACGCGCCCGCTCATGGTGCGCCGGCTTCCCCACGGTCCGCCTCGTTGCCGCCCTCCTGGTCGTGGTGATCGCCGTGCCTGCGGCGGCGACGCTGCCCCCACCCCAGGTTCGGCTCGCCACGATGTTCGGGCGTCCGATGTGGCAGCCGAATCCGATCGACTCGCCCGCCCCGCCGTGGGTTGGTGTCTTCCGAGGAGTGGTGAATGGTCGATGATCGTGAGGAGTTGGAGCAGGTCCCCTGGGCGGACCTCATGGCGGAGACCGACCCGGAGGACCGCCGGCGCCGGACGTTGTATCTCGCCGCCGGCCTGCTCGGGGCGATGGTCCTCGGGGTATTGGTAGCTCGGTCGTGGTGGTCCCCGGCCTCGGTGCCGGCGATCGCCCCCGGCACCACGCTGGCCGGGGACGATGAGGTCGCATCCTCGGCAGCCACGGTTCCGGACCTCACGGGGCTCCCGCTGTACAGCGAGGCCGATCTCATGGCCGATCCCCCCGACCCGGCCGCCCGCGCCGCGGTGGTACGCGCCGAGTGGTTCGTCACCGACTACTTCACCGCCGACCTCGAGCCCGACGGTTCGGCCGAAGTGCGCGCCGCTCTGCCTACCGGGGCGGTCCTACCCGATTTCCCACAGGACGGCGGGGAGGGGATCTCCTACGTCGAGTGGGCGAGGGCGTTCGATGTCGAACCCGCCAGCGACGGTGAGTATCTGGTGTCGGTGGCGTTCCGCACCCTGGGAGCGCCTCCGGGGCGGGGGTTCTCGCGTCAGCCGGTACGGGCGGTGTCGGTGCTCGTCGGCGTGTCCGACGGCGGTGGAGCGACGGTGCTCGACCTCCCGTCACCGATCCCGCTGCCCGCCGGTCCCGAGCCGGCGCCGTGGCCGGAGGAGACGGTGGATCCGCCGCAACAGGTGGTCGACGTCGCCGCAGCCCGGGCTTCGGCGTGGGGAAGCGAGCCGCGGATCTCGTCGGCGGCGCAGGTCGGCGACATCTGGCGGGTGGTGGTGACGGTGGCCGACTCGGTGGGCAACCGGTGGCCGTTGGTGGTGATGGTCGCCGGGTGAAGGTAGACCTCTATCGGAGGCACGGCCGATCGCATCTCGTGGTCGTCCGCGGGTGCTCAGCCGGCTCCGAGCCCGCAGTCGGCGAGAACCGCGTCGCGGTCGGCTCCCCCGAACTGGATGCGCTCGAACGCGGCGACTTCAGTGATCTCGTCCCGTTGGAGCAGCGAGGCGTGGGACGGCATGCCCCCCGTCACCGGCCTCGAGGTGGCCCCGTAGGTCGATCCGTGTGCCGCCTCCCATCCATCGGAACCGAGCGTGACCCACTCGATGTGGTCCGCGCAGGACGGCCAGGTCTCGGTGACGGTGTGGAGCGACGGCCCCACACCGCCGTTGCCGGTCGCACCGTGACACGACGAGCAATGGTCGCCGTAGATGGTGCGCCCTTCGGTGAGGGCTCCTCCCGATTCGCTACACCCTGCAGTGGCGAGGGCGATGGCAACGACGGCGGCGACGAGGAGGCGGCGAACGGTTCGGAGCATCGGGTGATCGTAGGACACGGCCTCGCTTTTCTCCGGCACGCCGGTGAGTTCCTCGGTATCGTCTGGGTCTCGAAAACTGGAGGGGGCTCATGCAATCGCAGTTGTGGCCGGCGGCGCGCCGCGTCTTCATCGCGGCACTGTCGCTGTTCGTGCTGACCATCGTCATCGGAATCCTCAACGGGTTGGACCTGTATCTGCCCGATCACGACACGCTGATGGCCCACGTCCATGCGGGCACGCTGGGGTGGATCACGCTCAGCGTCAGCGGTGTGGCGCTGCTGATGTTCTCCGGGGAGCGGATGCTGGCCGATGCCGAGGTGAAGAAGGCGGCGAACATGGCGTGGGGGATGATCGTTGCCATCTACCTCTACGTGCTCGGCGGTTTCCTGGTCGGTGACCGGATTCCAGGCGACCGCATCCAGCGGCCGGTCCTGGGCACGCTGCTCTTCCTGGTGGTCATCTGGTACCTGGTCTGGCTGGTTCGCAACTACAAGGCCGACGGGAACAGGAGCGTCGCCCGACTCGGGCTCCTGCTGGCGTGGGTGTCGCTCCTCATCGGCGCCGTCCTCGGCGTCATGCTCGGCATCTACACCGCCAAGGGCGAGATTCCCGGGCTCTCCGACAAGACGGCGGCGTCGTTCGCCGACGCCCATCCCCCGGCCATGGTGATCGGGTTCCTGATCCTGGCCGCGATGGCGGTCATCGAGTGGTCGTTCCGCGGCAATCGATCGTGGACCAAGGCGGGGGCGACCCAGATGTGGTTGCTGTTCGTCGCCGGCGTCATCGTCAACGTCGGCTTCGTGTCCGGACAGGAGGAGGCCCTGCTCGGACCCGCCAACCTCCTGATGATCGCCGGGGTGGTGATGCTGGTGGTGCGGTCGTGGCAGCAGCTCTCGCCGGCCGGGTGGCGGGGAGCCGGGACCGGTGTGTACTCGCGGATGAGCTCGCTGTTCCTGGTGGTCTACCTGATTCTGGGCACGGTGCTCATCGGGCTCGTCATCTCGGGGAGCATCGACTTCGACGCCCTCACCGACGGCCAGGAGGGGCTGCTCCTCACCTTCGACCATTCGATGTTCGTCGGGGTGATGACCAGCCTGCTCCTCGGCGTGGTCGCCACTCGCACCCGGGGAACGTCGCTCGGCGGGATCGACAAGGTCGTGCTCTGGGGCCTCTACGTCGGCCTGATCACCTTCGGCATCGGGTTGATCACGGTGCAGGCCGTCCCCAAGCGGATCGGCACTCCGATCATGGGTACCGCGCTGCTGATCGGCATCGGCGCCTACGTGTCGATGCTGGTCAAGGGACGGCAGACCGCGTCTCACGGCTAAACGCAAGGGGGGATTTTCGGCGGCCGGCGTGGGGTCAGGAGTCGCGGATCTCGTCGGCGGCGCAGCTCGGCGACTCGTGGCGGGTGGTGGTGACGGTCGCCGACGGCGTCGGCGACCGGTGGCCGTTGGTGGTGATGGTGACGGGGTGAACGCCTCGGTGTGTCGATCTGCGTCACGTGGAGCGCGCGCCAACGGGTTCGAGCAAGATCGGGTGACGACCGTTCGAGCCGGTCTCGGAGCGAGTTCGCCGACGCACC
>DATECY010000002.1:0-4943 GCA_035286665.1 Acidimicrobiia bacterium
GGCCACGGAGTCATTGCGGTCGGCGGGCCAATGCCGAGCCTGCACGACGCGATCTGTCGTCTTCGGACTCGAGCAGGTCGACGGCGACAACGGCTCGGGCGGCCACGCGGTCACCGCTGGCGAAGGGCCACACGGAGTCCCCAACGATTCGTAGGAGAATGTTCGGGCGCTCCGCATCCGCGTCGAGGGCATACCGTTTGACGATGTCTTGCGCTTGAGACAACGGTACGTACGCCTCGAGGAAATCCGAGGCAAGAACGTCAACACCATGATCAGCTGCGGCGCTCACCCCCGAGAGGATCAGATTCGGCTCGCTCGCAAGGCGACGCAATACCGAAGGGTGTCCGTAGAAGTCTTGGCGTTGAGCCCGCGCCGCGAGGCGATCGACAACCCCCAGGAGTCCCCTTCCGCTCAGACGATGGCGAGCCCTCGAACGATCGACCGGTGCCAAGGCCGAGTCATGACCATCGGCTGCCGCGAGGGCAGCCCACGCCGACGAGGCACTCCAGGGTCGGCCGATCGAGGCTCGGTGATGCATGAATCGATCGAGGTGCCGTTGCTCGACCGCCCACGCTCTACCGATCCGAACTCCGGGGACGAGTTTGTCGGCCAGGATCTTGCGTACTCGCCTGGGACTCACCCCAAGTTGGCGTGCTGCTTCTTGGACGTCGACAATCACCATGACATAAATATACCGGTATCGGAATGATTATGTCAACACTCTTCCTGAGTTCGAAGCACACCCGGCTCAGCAAGAATCAGCAGTCGGTGTACCGCAGCCGCGACGGCGCCGCAGGGGCCGATTGGAGTCGAGTGGGTCGATGTCCGACCCGGCCCGAACCCGGTCGCTCCATGGGCGTGCAACCTCGACTCGAAGCGCTCTCGTGACAGCGCTGACCCCGGACTCCCGCGCAGGGACACCGACAGACCGTCTCGCGGAGGGTTTCAACCCCCGCCGAGCCCCGCCTCCATCATGACTCGCACCTCGGCGAGGTATCCGACCACCTCCGATTCCCAGCTCTTCACCGCGACCCGTCGCGGCCGTGCCGCGGCCAACACGGTGCGCGGATCGGCGAATGCCCGCGCCACCGCGTCGGCTCCCTCGAATCTCGTCAATCCCTCGTCCTCGACGACCACCACTGCAATGGCCCGGGCCCGTTGTGCCCGGTACCCGTCGTCGTGTTCGACCACCTTGCCGGTCAACTCGACGACGCCGTAGGCCATCGGCAGGTACTCGGCGCCGAAGTCAGCCACCAGGGAGGCGGGGTCCTTTGCCGCGTAGATCCCGCACGGTGGCCTTCCGCACGAGCCGTCGCTGTGGGGGACGTCGGGGTCCATCACCTCGCTGTTGCCGCGAAGACATCCGGCGACGTACTCGGGGGTGTACCAGACCCGCTTGGCCCCATGGAGATGGGCGCCCATTTGCCACACCCGGAACCCGAGGATCGGAGTGGGCGACCAGAAGGTCTCGAGCGGCGGGTCCGGGTTGAAGAGGCCGGTGTGCCGCGGCGGCCGGGGCGGGGGGAGGACCGCAGGAGCTCGGGAGATGATGCGCTCGAGGCTCACCACCAACTCGGCGCGACCGCGCTCGGCCTTGGCTCGACGATCCGCCCGCATCCGCTCCGTCATGTCGCGGGCGGTGAGGCGGAGGCGAATCGACCGGGCGTCGGTGTCGGCCTGGACCGGCGCACCGGCGTCGAGGGCGCGCAGGTGCCGGGTCAACCGTTCGAGGCGGGCGAGATCGTCCATCGGCTCACGTACCGGCGGCGCCTGCGGGGACGAGGGCCGGCTCGGCGGGAGCGGGCACGGCCTCGGTGGGTCGCGCCGGGATCTCCGGCGCCGGTGCGGGAGTCACCCGCGGTTCGGGTTCGACGATGATCACCCGCCGCTGCTTTCCGATGTCCACGGGACCACCTCCACTCGTGGGGTGGGGAAGGACCGCGACTGTACGCAGACGAACAGGTGTTCGCAAGCGGCGCCTACATGGTGATGACGACGTTGCCGATCTTCTGCCCCGTTTCCGCGTACCGGTACGCCTCGGCGATCTGCTCCAACGGGTAGACCCGGTCGACCACGGGCTTGAACTCTCCGGACTCTATGAGACCTGTGAGGAAACGCACCGCCTCCGGGTCGCGATGGGGCAGGACGAACATGGTGCGACGACCGCCCAGGAGTCGGGTGAAGAGCGCCTGAAGGAGGTGCCCGATGAAGGCCGGGATGATGAACGGGGCCATACGGGCGACGCGCCCAAAGTCGGTGCCGGTGTAGATGCCCTTCGGCTTGAGCAGCCGCTTGCAGCGTCGGAAGGAGCTCTTGCCCACAGCGTCGAGCACAAGGTCGTACCGGCGATCGTCCCGGGTGAAGTCGGTCGTCTGGTAGTCGACGACCGTGTCGGCACCCAGGCCCTTGACCAAGTCGACGTGTGCCGTACCGCACACCGCCGTCACCCTGAGACCCATGCTCTTGGCGAGCTGCACCGCTGCCGAGCCGATGGCGCCGGTCGCCCCGTAGACGAGGACCGAGTCACCCTCCTTCATACCGGACCGGCGCAGCATGCCGAGTGCGTAGTGCGAGCCCTCCGTGCTCGGTGCCGCCTGCTCGAAGGTCCGGTCCTGGGGGATCCGGGCGATGAGGCGGTGGTCCCCGATCGTCATGTACTCGGCGTGGGATCCAAACGTGCCCTCGCAGTAACCGCAGACGCGCTCGCCCACCGAGAACTTGGTCACTTCGCTGCCGACGGCCCCGACCACCCCGGCGTACTCGGTCCCGAGGATGATCGCCTTGGGCTTGCGCCAGCCGCTGAAGAACTTGATGAGGAAAGGCTTGCCGCTCCGGTAGCCGCAGTCTGTGCGGTTCACCGTTGTGGCGTGAACCTCGATGAGCAGCTCCTTCTCCTTGGGGGTTGGCCGGTTCACTTCCTGTATCCGCACCACCTCCGGCGGCCCGTACCGCTCGCTGACCGCCGCCCTCATCCGTGTGCTGCTCATCTCTCTATTTCCTCTCGTCGTTGCGTGGTGTGCGATGGATGGGCCCGCCGTGGCTCCAAGCCCGGCCGGCCCGATAGAGCTCGGCCGGCCTGCCGCCGGCCGAGCCGGGACGGGCACGCCGGCCGGTGGGCATCACCCACCCCTCGGCGGAGACGATGCTGCGCCGGAAGTTGGCGGCGTCCAGTTGCATGCCCCACACCGCTTCGTATACCGCCCGCAGCTCTGCCATGGTGAAGGTGGTGCCGACGAAGGCGGTGGCGATCCCCGAGACCTCGAGCTCGACCCGCACTCGCTCGATGGCGTCGTGCACGATGCGGAGATGGTCGAAGGCGAGGTCGATCCGATCCTCGAGCACGTCGCCGACCGGCACCAGCGACGCATCGGCGGCATCGGAACCGGCGGCGATCAGCCCGACGTCGCGCACCACCGCCAGGTAACCGACCGTCACCACGTTCATCCGGGGGTCGCGGCCCGGGTCGCCGTAGGCGCCGAACTGGGTGAGCAAGCCGGCGGTGTCCACGCCGGTCTCCTCGGCGAGTTCCCGCTTGGCCGCCTCGTCGAGGGTCTCGTCGGGGCGCTTGAACCCGCCGGGGATCGCCCACACGCCGGCGAAGGGCGGTCCGCCGCGGCGCACCAGCAGCACCTTGAGCGTGCCCTCGTCCATGGTGAGGATGACCACGTCGACGGTCACCGCGAAGGCCGGGTAGTGCGACGGGTCGTACCCCTCGGGAACTTGTTCCCCTCCGGTTTGTGTCACCATGACCACTACTATACGCACCAGTTCTGGTCATTGTCACAAGAACCGGGAAGTTCCGACCGGGTCGCACGCCGGGCGGCATCGGTAGCGGCGGGTTCACCACCGCGTCCTTTACCCTTGCGGGCATGCACATCGGTGTTTCGATCTTCCCGACGGACACGACACTCCAGCCGGTCGAGCTGGGCCGGGCCGCCGAGGACCTCGGCTTCGAGTCACTGTGGTTCCCCGAGCACAGCCACATCCCGGTGAGTCGGAAGACGCCGTGGGGAGGCGTGACCGGCGCGCCGCCCCTGCCGGAGCACTACTGGCGCACCTACGAGCAGTTCGTCGCCTTCGGCGCCATCGCCGCCGTCACCTCAACGCTGAAACTGGCCACCGGGATCACCCTCGTCGCCCAGCGCGACCCGATCTGGACGGCCAAGGAGGTCGCCACTCTCGACCGCCTCTCCGGGGGCCGGGTGCTGTTCGGGATCGGGTACGGGTGGAACAAGGAAGAACTGGCGAGCCACGGTGTGGCCTACGCCGAACGGCGCTCGGTCCTGCGTGAGCGGGTGTTGGCGATGAAGGCCCTGTGGACCGAGGAGGTGGCGTCGTTCTCGGGCGAGTACGTGAACTTCGCGCCGTCATGGTCGTGGCCGAAGCCGGTGCAGCGTCCCCACCCGCCAATCATCCTCGGCGGGGCCGCCGGACCCAAGACGATCGCCGACATCATCGAGTTCTGTGACGGGTGGATGCCGATCGGCACCCGTCACGACGTGGTCGGCAAGATCGCCGCGGTCCGCGAGGCCGCTTCGGCGGCCGGGCGTGACCCGGACTCGATCGAGATCGGCGTGTCCGGTGCCCCCCGCGACGTCGACGCCCTCGGGACTCTGGCCGCGGCAGGTGTCAGCCGTGCGGTCTTCGGTCTTCCCCAGGCGGAGCCCGACGTCGTGCTGGCGAAGATGCGCGAGTACGTGGCGTTCATCGGAACGGTCTGACCACCGACGCCTGAGGCGGGGATCGAGGGATTCGGCACCGGAACCGGGACGTTCGCGGACCGGTGAGGCGGAGCGGTCTCGGCTGAGACGAATGCCTCTGTCCGCCCTCGCGACCATGCGATACGTTGCCGCGCGGAGAGGAGAGAGAGGTGGTCATGTCTCCCGACCGTTCCCCAGAGGATCTGGGTTCTTTGCTCCACGCCGCCTGCAGGCGGCGAGACC
>DATECY010000003.1:0-3995 GCA_035286665.1 Acidimicrobiia bacterium
CCGCTACGACGACGAGTGGCACAACCGCGATCGTCGACCTGGCCGCCCCCGGTGTGGCGACGATCGCGGTGCTCTTCGACGCGGATGGGCCGATCGCCTGGAGGCCGAGCGACGACGCCGGGGGGTGGCTGCCCGATGGTGACGCCGTCTGGCTCGCCGGGACCTGGTGGTCGCTGATCCGCCGGCCCGGCCTCGACGCCACCGACAGCCCGCTGGCGTCGTTTCCGTACGGCGATGTGATCACCTCGTCGGCCGCCGACCTCGACGGTGATGGATCGATCGAGGTGGTCGTCTCGTACCGTCACCCCGCCCGGGCGATCCCGTGGGATCCCCGCCCGGTGCCCACCGACGACCGCGGTCGCAGCGCCCACCTCGGGGTGATCGCCGCCGACGGATCCCCGATCTGGCTGGCGCACCGCATCCCCCATCCGGTCGGAGTGGTCGCCGCCTGCGGCGGGGGGAACGTCACTCTCGGCTACACGGAGTGGGGCGACGAGGCGTTGGTGGCGGCGACCGCCGCCACCTGGAGTGGCTTCGGGTTCACCCTGGCGCCCGAGTTGAAGGGACTTGCATCCGTCGGCTGCATTGACATGGACGGAGACGGGGTGCAGGACCCGGTGGTGATCAGGGGTCCGTGATCTGTGAGAGGGGAGGGGGGTGGCCTCAGCCAGCGCGCGGGAGTGCCGCCCGGTCGGATCGGGACAGGAACACTCGCGGCTCAACGGGATACGATCCAGCTGATGCGAACACGCTGGCCGTCGCTGGTCGCCCTGTTTGGCATGATCGTCGCCCTGGCCGTGATGTTGTGGCCGGTCCGAGCACATCACGGGATGTGGGCAGTCACGGTGGGGAGCGAGACGACCCACTCCGTTCCCGTCGGGGCCGGGGAACTGATCACACCGATTCAGGTGCTCATCGAAGGAACTGCGCCGCAGGAGTCCGCCTTGCGGTCGGCCGTGAACCTCCGGATTGCCCTGGCTCTCGGATCATGCGCGCTCTCCCTCGTCGCCGGGCTCGCCCAGCTGCGGCGGCGAAAGGGGTAGCTCACGAGGGTCAACATGTGTGATCCCGACACTCTCGGCCGGCGCGCGGAAAGCACACATCGGCGACACGGCCACCGACAAGTGCCTACCCCGCACTGCCGGGAAGAACCCGCGACACACCCGCCTCGATCAAGGAATGGCGTATCTATGCCACACATCCAATGGTGCCTGCGTCCCTCGCCCGAGGTGGCCCTCCCCCCAACCCCCTCGCCGTAGGTCATCGCCCGAGGTAGCCCTCCCCCCAACCCCCTCCCACCGAGTGGGAGGGGGAGAAAGGCTCCCCCGACCCCCTCCCACCGAGTGGGAGGGGGCGCCTGCCTACCTCAGCGCCCGGTCGAGGTCCTCGATGAGGTCGTCGACGTGCTCGATCCCCACCGACAACCTCACGAGGTCCTCGGGAACCTCCAGGGGCGTCCCGATCACCGACTGGTGGGTCATCGCCGCCGGCACCTCGATGAGCGACTCGACACCACCGAGGCTCTCCGCCAGGCAGAACACCTCGGTGCGCTCGGCGAGGAGATGGGCGGCCTCGATGCCCCCGGTAGGACGGAACGAAACCATCCCCCCGAAAGCGTCCATCTGCCGGTGTGCCAACGCGTGGTCGGGATGCGAGGTCAGCCCCGGGTACATCACCTCGGCGACCCGGGGATCGGCGGCGAGGTGCTCGGCGACCGCCATGGCGTTGGAGCAGTGACGCTCCATGCGGACCGCCAGCGTCTTGATGCCCCGCAGCACCAGCCAGGCGTCGAACGGCCCCGGCACCGGACCCGCGGCGTTCTGGAGGAATCGGAGCCGCTCGTGCAGCTCGTGATCCGCGGTCACCAGCGCCCCACCCACCACGTCGGAGTGGCCGCCCAGGTACTTGGTGGTCGAGTGGAGCACCACGTCGGCGCCGAGGGACAGTGGGCGCTGCAGGTACGGCGTCGCAAACGTGTTGTCGACCACCAGCAATGCTCCGGCGTCATGGGCGATCTCGGCGAGTCGGGTGATGTCGGACACGCGCAGCAGCGGATTGCTCGGCGTCTCCAGCCACACGAGGCGGGTGTTCGGCCGGATCGCCGCCGCGACCGTGTCCGGATCGGTGGGCCGACCCACGCTCCAACCGAAGCCTTGCTCGCCGAGGACCTTGGCAAAGAATCGGAAGGTGCCCCCGTAGGCGTCGTCGGGGAGGAGGACGTGTTCGCCGGCGCCGAGGAGGTACCCGCACAAAGCCACCGCCGCCATCCCCGAGGCGGTCGCCACCGTTCCACCCCCCGACCCCTCCTCCACGCCTTCGAGTTCGGCGAGCGCGATCTGCAGGGCGGTGCGGGTCGGATTGTCGGTACGGGAGTAGTCGTACCCGGCGTGCTTGCCGGGCGCGTCCTGGGCGTAGGTGCTCGTCGCGTAGATCGGCACCACCACCGCGCCGGTCGTCGGCTCGGGCTCCTGGCCGCTGTGGATCGCCTTCGTCTCGAACTTCACGATTCCTCCCCGAAGCCGTGGGACGCCATCCAGGCGTCGTCGAAGATCTTGGAGATGTAGTTGCGCCCCCCATCGGGAACCACGACGACCACGAGGTCGTCGGGCCGCCGCCGCGACACCCGCAGGGCACCCGCGACGGCCATGCCTCCCGACCCGCCGACGAGGATGCCCTCCTCGCGTACGACGCGGCGGGTCATCGCGAACGCCTCGCGGTCGGTGACCATCTCGTACTCGTCGACGATCGACCGGTCGAAGGTGTCCGGCCAGAAGTCCTCGCCGACGCCCTCGGTGAGATAGGTCGTGACGTCGCCGGGGCCATCGGCCGTGTAGATGGATCCCTGTGGGTCGACGCCGACCACCCAGACGGCGGGATCCTGTTCCTTGAGAAACCGGCCGATGCCGCTGATCGTGCCCCCGGTGCCGACGCCGGCAGCGAGGACACCGATCTGGCCGTCGGTCTGCCGCCAGATCTCGGGACCGGTCGTGACGTGGTGGGCCTCGGGGTTGGCCGGATTGGAGTACTGGTCGGGTCGGTAGTGGCCGGGCCGCGACGCCAATTCGGCGGCAACCGAGTAATACGACCGGGGATCCTCCGGGGCGACGTCGGTGGGACACACCACCACGTCGGCGCCGTATGCCGCCAGCAGGTCCTGCTTCTCCTTGGACTGCTTGTCGGCCATGACGGCGATGAGGCGGTAGCCGCGCAGCGCCGCCACCATCGCCAGGCCCACCCCGGTGTTGCCGCTGGTCGGTTCGACGATCGTGTCGCCGGGATGGAGGAGGCCCATCTGTTCGGCTCGCACGATCATCCCCAAGCCGATGCGGTCCTTGATCGACCCGCCGGGGTTCATCGACTCGACCTTGGCGATCAGGTTGCCCGGGGGGTGAATGCGAGCCAAGCGCACCATCGGCGTGTTGCCGACCGCGGCGACGATGTCGGGATGGATGTCCACGACCGGGAGGTTAGGGACCCTTCTATCCCCCCCGGATGTAGTTGTCGAGTTGCTCGACCATCGCTGCCAGGTCGGCGATCACGGCTTTGACCACATCGCCGATCGAGATCATCCCGACGAGCTCGTCCCCATCGAGGACGGGGAGGTGGCGGATGTGGCGTTCGGTCATCAACTCCATGCAATCTTCGAGGGATGCCGTTGGAGCGACGGTGTTGACCTTGGCGGACATGATCTCGGACACGGGGGTTTCGCGCGAGCTCCGATCCACCAGCACGACCTTGCGGGCGTAGTCACGCTCCGAGACGATGCCGACGAGTTTGCTGTCATCTACGACCGCCAGGGCGCCTACGTTCTTGTCGGCCAGAAGCTGGAGGGCGTCGTACACGGAAGCCCCCGGAGCTATCGCAAAGACGTCCGACCCCTTCGCGGCAAGAATGTTGGCCACGGTCTTCATCGGTCCACCTCCGGTCTGGACCCTAGATGATTCAGACCGAAGAGGTCAGCGGTGACGTGGACGGGACACCCATGCCGAGACATC
>DATECY010000004.1:0-26142 GCA_035286665.1 Acidimicrobiia bacterium
CCCACCCGCTCGATGTCGGCGAGGTCGATTCCGAGACCCACTATTCGCACTTGATGCTCCTCACGCTTCTCGCGCCAACGAGGCTATTGGCAATTGGACCTTCGCAATTGGACGGAACCTCCATCGCTCCTGTCGAATTGCCAATTGCCAATTGCGCCGAGTGCAGCAAGACGCCCTACTCCACCGTGACCGATTTGGCCAAGTTCCGCGGTTGGTCGATGTCGTGGCCCCGGGCCGCCGCCACGTGATACGCCAGGAGTTGCAGCGGCACGATCGACAGGATCGGCGAAAGCAGGTCCGGCACCCTCGGAATCCACAGCACCTCGTCGGCGTGCTTGACGACCCGTGTGTCATCCTCGTAGGCGACGGCGATCACGAGCGCTCCCCGCGCCTTCACCTCCTGGATGGCAGACACCGTCTTGTCGTAGGTTGCGCCCTGGGTGAGCACCACGACCACCGGCGTTCCGGCGGTGACGAGTGCCAGGGTGCCGTGCTTCAACTCCCCCGCAGGCATCGCTTCGGAGTGGATGTAGGAGATCTCCTTCATCTTCAGCGAGCCCTCCATGGCCACGGCGTGGTCGAGTCCGCGGCCGATGAAGTACACGTCGTCGTGCCCCTCGAACCGGGCGGCGAGGGCTTCGACCAGCCCGTCCGTCTTGAGCGCTTCACCGATCTTGGCGGGGATCCCCAGGAGCGACTTGACCAGCAGGTCGTCGGTGGCGGGGTCGATGACTCCCCGCTCCCGGCCGATCGCCAGGGCGAGGAGGTACTCGCCCACCAGCATCGTCAGATACGCCTTGGTGGAGGCGACGGCGATCTCGGGCCCGGCCCGGGTGTAGAGGATGTCACTCGCCTCACGGCTCAGGGTCGAGCCGACCACGTTGGTCAACGCCAGCAATCGCGACCCGAGACGCTTGGCGAGACCGGCGGCAGCGAGCGTGTCTGCGGTCTCACCCGACTGGCTGATGGCGATGGTGAGCGTGTTCGAAACGATGAGGGGGTCGGCGTAGCGCAGCTCGTGGGCGTACGCAGCCTCGGTGGGGATGCGGAGGAGACGCTCGAACACCTCCTTGCCGACGTACCCGGCATGCAGCGCCGTCCCGCAGGCGGTGATCCAGATCTTGTCCAGGCCGCGTAAGAACCCGTCGGGGAAGTGGGTGTCCTCGAGGACGAGCTCCCCGTCGTCGCCGAGTCGCCCGCTCAGGGTCTCGGTGGCCGCCTGGGGTTGCTCGAAGATCTCCTTGAGCATGAAGTGGGGGTATCCGCCCCGCTCGGCCTGCTCGGCGGTCCAGGTGATCTCGAGCGTGTCACGCTCGACGGGCACGCCGTCGATGGTCTGAATGCTCCATCCGTCGGGAGTGACGTCGACCATCTCACCGTTCTCGACCACCACGATGTCCCTCGTGTGGTGGAGGATCGCCGGCACGTCTGAGGCGAGGAACATCTCGCCGTCGCCGATGCCGATCACGAGCGGGCTGATCATGCGGACGGCCACCATGCGGCCCGGCTCGCGACGAGCCATGGCCACCAGCGCGTAGGCGCCCTCGGCCTTGCCCACCGCCCGGCGCACCGCTTCGAGCAGGTCGCCGTCGTATTCGCGGGCGATCAAGTGGGCGAGCACCTCGCTGTCCGTCTCCGAGGAGAACTCGGCGCCTTCGGCGGCGAGTCCTTCCTTGAGTGCCACGAAATTCTCGATGATGCCGTTGTGCACGACGACGATCCCGCCTGCAGGATCGGTGTGGGGATGGGCGTTGCGGTCGCTCGGTGCACCGTGGGTCGCCCAGCGGGTGTGTCCGATGCCCGACGTCCCGGCGATCGGATGCTCGTCGAGCATCGCCGCCAGCCTGCCCAGCTTGCCCTCGGCCTTGGCGACGGTGAGCGAGGTCCCGTCGTGGATGGCGACCCCGGCCGAGTCGTAGCCGCGGTATTCGAGACGACGGAGGCCGTCGATGATGATCGGGGCGGCGTCTCTCGTCCCGACGTAGCCCATGATTCCGCACATGGCGGTGTCTCCCTTCGCGTGGGAGACCGGAGAGACAAACACGCAGGACGATCCATCCTGCCTCACTCCGATGCGGTCGCTGTTGCGGGGTCACCCCCGGGTTTTCACCGCACCGTCACGGCCGTGAGCGGCCGAGAGGGCATCCGCCGAATACTTCGATGACCCTCTTCCTCGTCACCTCCCCGCAGGGAGGCCAGGCGCTCCAGAACGTCTCCGGTCTGGTCTCAGTTGTCTCACTCAGACTACTTGCCGTCCTCGGATATGCCACCGAGTTCGCGCCGCACCACGACAACGAGATCGTCGGCGATGGCGGCGGCCTCGTGGCTCTCCTTCGCTTCGACCATCACTCGCACCACGGACTCGGTTCCGCTCGCCCTGACGAGTACCCGGCCGTCTTCACCGAGCCGCTTTTCCATGCGAGCGACGGTCGACCAGATCGAATCGGCCTCGGCGAGCCGTTCCTTGACACGCACATGGACGCTGCGCAGCACCTGGGGATACTCGACCATGACACGGCGAAGCTCCTTGAGAGGGGCTCCGGTGGCGGCGACGACTTCGAGAAGCCTGAGTCCGGTCAGGAGGCCATCTCCGGTGGAGTGGTCCCGGAACAGCACGTGACCGCTCTGCTCGCCGCCGAGTCCGGCTCCGAGGCGTCGCATCTCTTCCAGCACGTAGCGGTCCCCGACCGGAGTCTCGACGACGTCGAGGGTCAGTTTGCGCATCGCCATCCTGAAGCCGAGGTTCGACATCACCGTCGCGATCACTCGATCACCCGGCAACTCGCCCCGGTCGCGGAGGTGACGGGCGAGCACGGCCATGATCACGTCGCCGTTGCAGACCCGGCCGTCCTCGTCCACGGCGATGCACCGGTCGGCGTCGCCGTCGAAGGCGAGCCCGATCCTGCCGGCGGCATGTTCGGCGAGCATCTCGGGATGGACGGCCCCGCACCCGTCGTTGATGTTGGTCCCGGTCGGGTCGATGTTGATCGCCTCGACGGTGGCTCCGAGTTTCTTGAACAGTCTCGGGGCAGCGAGAAACGAAGCACCCTGCGCGCAGTCGAGGAGCACGCTGAGGCCCGACAACCCGTAGTCGCCCTGAGCGGCGAGGTGCTCGACGTAGCGGTCGAGCGCGTCGGGCATGGGAACCTGGATGCCGATGCCGTCGCCGCTCACCTCCGTCCATGGCGCGCCGTGGCGGTACCGGGCCTCGATCGCCGCCTCACGCTCGTCGTCGAGCTTGGCACCGTCGCCGCCGAAGAACTTGATCCCGTTGTCGGCAGCAGGGTTGTGACTGGCGCTCACCATGACACCGAAGGCGGAGTTGGTGGCCCGGGCATGGAAGGCGACGCCCCCGACGGGAAGGATCCCCAGATCGATCGTGTCGATGCCGGCGGCATTGAATCCGGCATGGACCCCAGAGACGAGCATCTGGCCCGACCGGCGCGTGTCGCGGCCGACGACCGCCAGACCCTGGCGTCCATCGCCGGCGGCGCGGGCGAGACCGGTCGCCATCTCGGCGGTCAGTTCGACGTTGGCCCGGCCCCGAACTCCGTCGGTTCCGAACAGAGGTTGATGAACCATGCTCGGGTCCCTTCGGCCGGTGGTGCCGGAGAGTTCAGCGCTTCGTGTACTGCGGGGCGCGACGGGCCTTGCGAAGGCCGTACTTCTTGCGCTCGACCGCCCTGGCGTCGCGGGTGAGCAGATTCGCCTTCTTCAGTGCGGGCCGGAGCTCAGGCTCCACCTCGATGAGTGCCCGGGCAATCCCGAGCCGAAGAGCGTCGGTCTGCCCGGTGGTTCCCCCGCCTTCGAGTTGCGCTTCGACGTCGTAGCGAGTCTCGGCACCGACCGTGCGCAGCGGCTCGAGCACGCGAATGCGCTGGGCCATGCTGGGGAAGTACTCCTCGATCGGTTTGCCGTTGAGCCTGACCTTGCCGGTTCCGTCGTAGATGCGAACCCGCACCACCGACGTCTTACGGCGGCCGACGGTCTGGGCAAGCGGCTTTGGCATCAGGCTTCGACCTTTCGAGACTGGAGAGCGAGGGGACGGGGCATCTGACCGGTATGCGGGTGCTCGGCCCCGGCATAGACCTTCAACTTGCGGCCCATCGCCCGGCCGAGACGATTCTTCGGCAGCATGCCGTTGATTGCCTTCTCGACCACGCGCTCGGGGTGGGTGGCCAGCATCTCCCGGAACGACGTGGCGGTGAGGCCACCGGGGTAACCGCTGTGGTGGTAGTAGTTCTTGGCATCGACCTTCGCACCGGTGACTGCCACCTTGGCGGCGTTGACGACGATGACGAAATCTCCCATGTCCATGTGGGGGGCGAAGGTCGGCTTGTGCTTCCCGCGCAAGATGTGGGCGACCTCGGAGGCGAGACGGCCGAGCGGCATGTCGGTGGCGTCGACGAGCCACCAGACCCGATCGATGTCGGTCGGCCGCGGCGTGAACGTCTTGTGCAGCTTCATTCGGAGTCGGTCCCTCTCATGAAGAGTGTGCGTGGTGACGCACGAAAACCTTGCCCACGACGGCGGGGCGGCGCGGCATGGTAGTGCCCTCCGATTGGTGCAGCCAATCCGTGGGGAAGCCGGCAGCTTGCAGCCTGCAGCATGCAGGCGCGCCGACGGTCACTGACACCACTGCGGGCTGCGAGCTCAAAACTCCACATCCCACAGGACCAGGCCGTGGGGCGGAGCCACGCCCCGGGCGGCGTTGCGGTCCCTGGCCGCGATGATGGCAGGTACGGTGCCGGCGGCGACCCTCCCCCGCCCGGCGTCGACGCACAACGCCACCATCGAGCGGACCATTTGGTGACAGAAACTCGTGGCGGCGACGGTGAAGACCAGCAGGTCCGCCTCGCGGGACCAGACGGCCGACCCGACCAGCCGGATCGTGGAGCGTCCCTCGGCCGCCCGGCACAGGGAGGCGAAATCGTGCTCGCCGACGAAAGCCGCGGCAGCCAGGTTCATCGCATCGACGTCGAGCACCTCCGGCACGTGCCACACCCACCCGCGCCGGAGAGGATCGGGTGACGGGGAGTCGTCGATGAAGTACTTGTAGGTCCGACCGGTTGCCGAGAAACGGGCACTGAACTCGGAGGATGCGGCCGTCACCGCCCGGATGACGATCTCGGGCCCGACCATCCCGTCGAGCGAGCGGGTGAGCCGCGCCGGGTCGATCGGCCCATCCCACTCGAAGGAGATCACCTGGGTGCGGGCGTGGACGCCGGCATCGGTCCTCCCGGCGACCACCGTGGGCACGTCGGCGCCGCACATCATGGCAAGGGCGCCCTCGATGACCTCCTGGACGGACCTGACCCCTGCATTGCGGGCGTACCCGCGAAACCCCCCACCGTCGTATCCGAGATCGATCCGGTAGACGGTCACACCCGGAACAGGGCAGTGAGCGCGAGGTACGACGCCCAACCGAGCGCCGCCGCCACTGCTGCCTTGGGCGCGTCCAACTCGAGCGCTACCCGGGCCGCCATCCACACCGTGAGCACCAGCCACAGCGAGGCGATCTGCTGTGCCCGATACGGCTCGATCACGAATCCGAGCGCCAGGGATGCCACCAGCACCGGGTACCCGATGCTGGTCGCCGCCATCGTGGACGGGAACGAGCCCGACCCTTCGAGGAAGTGGCGCCCCACGAGATAGACGAGTCCGGAGAGCATGATCCACCCGAACAAGCCGTTGAGGACCACCCTGACGATGGTGAAACCCTCGAACCCCGTGCCGAGGTAGAGCGTGACGAGGATCAGGTACACGGCGGCGACGACGATCGCCCCGTCCGCCACCCCGTCGCCGGCAACCACCATTCGCACGTACGGATCCCGCCGGAGGAATGCGGCACGAATGGCGTTGCGGATCACGGGGGCGAGGATAGGGGAGGAGAAGAGCGATACGCAGATCGCAATTCGCAATTTGCAATTCGTCCAGACGCGTCGATGCGGCTCCGGCCTATTGCCTATCGCTCATTGCCGTTTCCGTCCAATTGCCAATCGCCAATCGCTACCCAATCAGCTTCCCCACCGGTCTCGACACCGACACGTCCACGCCGAGCGGGGCCAGGTCGTCGGGTGCGAACCACCCTGCTTCGAGCACCTCGTCGTTCAAGTCGAGGGCGCCGTCACGGGCAACGAAGCCAAACCGCAGGTCGTAGTGGAGATGCCGTGGCTGATCGGCATGCCCCGCGAACACATGGATGTCGACGTCGACCAGACCGTCGACCACCGAGCCGAGATCGGTGAGGCCCGACTCCTCGGCGACCTCGCGTGCGGCGGCACCGAGCAGCGAGTCATCCTTCGGATCGACATGCCCGCCAGGCTGCACCCAGATCCCCAGCTTGGCGTGGTGGATGAGAAGCACCCTGGTGCCGTCGGGATGGATCACGAATGCGCTGGCCGTGAAGTGGCCCGGTTCGTACGCGGTGCGATCGAACGGGTCATGCGCCGCAGCGGCGAGATCGAGCATGTCGATGAGGTAGCGCTGCTCGGCCGGATCGGATGGGTGATAAGCGGTGAGGAGGGCGATGAGGTCGGATCGTGAGGGCATTAGGAGTTAGGAGTTAGGAGTTAGGAGCGGGACAGAACCTAATCCCTAATCCCTAACCCCTCATCCCTCTCACCCCTGGCGCCCGTTCCTCTCATCCCTCCACTCGACCCAGGTGTCGAGAAACGACAGGTCGTAGGTGGGCCCTCCGATGCCGAAGGTGATGAGGGTGGCGCCGGCAGCCACCAGCTCGTCCCCCCGGCCGCTGTCCCCGCGCAGGTCGCGGGGAATGCCCGCCGAGATCTCGATGGTCGCCGGGTCACGACCGATGGCCGCACAGTGGCCGGCGAGCACCGAACGCTTGTGGGCGATGGTCTCGGCATCTCCGAAGCCATGCCAGACGTCGGCATGCTCGGCGGTGAGGCGCAGCGTCACCTTCTCGCCTCCCCCGCCGACGAGGATCGGCATCTCGCGCAGCGGAGGCGGATTGAGACGCTGCAACCGGTGGCGGATTATCGGCAGGTCGCGACGGAGCGCTCGCAGGCGGTCCGGGGCGGCGCCGAAGTCGTAGCCGTACTCGTCGTAGTCCCTCTCGAACCATCCGGCACCGATCCCGAGGATGACCCGGCCCCCCGAGATGTGGTCGACCGTACGCGCCATGTCGGCGAGCAGGTTCGGGTTCCGATACGAGTTGCAGGTCACGAGCGCCCCGATCTCGACCCGGCTGGTCACCTCGGCGAACGACGCCAACTGGGTCCAGCACTCGAAATGAGCACCGTCGGGGTCGTCGTACAGCGGGTAGAAGTGGTCCCAGTTGAACACGGCGTCGGCGCCACGCTCCTCCGCCTCGATGGCGGCGTCACGCGTCGCGGCGTAGCTCGCCTGCTGGGGATGGATCTGAACGGCAAGGCGGATGGGGTAAGGCACAGCACCCGAGATTAGGAAGTCACCGTGTCCAACCCGGCATGCAACCTGCGGCCTGCCGCGTGCAGTGGATCCGTCTGCAGGCTGCACGCTGCACGCTGGACGCGATGCGTCTACGCATTGAGCCTCTCCGCGAACATCCTCCGCTCGGCGGGCTTGCTGAACACGGTCAGCACATCGCCGGCGTGGAGCACGGTGTTGCCGTTGGGGATGATGATCTCAGCGCCGCGTCTGACGGACACGATCGTGCATCCGCCCGGGACGGCGACCTCCCTGATCGGCTTGCCGGCGGCGATCGACCCGGCCGGGACCTCGAGGTCATGGAACCGCGCGCCGTCCTCGGCGAGGGCGTCGAGCTCGCCGGTGTCGCCGGCATGGAGGCGTTCGAACAGCTGCAGGTTGGCGCCGGGACGGGCGAAGACCGTGAGCTGATCGCCCGATTGAAGTCGGGTGTTTCCGTCAGGCACGAGCACCTTGAGCCCCCTGCGGATCGACACCACCGTCACCCCGCCGGGGATCGGGATCTCCTTGAGCAGCCGGCCGTCGGCCACCGATCGTGCCGGAATGTCGATCTCATGGAAGTCCGCCCCCGATGCCACCCTGACCTGTAACCGGGAGCGGTCGAGGTCGTGGGACACCTCCTGCCCCAGCGCGGTGTGGTAGGCCCTCACGGCGTCCTCCCTGCGGAAGATGCCGATGAGGAGGTCGGGGTCGTTCTCGGCGACGATGGGCACCCGACCGATCCCCAGGGACGCCATCCGTTCCAACACCTGAGACACCGGGGTCGACAGCGTCGCGGTCACCGGCCGCGGGGTCATCGCATCGGCGGCAGTGACCATGTCCGACGGTCCCCCGCTGCGCAGGATGTCGGTGATCGTGATGACCCCCGCCAGCCGCCCCCTGTCGTCGAGAACCGGGACGCCATGGAGCCGATGATCGTCCATGAGGCGCTGCACCTCTACCGTCGTGGCGCCCACGACCGTCGAGACCTTGTCAGGCCGGGCGACGTCGGCGACGAGAACGGTGTCGAGGAGGTCGACCTCGCTTCTCCGTGTGAGCCGCACGCCCATGTGCTTGAGCGCCATGGTGTACACCGATTCGCGATGCACCCGGTCGGCCAGGAAGGTGGCGAGCGAGGTGGCGAGCATGAGCGGAAGTACCAGTGCGTAGTCCTGGGTGATCTCGAACACGATGAGCATCGCCGTGAGCGGCGCCCGCGCCACCGCAGCGAAGGTCGCCGCCATCCCCACGACGGCGAAGCTTCCCGGCTGGAGGATCGACACGTGCCAGATGGGCTGGACGAGTACCACGAACCCCGCCCCGACCGCGGCGCCGATGACGAGGCTGGGCATGAATGCCCCGCCCGATCCGCCAGAGCCCAGGGTCAGAGCGGTCGACAGGACCTTGGCCCCGGCAACTCCGAGCAGGACGTACCACACCACCGAACCGGTGCTGAGCAGGTTGAGGAGGCTCTTCGCGAAACCCTGGCCGGTGCCGAGGGCTCGCGGCTCGACGAGTCCGACCGCGGCGACGACAAGTCCGAACATCAGCGGCCGCACCCACGAGTGCCGCGTCCCCGGGACCGCCTCCGCCATCGCCACCAACCGCAGGAACAACCAGCCGACGAGCGCGGCGATCACTCCGAGGAACGCGTAGAGGGCGAGCTCCCTGGCGTCGCCGACCCGGTACGGAAAAGCCCGCAGGATCAGGTCCTGTCCGACGATGGAACGGGTGGTGACGGCGGCGGCAACCGATGCCACCACGACCGCGTTGAGGTGCCTCACCGCGAAGTTGCCGAGGATCACCTCCATGGCGAAGAGCATCCCGGCGATCGGCGCATTGAACGACGCCCCGATGGCCGCACCGGCGCCGGCGGCCACCAGGCTCCTCACCCGATCTTCTCCCAACCCGGTGTGGCGGGCGATCGACGAACCGATCGAAGACCCGACCTGGACGATCGGTCCCTCGCGGCCCGCCGACCCGCCGACGCCGACCGTGAAGACGGTGGCGAGTATCTTGAGCGGTGCCGACCGAGTGGGGATATAGCCCGACCGCACCGCCAGAGCGGCCGTTGCCTCGGGGACGCCGTCACCGGCCACCTCGGGGGCAAATCGCTTGGCGATCCACCACGCCACCAGGAAGCCGAGCGGGATGGTGACGAAGAATATCGCCCGCGGCAGGTCGAGACGATCACCCGCCCATACGACGAGATCGCTCATGCCCTGCAACGCCCCGATGAGCGCTGCGGCGGCGACACCGACGATGACGCCGACTGCGACCGAGAGAGCGAGGAACACTGCTGCTCCCCGTTGACGGATCGAGGACTGGAGTGCCGACCAGACTCGTCGCAGCATCGCCGGGCGACTCTATCGCGACTGCGACGGGCTCATGCGCACGCCCGCAACACACCGCATCGGTAGTAGCTCAGGTACACGAGACGGGTCTGGTCGACCCCGCTCTCGGTGAGTGAGTCCCGCATCGTCGGAGCGACCGACTCGTCGAGGTTCGACCATGCTCGAATCTCGACGCGCAGATCATCCCGCTCGAGACAGATGACGGACGCCGGACACGCCGACTCGTCGCTCCACCCGTCGAGTCTGAGCCGCTCGGCGATGGCCTGCTCCATGCCCGCGACGTCCATGCCGTCCCGGTCCACGGCGAGGCCGAAGCCGTCGCACGCCGAGGCGTCGCAGGTCGCATGGGAGTCGATGACGTCGACACTCACCGGGAGGGCCAGATCGCCCAGCTCGGGGCTCTCCGACTTGGAACTTCCGACCGAGAGAATGGTGCCGACGACGATCGCGACGAAGCCGCCCAACAGCGCCAGTCCCAGCACCACGATCGATGGATGAAACCGGTGCGCCTCGTCGATCACGGCCCTGTCCTCATCGACAGTGCGCGGCGATCGGTCGGCGGGCGCGCTGGGTGCCGATTGTGCCAATCTCGTGTTCGCTTGGCTCAGACGAGTTCGATGAGGGCCATCTCGGCACCGTCGCCGCGACGGGGCCCGAGGCGCACGATGCGGGTATAGCCGCCGGGGCGTTCCTTGTACCGCGGAGCGACCTCATCGAAGAGCCGGGTGACGACCTCGGTGTCCTCGATGTGCTTGAGGACCGTGCGGCGATCGTGCAACGAGCCCTTGCGTGCCTTGGTGATCATCTTCTCGGCGTAGGGCCTGAGCATCTTCGCCTTGGCCACCGTGGTGGTCACCTTCTCGTCCCAGAACAGTTCCTTGGCGAGGTTGCTGAGAATGTGCCGCTGATGGGTGGCGGAGCCTCCGAGGCGCCTGCCTCTCTTGGGACGAGGCATCAGGCAATGACCTCCTGGTCACGGGAGACCGCCAGTGACAGGCCGAGCTCGTCGAGCTTGGCCGTCACCTCTTCCAGGCTCTTCTGACCGAAGTTGGTGATGTTGAGCAGTTCCTCTTCGGTCTTGAGCACGAGTTCACCGACCGTCTGGATCTGGGCACGCCGCAGGCAGTTCCGGGGACGCTCCGACAGGTCCAGAGCCTCGATGGGAAGATCGAGGTCGGGGGACGACGACTCGGCGGTGACCACGTCGCCGAGCTGCAGGCCGATGCCCTCACCGAAGTCACCGAACAGGCTCATGATCTCGTTGAGGGTCTTGCCGGCGGAGGAGACCGCTTCCTTGGGAGTGACGGAGCCGTCGGTGGTTATGTCCATGACCAGCTTGTCGAAGTTGGTCATCTGGCCGACCTGAGTGCTGCCGACGGTGTACGCGACCTTGCGCACCGGGGAGAAGATCGAGTCGATCGGAATGACTCCGATCCCCTCGCCGCGGTTGTTCTTGTCGGCGCTGCGATAGCCGACACCCCGCTCACACGACATCTCGATCTCGAGCTTGCCCGACGTCGAGAGGGTGGCGATGTGATGATCACCGTTGATGATCTCGACTCCGGCGGGCGCCTTGATGTCTCCCGCCGTCACGTCACCCTTCCCCTTCGCCGACAGGTACAGGGTCTGAGGCCCATCCACCTCGGCACGCAGCACGACCTGCTTGAGGTTGAGGATGATGTCGACCACGTCTTCGGTGACACCGGCCACCGTGGAGAACTCATGCTGGACACCTTCGATGCGCACGCTCGTGATCGCCGCCCCAGGAATCCGCGACAGCAGGGTGCGGCGCAGGGTGTTGCCGAGGGTGTAGCCAAATCCCGGCTCGAGCGGCTCGACGATGAACCGCGACCGGATGGCGGTGACTTCCTCTTCTTCGATTTGTGGACGCTGGACGATCAACACGGTCGACCCCTTACTTCGAGTACAACTCGACGATCAGCTGCTCCTGGACCTGGGTGTCGATCTGCACCCGATTGGGGAGGCTGGTGATGGTGATCTTGCGGGCGTCCGCGTCGACGTCCATCCATTCTGCTCCGGACCGCCGGCCTGCCGTGTCGACGGCGTGCTGCACCACGATCAACTGCTTGGAGCGGTCGAGGATCGTCACCACGTCGCCGGGACGCACCCGGTACGACGGGATGGTGACGCGATGACCGTTCACCCGGAAATGCCCGTGCGACACGAGCTGGCGCGCCTGGGAGCGCGACTCGGCGAAGTGCGCCCGGTAGACGACGTTGTCGAGACGGCTCTCGAGAATGCGGAGAAGGTTCTCGCCGGTGATCCCCTTCTGGCGAGCAGCCTCCTTGTAGTAGCCACGGAACTGCTTCTCGAGCACGCCGTAGATGCGACGGGCCTTCTGCTTCTCCCGCAACTGGATGAGGTACTGGGTCTCGCGGATCCGCCCCCGCCCGTGTTCACCGGGGGGGTAGGGCTTGCGCTCGATGGCACACTTGGAGGACTCGCAGCGGGCGCCCTTGAGGAAGAGCTTGGTGCGCTCGCGGCGGCACAACCTGCAGACGGGACCGGTGTAGCGCGCCATCAGGCACCCCTCCGGCGCTTCTTGAGGCGGACCCCATTGTGCGGCATGGGAGTGGCATCCTTGATTCCGGTCACTTCCATGCCCATCGTCTGCAGCGTTCGAATCGCCGTCTCGCGGCCGGAGCCGGAGCCACGCACGATCACGTCGACCTTGCGCATCCCGTACTCGCCGGCGCGCCGAGCGGCCTGCTCCGCGGCCACCTGGGCGGCGTAGGGCGTCGACTTGCGCGATCCCTTGAACCCCACCGTTCCTCCCGACGTCCACACGAGCGTGTTGCCGTCCTGGTCGGTGATGTTGATGATCGTGTTGTTGAAACTGGCGGTGATGTGCGCTTCGCCGTGGAGGATGTTCCTCCGCTCCCTGCGACGCGGCTTCTTCTTGTCTGCCAAGAAAACGCTCTCCTACTACTTGGTGACCTTCTTCTTCCCCGCGATGGCCCGACGGGGGCCCTTGCGGGTACGAGCATTCGTGTGAGTCCGTTGGCCGTGGACCGGCAGTCCCCGACGATGACGGGTGCCCTGATACGTACCGATCTCGACCTTACGCTTGATGTTCTGTGCAACCTCGCGGCGCAGGTCGCCCTCGACGCGATAGTTGGCGTCGATGAACTGCCTGACCCTGGAGACCTCGTCGTCGGTCAGATCCCTGACCTTGGTGTTGGGGTCGATCTCCAACGACATCAGCAGGTCTTGGGCGCGGCTCCTCCCCATCCCAAAGATGTAGGTGAGGCCGATCTCGACTCTCTTGTCTCGGGGAAGGTCAACCCCGGAAATACGCGCCATGCGTCACCCCTGTCGCTGCTTGTGTCGCGGATTGGAGCAGATGACCCAGACACGGCGGTTGCGGCGGATGATGCGACACTTCTCGCACATCTTCTTGGCGCTCGGTCGTACCTTCAACGGTCGTCTCTCCTGTGGCGGTCCGGTCGGGCACGACGGCAACCCATCGAGTGGGCTGTCCGAGGACCCGACGACGGTCGCCGATTCGCTTCGTCGTCAGCGGTTCTGACTGGATAATGCCTGCAAACACACCAAATCAGCCCCGAAGGGCCGGACCACAAGAGTAACGCGCCCCGGTCGGCACGACAAGTTGAGGGTAGGCCGGCTGCGACTGGCAGGGATGGCACCCCTCAAGATCGCCCGCTTTGCCAAGGTCGGCGCCTGATGAGACGCCCCACGGCGGTCCTCCACCTCGCGCATGCGGAGTACCGCGCCCTTCCCGCCACCACCGACACCGCCTCCAGGACCGCCACGCAGCCCGCTCGGCCGACGACCTGCTGGAATCACCCCCTTCCTCCGGTATCGAACTCGAGGGAGCCCGCCCCGTGCGGCGTGATCACAGACCATGCCGGCGTGATCACGCACCCTTGGACACCTGCATCCCGCGGCAGCCAATGGAGTCGGGTTCCCATCGCGTTCCCGGGCCGACGGCCGACAGCGACCCATCCGTCCGGAGTCTGGAATCTGCCGAGGAAACGCGGCAGCTACGGAAGCGTCAGCACCTGGGGTCCGTCGGGCGTGATCGCGATCGTGTGCTCGAAGTGGGCGCACAACGAGCCGTCGGCGGTGACCACCGTCCACCCATCGTCGAGGACACGCGTCTCGCGGGATCCGGCGTTGAACATCGGCTCGATGCAGATCGCCATGTCCTCCCTCAGCTTCATGCCCTTGCCCGGCCTGCCGTAGTTGGGGACCTGCGGGTCTTCGTGCATCTGCAGGCCTATCCCGTGGCCGGTGTACTCGCGGACCACCCCGTACCCCTGCCCCTCGGCGACCGCGCCGATGGCGTGGCCGAGGTCCCCCAGCCGGGCCCCGACGGTGGTGAGCGCGATGCCCACCTCGAGCGCCCGCTCGGTGGTCTCGATGAGTTTCAAGGTATCGGCGGGCACCTCGCCGATCGGAAAGGTGATCGCGGCATCGGCGTGCCAGCCCTGGTGGATCGCACCGGCATCGACCGAGAGGATGTCGCCGTCCTTGAGCGCCCGCTCCGAGGGGATCCCGTGCACCAGTTCGTCGTTGACCGACAGGCAGGTGTTCGCCGGGAATCCGTGGTAGTTGAGGAAGTTCGGTGTGCAGTCGCCTTCACGGATGATCCGGGCGGCGATACGGTCGAGGTCGAGCAGGGTGGTGCCGGGGACCGCGGCCTCGCGCAGTTCGCCGAGGATCCGAGCGACCACGCGCCCAGCGTGACGCATCTTGGCGAAGTCCTCCGCCGTCTTGATCGTGATCACGACGCCAGCACTCCGACGATCCGGGCGAGCACGTCCTCGACGCTCCCCAGCCCATCGACCGGCCGCACCACGCCGCGCTCGGTGTAGAGCGAGATGAGGGGGGCGGTCTGTTCCCGGTACACCGCGAGCCGGGTGCGCACGGTGTCCTCGGTGTCGTCGCTGCGGCCCCGGAGCAGCATCCGCTCCACGATCTCGTCCTCCGGCACCTCGACGACGATCACCGCGTCGAGGCCGGCATCGCCGAGCACGCCGTCGAGTGCCTCGGCCTGGGCGCGGGTGCGGGGGAATCCGTCGAGGAGGAAGCCGCACGCGGCGTCCGCGGCGCCGAGGCGCTCACGCACCATCGCGATGACGATGTCGTCGGGCACGAGATCGCCGCTTTCCATGATCGCCTTGGCCCGCGCCCCGAGCTCGGTTCCCCGCCCGACGTGGTCGCGCAGCATCTCACCGGTGGACACGTGGGGGACGCCGATCGCCCGGCACAGCACCACAGCCTGGGTGCCCTTGCCCGCGCCTGGAGGGCCGAGGATGAGCAGCCGCTTACCCATGGGCTTCGCCCGACATTGGAGATTGGACATTGGACATTGGACAGAGTCGAAGGTCGCGTCCGTCGAATTGCGAATTGCGAATTGCGAATTGCGATCGTGAAGCCGGAGGCTTCACGACAGGAAGCCTTCGTAGTTGCGCATCATCAGCTGGCTCTCGATCTGTTTCATCGTCTCCAGGGCGACGCCCACGACGATGAGGATGGAGATACCCGAGAACCCCAGGTTGAGGTTGAAGTAGATCGCCACCACCGAGGGCAGCACCGCGACCCCGGCGAGGAACAGCGAGCCGGGGAGGGTGATGCGGCTGAGGATGTGCTCCAGGTGCTTGGTCGTGGCCGACCCGGGACGGATGCCGGGGATGAACCCGCCCTGGCGCTGGATCATGTCCGACTGGCGGGCCGGGTCGAACTGGATGGCCGTGTAGAAGTAGGTGAAGAAGATGATGAGCAATCCGAACATGAAGACGTACCACCAGGTCTGGGCACTCACCAGGTTGGTGTCGATGAAGCGCCGGACCGGCCCGAAGAACCAGTTGTTGCTGGGGATCGACGACGCCACCAACGCCGGGAAGTACAGGATGCTCGAGGCGAAGATCACCGGGATGACGCCTGCAGTGTTCACCTTCAACGGGATATAGGTGCTCTGACCGCCGAGCATGCGACGCCCACGTATCCGCTTGGAGAACTGGATCGGGATCCTTCGCTGACCCTGGTCGATGAAGATGATCCCGGCGGTGAGGAACACGAACATGAGTGCCACGCCAACGAACTTGGCGTTGGCGTATCCGCCGGCCGAGGTGGCCAGCACCGCGAACTGCGATGGAATGCGGCTGACGATCGCAACGAAGATGATCAACGACATGCCGTTGCCTACGCCACGCTGGCTGATCAACTCGCCGAGCCACATGATGAATGCGGTGCCGGCGGTGAGGGTGATCACCACGATGAGCACCCTTCCCGGCGTGTAGTTCGGGAGCAAGTCGATCCCGTTGGTGAGGGTCCCCTGGTGGAACAGGTAGGTGAGTCCGGTCGATTGGAGCAGGGCGAGGATGACGGTGACGTACCGCGTCCACTGGGTGATGACCTTCCGCCCGGTCTCTCCTTCGTCCTGCAGCTTCTGCAGGCGGGGGATGACCACCGCGAGCAGCTGCATGATGATCGACGAGGTGATGTACGGCATGATCCCGAGCGAGAACACCGAGAAGGCCGCCAAGGCGCCTCCGGAGAACAGGTTGAGAAGACCGACGATGCCCGCCGACTCCGCCTGGTCGGCGAACTGCTTGACCGCGTCGATGCTCACCCCCGGCACGGGGATGGCGGCTCCCAGCCGGTACACGCCGAAGATGAACAAGGTGAACAGCACCTTGTTCCGGAGGTCCCGGATTCGAAACATGTTGCGGAAGACAGAAAGCATCTCGGGCTAGACCTCTTCGGAGGGGATGGACTCTACCGGTCCCGTGGGCCAGGCCTCCCGCCTCCCGTCGCCCGCAAGAAGCGCGAACGGGTGACGGGTGACGGGTGACGTCTTCACTCGATCACTTCCACGGAGCCGCCGGCGGCCTGGATGCGCTCGACGGCACCGACGCTGAAGGCGTGAGCCCGCACGGTGAGCTGCTTGTCGAGGGCACCCTCGCCGAGCACCTTCACCTGGCCGCGCCTCTTGATGAGCCCGGCAGTACGCAACTCCTCAGGACCGACCACCGATCCCTTGGTGAACCCGTTGAGCCGCTCCACGTTGACCACGACATAGGTGATCTTGTTGCGGTTGCGGAATCCCTTGAGCTTGGGGAGGCGCCGGTAGAGAGGCATCTGACCGCCCTCGAACCACGCCGGGACCTGGGTGCGAGCGCCCGTGCCCTTGGTGCCGCGGCCGGCGGTCTTGCCACCCTTGCCGCCCACACCGCGGCCCACCCGGGTGCGGCTGGTCTTGGAGCCGGGCGCCGGCTTGAGGTGATGCAGCTTCATACGTCCTCGATTTCCACGAGATGCGCCACTTGAGCGAGCACACCGCGCAAGTCCGCGGAGTCAGGGCGCTCGGTGGTCTGGTCGATGTTGCGCAGCCCGAGCGTTCGCAATGCGCCCTTGGTCTTCGGCTTTTCGCCGATCGAGCCGTGCACGAGCGTGATCTTGAGCATCTTGTCCTTGGCCATTGGCGATCTCTCCGTCAGGAGCCGGGTTTGGCGGCTCGACCCAACTCTGCGGTGCGGTAGGCGGCGAGCAGGCCGGGGGGCGTCACCTCTTCGGGTGTCTTCCCGCGAAGCCTGGCCACCGCGTCCGGGCGGTGCTGGCCCATCAGGGCGTCGATCGTCGCCTTGGCCACGTTCACGTGGGTGGGCGATCCGAGCGACTTGGCGAGCACGTCCCGAATGCCCGCAGCCTCGAGTATCTGGCGAACGGCGCCACCGGCGATGACACCCGTTCCGGGTGCGGCCGGCTTGACGAGCACCCGCGATGCGCCTTGCTTGCCGATCGTGTCGTGGATGATGGTCGTTCCGGCCATCGGGACCGGTTTCATCGCCTTCCGAGCGACCTGGAAGCCCTTCTCGATCGCCGACGGGACCTCCTTGGCCTTGCCGTACCCGATGCCGACACGGCCGTTGCCGTCACCGACGGCAACGAGCGCGGTGAACGAGAACCTCCGCCCGCCCTGTACGACTTTGGCCACCCGGTTGATGTGGATGACACGCTCGTCGAACTGGGGACCATCCGTGGTCCGGGATTCGCGGCCCCTGTTGCTGTCTCTCCTCGACGTCAAAACTCCAAACCTCCCTCGCGGGCCGCCTCGGCCAGCGCCTTGATGCGACCGTGATAGCGAAATCCGCCCCGATCGAAGATGACCGAGGACACCCCGGCCTCCTTTGCACGCGCCGCCACGAGCTTGCCGACCTCGGACGCGGTGCCGACGGTGAGCGTGCGCTCACGCAACGCGGCCTCCTGCGACGAGGCGGCGGCCATGGTACGACCGGCCGTGTCGTCGATCACCTGGGCGTAGATGTAGCGGTTGCTCTTGTAGACCGCCAGACGCGGGCGAGCGGCACTTCCCTTGACCGAACGCCGCACACTGAAGTGACGGCGCCGACGAGCGTCGGTACGCGAACCTCTCATCGGGCCACCCCAGACTTCCCGGCCTTACGGCGTACGACCTCATCGACGTACCGGATGCCCTTGCCCTTGTAAGGCTCGGGGGGCCGCACCGACCTGACGTCCGCGGCGATCTGGCCGACGAGTTCCTTGTCGATCCCGCGCACCGTGACGCGGGTCTGCTCGGGAACCTCGAATGTGATTCCCTCCGGCGCCTCGATCTTGACCGGGTGCGAGAAGCCCACGAGCAATTCGAGCGTGGAGCCTTGGAGGCTCGCCCGGTATCCGACGCCGACAAACTGCAGATCCTTCTGGAAACCCTGGGACACCCCGAGGACCATGTTGTTCAACAACGCACGGCTCAGGCCGTGCAGCGCGCGGGACTCCCGCGCATCGTCCGTGCGGGAGACGGAAACGATGCCCTCGTCGATGCTGAAGGCGATCTTGTCGCTGAACATGCGCGACAGCGAACCCTTGGCGCCCTTCACGGTCACGGTCGAGCCCTTGATGGACACGTCAACCCCCGCCGGCAGCGTGATGGGAGCGAGGCCGATGCGACTCATCACCACACCTCACAGAGGATTTCGCCGCCGAGGCTCCGGCGACGCGCTTCGCGGTCGGGAAGCAAGCCCTGGGAGGTCGACACGACGGCCACACCGAGGCCTCCGTTCACCCTGGGCAGATCGCCGGCGCCCACGTACACGCGCCTCCCGGGGCGGGAGATGCGCTTGATGCCCTCGATGACACGGTGACGGTTCGAGGCATAACGAAGCTTGACCTCGAGCACCTTGCGGAGCCCTGCGGCCTTGACCTCGTATCCATCTATGTAGCCCTCAGAGGCGAGGATCCGGGCGATCTCCTCCTTGAGCTTCGAGGACGGCATGGTCACCCGCTCGTGGAGCGCCAGGTTGGCGTTACGGATTCGGGTGAGCATGTCGGCAACGGGATCGGTCAACATCGCTACCACGAAGCCTTTCTCACGCCGGGAAGCTCGCCGCGGTGGGCAAGCTCACGCACACAGATACGACACATGCCGAACTTGCGGAGGAACGCGCGGGAACGCCCGCACCGACCGCACCGGCTGTAGCCGCGCACCTTGAACTTGGGGGTCCTGTTGGCCTTGGCGATCAGGGACTTCTTGGCCATTACACACCTGCCTGCTGGGTCTGGGCCGTACGACGGAACGGGAAGCCGAACGCTTCCATGAGAGCGCGTCCGGCGGCGTCGTCCTTCGCCGTCGTGCAGATGGTGATGTCCATCCCGCGCACCTTGGCCACCTTGTCAAAATCGATCTCCGGGAAGATCAGCTGCTCGGTCACGCCGAACGAGTAGTTCCCGCGTCCGTCGAACGACCGCGGATTGAGCCCGCGGAAGTCTCGGACACGAGGGATCGCCACGGCGATGAGCCGGTCGAAGAACTCCCACATCCTGTCGCCACGCAATGTCACGGACACACCGATGGGCATGCCCTCACGCAGCTTGAAGTTGGCCACAGACTTCCGTGCCCGGTTCACTCGCGGCTTCTGGCCGGCAATGATCGACAGGTCGATGAGAGCAGACTCGACGACGTTCTTGTCGTTGATCGCGTCTCCCAGGCCCATGTTGATCACGATCTTGGAGAGACGGGGCACATCCATCGGGTTGGCGATCGAGAGACCGTCGCGCACCTCGGCGAACACCCTGTCCTGGTAGGCCTGCTTGAGACGGGGGATCACAGGTCACCTCCGCATCTCACGCACACCCGGCGTTTGCGGCCGTCCATGTCGAACTGGTGCCCGATGCGAGTCGGTCCACACGAGGGGCACACGATCATCACGTTGGATGCGTCGATGGGCATGTCCTTGTCCACGATGCCGCCCTGCATGGTCTGCCCGCGCGGCTTGGTGTGGCGCTTGGCGGTGGCGACACCCTCGACGATGACCTTGTTCTTGCCGGGGTAGACATGGGCCACCCGCGACTCCTTGCCCCTGTCCTTGCCGGACACGACCTTGACCCGGTCACCGGTGCGCAGTTCCATCACAACACCTCCGGGGCGAGTGACACGATCCGCATGAACTTGCGGTCGCGCAACTCGCGGCCCACCGGGCCGAAGATGCGCGTGCCGCGCGGCTGCTGCTGGTCGTTGATGATCACGCACGCATTGTCGTCGAAGCGGATGTAGGTGCCGTCTGCCCGACGCTTCTCCTTGTGGGTGCGAACGACGACGGCCTTCACGACCTCTCCGCGTTTGACGGTCCCGCCGGGGATGGCGTCCTTGACCGCGGCGACGATGACGTCGCCGATCCCGGCATACCGGCGACCCGAACCACCGAGCACACGGATGCACAGCACTTCCTTGGCACCGGTGTTGTCCGCCACCTTGAGGCGGCTTTCCTGGGAGATCATCTGGCACGCTCCACGATTTCGACCACGCGCCAGCGCTTCGTCTTGGACAGCGGGCGAGTCTCCATGACCTTCACGGTGTCACCCTTGCGGGCGTCGTTCAGTTCGTCGTGGGCGTGGAGCCGCGTCGTCGAACGGACCGTCTTGCGATAGATGGGGTGGCGCACCGCGTCTCCGATCTCGACCGTGACCGTCTTGTCACGGGCGTCGGAGACGACCACACCGGTGCGCACCTTACGGCGGCCGCGCTCACTCATCTCCCTCACCCTCCATGCCATAGAAAGCCTCGATCTCCTGTTCGCGCATGATGGTGGCGATCCGAGCCACCTCACGGCGAACCGTCCGCAGTCGCGCGGTGTTGTCGAGCTGGTTGGTGGCCACCTGAAACCGGAGGTTGAACAACTCCTCCTTGGCCGACGCCAGCTTGTCCTTGAGCTCGTCGTAGCTCATGTCGCGCAGGTCTACGGGCTTCACAGCTCTTCCCTCTTCACGAACTTGGTCTTCACAGGCAACTTGTGCCCGGCGAGGCGCATCGCCTCACGGGCGAGGTCCTCCGTGACCCCGGACAACTCGAACATCACGCGGCCCGGCTTGACGACGGCCACCCAGAACTCCGGGTTGCCCTTCCCCGATCCCATGCGGGTCTCCGCCGGCTTCTGCGTCACCGGCTTGTCCGGGAAGATGTTGATCCACACCTTGCCGCCACGCTTGATCTTGCGGGTCATGGCGACTCGGGCCGCCTCGATCTGACGAGCCGTGATCCATGCCGGCTCGAGCGTCTGGAGACCGTAGTCGCCGAACACGACGGTGGATCCGCCCTTGGCGTTCCCGCGCATGTTCCCGCGCTGTTGCTTGCGCCACTTGACGCGCTTGGGCATCAACATGGGATCAGGCCTCTCCCTCTGAGTCGGTCGCGGTCTCGGCCGTGACCGCTGCCTCGTCGTCGGCGAGCACGGCGAGCGTCTCCTCGGCTACGACGCGCTCCTCCTCGAACTCGGACAACGCCGAGTCGGCATCGACCCTGCGGCCGCCACCGGCCTCGACCAGGCGCTTGCCGCCACCGGCCTCGATGAGCCCCCGCGGCTTCTCGCCGGCGGCCTGCTCGGCCCTGGCCTTGGCGGGTGCCCTGCGGGTCGACGGTCCGCCGGTCGCCAACGCGGCTTCGGCGGCGATCTTCTCGCGCGTCGCCGAGAGCGAAGGCACGACATCGCCCTTGTAGACCCACACCTTCACGCCGATCGCCCCGACCGTGGTCCTGGCGGTGGCGACGCCGAAGTCGACGTCGGCCCTCAGGGTGGTCAGAGGCACCCGGCCTTCGCGATACCACTCGCGGCGGCTCATGTCGGCGCCGCCGAGGCGACCCGAGCACTGCACCCGCACCCCTTGGGCTCCCGCTTTCATGGCGGTCTGCACCGCGCGCTTCATGGCCCGGCGAAACGCGACGCGACCCTGGAGCTGATCGGCGATCCCCCTGGCGAGGAGCGCGGCGTCCGTCTCCGGATCCTGTACCTCGATCACGTTGATCTTGATCTCACGATTGGTGAGCTTCTCGAGCATTGTCCGGAGACGGTCCACCTCGGTTCCGCTGCGACCGATCACCACACCCGGACGGGCGGTGTGGATGTCCACCTGGACCTTCTTGTCCCCGATGCGCTCGATCTCGATGCGAGACAGCGCACCCCGCACCAGCTCGTTGGTGAGCAACGCGCGGATCTGGGCGTCCTGAAGCACCTGGAACGCGTAATCCTTCTCGCTGTACCAGCGCGACTTCCAGTCGGTGACGATGCCGAGTCTGAGCCCGTACGGGTGGATCTTCTGGCCCATCAGGCACTCTCCTCTTCACGTCCGTCACCGACCACGATCGTGATGTGGCTGGTTCTCTTCAGGATCTGCGCCGCCCGCCCACGGGCACGCGCCTTGAACCGCTTGAGCGTCGGGCCCTCGTCTGCAAACGCGGCCACGATCTGCAACTCCTCCGCGTCCACGGAGTGGTTGTGGGAAGCATTCGCCACGGCGGACTCCAGGACCTTGGAGACCGTCACCGATGCGCGCCGGTTGGTGAACGACAGCACGTCGCGGGCCTCGGTCACGGGGAGGCCGCGAACGAGGTCGAGCACCACCCGCACCTTGGTGGGTGATTGGCGGACATGCGTGGCGCGGGCACGGACGTTCATATCTTCCTCGCGGCTCTGTCACCGGCGTGCCCGCGGAACGTCCGCGTGGGAGCGAACTCGCCGAGCTTGTGCCCGACCATCGACTCCGTCACGTACACCGGCACGTGCTTGCGACCGTCATGGACCGCAATCGTCTGGCCGACCATCTCGGGGATGACCGTCGAGCGACGGCTCCACGTCTTGATGACCCTCTTGTCGCCCGTCTTGGAGGCGCGCTCCACCTTGGCGAGGAGATGATCGTCCACGAAGGGACCCTTCTTCAGTGAGCGAGCCATGCGCGCTCCTTCCTGCGGCTCATGGGGGAGCCAGGACGGATTGCGACGGGCGCGACCAGCGCGTGCACCATCAACTCCTCTTCCCCTTCTTGGTCCGGCGCCGCACGATCAGGCGGTCGCTCGCCTTGTTCTTCTTGCGGGTGCGTCCTTCCGGTTTGCCCCACGGACTCACCGGGTGTCGACCACCGCTCGACTTGCCTTCGCCACCGCCCAGAGGGTGGTCCACCGGGTTCATGGCCACGCCGCGGCTCTGTGGGCGCACGCCTTTCCAGCGACTGTGGCCGGCCTTGCCGCCCTTGGTCAACTCCGCCTCCGGGTTGCCCACCTGGCCGATCGTCGCCCGGCAGTCGAGGGGGACGTTACGCATCTCACCCGACGGCAGTCGAATGAGGGCGAGATCGCCTTCTTTGGCCACCAACT
This sequence comes from Acidimicrobiia bacterium, assembly GCA_035286665.1. Classification (GTDB taxonomy): domain Bacteria; phylum Actinomycetota; class Acidimicrobiia; order Spongiisociales; family UBA11373; genus RBG-16-68-21. The sequence continues at coordinate 23,419 of DATECY010000004.1, forward strand.
GGATCCCGGTTCCGGCGGATCTGCCCAGCTTCGCTCCCCCGCCCGGCCGCATCTCGACGGCGTGCACGTTGGTGCCCGCCGGGATGTTGCGCAGCGGAAGGGCATTGCCCGGCTTGATCTCGGCGCGTGGGCCCGACTCGACGACGTCACCGACGGCGATGCGCAACGGGGCGATGATGTAGCGCTTCTCACCATCGTGATAGTGCAACAGGGCGATGCGGGCGTTGCGGTTCGGGTCATACTCGATCGAAGCCACCGTCGCCGGCACCCCGTCCTTGTTGCGCCGAAAATCGATCACGCGGTAGCGGCGCTTGTGACCGGCACCGCGATGGCGCGACGTCGTACGGCCGTGAACGTTGCGGCCGCCGGTCGAGAACTGCTTGTCGAGCAGGCTCTTCTCCGGCTTGTCCGTGGTGATCTCGGCAAAGTCCGAGACCGTCCGAAACCGCCGGCCCGCCGACGTCGGCTTGTACTTCTTCACTGCCATGCGCTGATCCCGTGTTCATGCGCTCCGTCGGTCCGGAGGGCGACAAGTAGCAAGCAGCAAGTAGCAAGCAGGAACGAGTCTTGCGACCTGCGACTTGCGACTTGGGACTGTCCGATGATGTGAGTTCTCGTGTTCATGTCAAACTCCGAAGATGTCTATTTCGTCGCCTTCGGCGAGCGTCACCAGTGCACGCTTGACGCTGGGCCTCATGCCGAAGGTGTACCCGGTCCGCTTGCGCTTGCCCTTGCGGTTGATCGTGTTCACGCGGATGACCTTGACCCCGAAGATCGACTCGACCGCCTGGCGGATCTCGGTCTTGGTGGACCGTCGATCGACCCGGAAGGTGTAGGTGTTCGACACCTCGATCAGGTCGTACGACTTCTCCGACACGATCGGCTCGATGATCAGGTCGCGCGGGTTCTTCATGGGGCACCCTTTTCGTCACGAACGAAGTCGTCGGCGGCGACCTCGAACGCCCGGCTGCCGACCTGTCCGATCGAGTCGCCGGTGAAGATCACGGTGTCCGCCCACAGCACGTCGTAGGTGTTGAGCTGCGACGTGGTGATCACGTTCACGGTCGCGAGGTTCCGTACCGCCCGCTCGACCAGGCGGTCCGAGCGGCTGATCACGAACAGGGTCTTTCCGGTGACCCCCATTGCCTCGAGCATCGCCACGGCGCGCCTGGTCTTGGGGACGTCCCAATCGAACGAGGACACGACCCGGATCTCGTCGCCGGCGGCCCGCGACGACAGGGCGCTGTTGAGAGCGAGGCGGCGCATCTTCTTGGGGGTCCGCTGGGTGTAGTCGCGGGGGCGCGGCCCGTGAGAGATGCCGCCATGGCGCCACTGCGGCGCACGGGTCGAACCTGCCCTGGCCCGGCCGAGGCCCTTCTGACGCCACGGCTTCTTTCCACCGCCACTGACCTCCGCGCGGGTCTTCGTCTTGGACGTGCCTGCCCTGGCCGCGGCCAGCTGGGCCGTCACCACCTGGTGCATCACCGATGCATTCGGCTCGATGCCGAAGATGGCGGCATCGAGCGACAGGTCGCCGGTCTGCTGGCCGGCCGAGTCGTACACGCGAGCCTTGGGTGCTTCAGCCACCGGCCTTCACCGCCTCTCGCACGAGCACGACCGAACCGGCCGCACCGGGGACGGCACCGCGAAGCATGAGGATGCCGCGTTCCGCGTCGACCTGAACGACCTCGAGGTTGAGCACCGTCGTCTTCTCTCCGCCCATCCGACCAGCCATCTTCATGCCTTTGAATACCCGCGACGGCGTGGAGGACGCCCCGATCGACCCGGGGACGCGGTGGACCCGATGGGCACCGTGGCTGGCTCCCTGTCCTTGAAAGTTGTGACGCTTCATGACGCCCTGAAAGCCCTTGCCGCGGCTCACCCCGGCCACGTCGGCGAGCCCGCCCTTGGTCAGGACGTCGGCGATCGAAATCTCCTGGCCGAGCGTGTAGGCATCGGGGTCGTCGACCCTCACCTCGACGAGGTGACGGTGCGGGGTGACGCCGGCCCGGGCGAAGTGCCCGGCAGTCGGCTTGTTGACCTTGTTTGCGGGGAGTTCGCGGTAGGCGATCTGGATCGCGCCGTACCCGTCGGACTCGAGCCGCTTGATCTGGACGACGCGGCAGGGCCCGGCCTTGATGACGGTCACCGGGACGGCCCGGGACTCTTCATCGAAGACCTGGGTCATGCCCAGCTTCTCTCCGAGGATCGCCTTCACGTCTTGATCTCCACTTCCACCCCGGCGGGCAGATCGAGGCGCATCAGGGAGTCCACGGTCTTGGCGGTCGGTTCGAGAATGTCGAGTAGGCGCTTGTGTATCCGCATTTCAAAGTGTTCGCGGGAATCCTTGTGGACGTGGGGTCCGCGAATGACCGTGTAACGGTGGATCTCCGTTGGCAACGGCACGGGTCCCTTGACCTTCGCCTGGGTACGGATCACCGTCTCCGCGATCTTGCGCGCCGACTCGTCGACCACCTCGTGGTCGTACGCCTTCAGGCGGATCCGGATCCGATGCTCGTTTGCCATGATGAGGTATTAGGTGTTAGGGGTTAGGTGTTAGCAAGAGATGACGACTCTTGCCTGATGCCTGATGCCTAATGCCTAACTCCTTTCTGTGTCTACTACTTGTGGATCTTGATGACGCGGCCGGCGCCGACGGTGCGGCCACCCTCACGGATCGCGAACCGCAGACCCTCATCCATCGCGATCGGGTGGATCAACTCC
>DATECY010000005.1:0-8625 GCA_035286665.1 Acidimicrobiia bacterium
AACCGTCCGACCTCCACGGCGTCCCCTCTTACTCATCACTCATCACTCATCACTCATCACTCATCACTCATCACTCATCACTCATCACTCATCACTCATCACTCATCACTCATCACTCATCACTCATCACTCATAACTACATGACTGCGATTCACGCCAGGACCTCGTCCTACACTTTCCCTCATGCCCGCCGACTCTCCGCTCTTCGACGAACTCAATCCCTCCCAGTGCGAGGCGGTTGCCGCCACCGAGGGGCCGCTCCTCGTCGTCGCCGGGGCGGGGTCGGGCAAGACCCGGGTGCTCACCTATCGGATCGCCCACCTGATCCGCGACCTGGGCGTCTCGCCGTATTCGATTCTGGCGATCACCTTCACCAACAAGGCCGCCAACGAGATGAAGGAGCGGGTCGCCAAGCTGGTGGGAGGGGTGTCCCGGGGCATGTGGGTGTCCACGTTCCACTCGGCTTGTGTGCGCATCCTGCGTCGTGACGCTTCCGCCCTGGGCTACAAGTCGCAGTTCACCATCTACGACGACCTGGACTCCCGTCGCCTCATCGAGTTCTGCGTCCGGGACCTCGACCTCGATCCGAAGCGGTTCCCCCCGAAGGGGATCCGGGCGGCGATCAGCAACGCCAAGAACGAGTTGATCGACTTCGAGACCTTCGCCTCCGACGGGAGCGGGCCGTATCACGAGAAGGTCGCCGACGTGTACCGGCTTTACCAGCAGCGGCTCCTGGCGGCCTCGGCGATGGATTTCGACGACCTGCTCATGATCACCGCGGAGCTGTTCGGGGCATTCCCCAAGGTGCTCGAGCACTATCAGGACCGCTTCCGCTACGTGTTGGTGGACGAGTACCAGGACACCAACCGCGCCCAGTATCGCCTCGTGCAGATGCTGGCCGGCAAGTCCCACAACCTGTGCGTGGTCGGGGATTCCGATCAGAGCATCTACGCCTTCCGCGGCGCCGACATCCGCAACATCCTGGAGTTCGAGCGCGATTATCCCGACGCCCGGGTCGTAGTGCTCGACCGCAACTACCGGTCACCGCAGACGATCCTCGATGCCGCCAACGCCGTCATCTCCAACAACGGGGGCCGCAAGCCCAAGCACCTGTGGACCGACCTCGGCTCCGGCCAGCCGGTCACCGTCTACCGCGCGGAGGACGAGCACGACGAGGCGGCGTTCATCGCCGAACAGCTCGGGTCGCTCGAGGACGACGGGCTCACGTTGTCCGACGCCGCGATCTTCTACCGGACCCACGCCCAGTCACGGGTGCTGGAGGAGGTGCTCGTCCGCTACGGGGTGCCCTATCAGGTGATCGGTGGCCCCAAGTTCTACGACCGGCGCGAGATCAAAGACGTGATGGCCTACCTCAAGGCGATCATCAACCCCTCCGACCCGGTCGCGATCAAGCGCATCCTCAACGTGCCCAAGCGCGGCATCGGAGACACCAGCGTGGGCCACGTCGATCGGATCGCCGAAGCCGAGGGGATTTCGTTCTACGAAGCCTTGACCAGGGCCGGGGAGAACCCGCGGCTGTCACCGCGGGCGAGCAACGCGATCGCCGAGTTCGTGGCGCTCATGAACCTGTTGGTCGGCGCCGCCGCCGAAGGTCCTCGTGCCGCGATGCAGGCCGTGTTCGACGACACCGGGTACTTCGCCGAACTGGAGCGCGAAGGGACGATCGAAGCCCTCGGTCGTGTGGAGAACCTCAAGGAGCTGCTGTCGGTGGCGTCGGAGTTCGAGGAGAGCGGGCCGATCACCGATCTCGGCGATGAGCGGTGGGACGAGATGGTCGGCCTCCGTCGGCTCGAGCTGTTCTTGGAGGCCACCGCCCTCGTCTCCGACGTCGACGCGCTCGAGGAGTCGGGTGCCGTCACCATGATGACGCTGCATAATGCGAAGGGGTTGGAGTTCCCGGTGATCTTCATCGCCGGAATGGAAGAGGGGGTGTTCCCCCACATGCGGAGTCTCGGCGATCCCCAGCAACTCGAGGAGGAGCGCAGGCTCGCCTACGTCGGGATCACTCGCACCCAGCGCCGCCTCTTCCTCACCCACGCCGTTACCCGCAACCTGTTCGGCGCAACCAACTACAACTCACCGAGCCGGTTCCTCGGCGAGATCCCCGATGGCCTCATGGCCGAAGCCGAAAAGCGCGCCCGCCGCCCCGACCGCGAGACCGCCGCACCGCGTCCGACCCTGGGGGGTGGCGACGTCTCCCGTGGCGATCGGATTCGCCACCGGCAATGGGGTCTGGGCACCATCGTGTCGGTCGACGGCCACGGCGACCGCGCCGAGGCGATCGTGAGATTCGACGAGGCCGGCGAGAAGCGGCTGCTGCTCGCCTGGGCACCACTGGAGAGAGCATGAACATCTCGATCATCGAAGCCACACTGCGCCTGCTCGCAGCAGCGGCACTGTCCGGCGTCATCGGCTTGGAGCGAGAGGTCGCTCAGAAGAACGCCGGGCTGCGCACGCACATGCTGGTCGGCCTCGGCGCCGGGTTGTTCACGCTGCTCGGGACCGAGGCCTTTCCCGGCGCCGACCCATCCCGGGTCGCCGCCCAGGTGGTGGCGGGCGTCGGCTTCCTCGGCGCCGGGGCGATCTTCCGCCACGGGCTCAACGTCAAGGGCCTCACCACCGCGGCCGGATTGTGGACGGTCGCCGCAGTCGGCATGGCGGCAGGGGTGGGATGGTATGCCGTGGCTCTGGCCGCCACCCTCGTGGCGATCGTCGTCCTCTACGTGTTCTGGGTGGTCGAGTGGCTGCTCCGGGGTCGCAGCGACCAGGCGACCGGTGTGATCGAGGTTTCGGTCGATCACCCGGACGCGGCAGAACGCGTCGCCGGGGCAGCGGACGACCTCGTAGGTCGCGGCGGCCGGGTGGCCATCCACGAGATCGCACCGGACGGGGCGGTGATCCGCGTGTTCATCGACCCGAAACGGGCCAACGCCGCGATGGTCTCGCTGCGCGCCATCGAGGGTGTCATCAGGGTCACCCGGGGGGACGCGTAGGAGGGGAGCGGGCTGCCTGCAGTCGGCAGGCGGGAGGTCGTCTGTCGTCCGCCTGACGGGTCGCGGGTAACGGTAACCTCTTGAGGCCATGCCGCGCCGCATTCTCATCGCCAAGCCGGGCCTCGACGGCCACGATCGCGGGGCCAAGGTGATCGCGCGGGCGCTGCGTGACGCCGGATGCGAGGTCGTGTACTCCGGCCTGCATCAGACCCCGGAGCAGATCGTGGAGACGGCCCTCCAGGAGGACGTCGCCGGGATCGGGCTGTCGGTGCTGTCCGGCGCCCACATGACCCTGTTCCCCCGGATCGTCGAGTTGCTGGCCGAGCGTGACGCCGCCGACGTCGTCGTGTTCGGCGGAGGCATCATCCCCTCAGCTGACATCGTCACCCTGAAGGAGAAGGGCCTCGCCGAGATCTTCACGCCCGGTACCCCGCTCGCCACCGTGGTCGACTGGGTCAACGAGCACATCTCCGAGCGATGACGCCTCTTGTTCTTTGTTCTTCGTTCTTCGCTCCCTGTTGTTGGGCGCGTCATCCCGCGTTCCGGCGAGTTGCGAATTGCGAATTGCGAATTGCCGGCGAGCGAAGCGAGCCCATCTGATGGACCTCTTCGAATTCCAGGGCAAGTCGTTGTTCGCCCGGGTCGGCGTGCCGGTTCCCGACGGTCGGGTCGCCCGGACTCCCGCCGAGGCGCGTGCCGCTGCCGCCGAACTCGGAGGCCGGGTGGTGGTCAAGGCGCAGGTGCAGGTCGGGGGCCGGGGCAAGGCGGGCGGCATCAAGGTTGCCGATGGCCCCGACGAGGCCGAAGCCCGCGCATCGGAGATCCTCGGCATGGACATCAAGGGTCACACGGTGCGGGTCGTCTGGGTGGAGAAGGCATCGGACATCGCCGCGGAGTACTACGTCTCGTTCACTCTCGATCGTGCCGCCCGCAAGCACCTGGCGATGGTGTCGGCGATGGGTGGCATGGACATCGAGGCCGTTGCCGCCGACACGCCGGACAAGGTGGTGCGGATGCACGTCGACCCGGTGATCGGGCTCACCAACTGGCAGGCGAGCGAGCTGGTGTTCCGTGCCGGTCTCGACCGAGCGAGTGCTCGCAAGTCCGCGGCGGCTCTCCGGTCGCTGTACGAGGCGTTCGTCTCCCTCGACTGTGACCTCGTCGAGGTCAACCCCCTCATCCTCACCGCAGGGGGCGATGTGATCGCGCTCGACGCCAAGGTGACGCTCGACGCCAACGCCTTCTTCCGTCATCCCGACTTCGAGGCGTTCCGCGATGACTTCACGCCCGATCCGATCGAGGAGATGGCGCGCCGGCGCGGCCTCAACTTCATCAAGCTCGACGGCTCGGTCGGCATCATCGGCAACGGCGCCGGCCTCGTGATGTCGACCCTCGACGTGGTATCGCTCGTGGGAGGGAAGGCGTCGAACTTCCTCGACGTGGGAGGAGGCGCCGATGCCGCCACCATCACCAATGCCCTCGAGGTCCTCACCCACGACCCGACGGTCCGGTCGGTGCTCATCAACATCTTCGGCGGCATCACCCGCTGCGATCTGGTCGCCGACGGCATCGTCACCGCCCTCGGCAACCTCGATCTCCCCTGGCCGATCGTGGTGCGCCTCGACGGGACCAATGCGGCCGAGGGCCGCGCAATCCTGGCGAGTGTCGCCTCCGACCAGGTGATCCCGGCGGCAACGATGCGCCACGGCGCCGAGAAGGCCGTAGCCCTGGCAGGAGGCCTGAAGTGATGGTGCCCGCTGCCCGTTCCGCCTCCCCCATTCCGATGGGGGAGGCGCGAGGCCGCAGGCCGAGCGGAGGGGGCAACTTCCCCGATTTGGCCTCCGGCGCGGCCCATCGGCCGGACCTCTCCTGTGTATCACGGTGCCGGGCGGTGCAGGCTGCCGGGTTGTTGCCCTCCCCCCAGCCCCCTCCCATCGGAATGGGAGGGGGAGCCTTCGATTTGCGAATTGCGAATTGCCAGCCGGCCGACCTCAGGGAGGCCGGCTAGATGGCCATCTACATCGACGAATCGACCCGTCTCGTGGTTCAGGGTCTCACCGGCTCGCAGGGAAGGTTCCACGGATTCCGCAACAAGGCCTACGGGACCAAGCTGGTCGCCGGGGTCACCCCGGGCAAGGGCGGGACCGACCTCGACGGCGTGCCGATCTTCGACAGCGTCGCCCAGGCGGTGGAGGCCACCGGAGCCAACACGTCGATGGTGCTCGTCCCGCCGCCGTTCGCCGCCGACGGGATCCTCGAGGCGGCGGCGTGCCCGGGGATCGAACTCATCGTGGCGATCACCGAGGGCATCCCCGCCCAAGACGAGGCGAGGGTGTTCAACTACGTGCGCCAGACCAGCCGGACCGCGCTCATCGGGCCCAACTGCCCGGGCCTCATCTCGCCGGGGAAGGCGAACGTCGGCATCATCCCGCACGAGATCACCCTCCCCGGCAACGTCGGGGTGGTGTCGCGGTCGGGGACGCTCACCTATCAGGCGATCCACGAGCTGACCAGCCGGGGGATCGGCCAGTCCACCTGCATCGGCATCGGCGGCGACCCGGTGCCCGGCACGTCCTTCATCGACGTCCTGGAGCGCTTCCAGGCCGACTCCGAGACCGTGGCCGTGGTGATGATCGGGGAGATCGGCGGCAGTGCCGAGGAGCAGGCGGCGGCCTTCATCGCCGAGCACGTCACCAAGCCGGTCGTCGGCTACATCGCCGGCTTCACCGCCCCTCCGGGCCGGAAGATGGGCCACGCCGGGGCGATCATCTCCGGTTCGAGCGGTACCGCTGCCGCCAAGCAGGCTGCTCTGGAGGGGGCGGGGGTCACCGTGGTGGACGACCCCACTCTTCTCGGGGAAGCCATCGCCGCCCTCCTGTGACGGCGGGTCCGGGATGGGCACCGGACCGTCGCTGCGGCCGTCGCCCTCACCGCCGATCGCCCGACGCCAACGAGGCGGGCCCGACTCCTTCTCATCGCCCCTGGGGTGCTCGTAGCCGGTGGGCCGGCGCTCGTCCGGGGAGGCCTCGCCGGGAGGTTGTGGAGGGCGACGGGCAACGGGCAACGGTCTACCGTCCGGTCTGATGCCTCCCCGACCCGCCTCCCATTGGCCCACCGCCGGGCCTCTCATCATCGGCCTCGGGGGCGGTTCGGGGTCGGGGAAGACCACCATCGCCGAGTCGATCGTCGACGCGATCGGATCCGACTCGGTGGCGCTCATCCAGCACGACGCCTACTACCGGGATCAGACCCGCCTTCCGCTGGAGGAGCGGGCCAAGGTCAACTACGACCACCCCGACTCGCTGGAGACCGAACTGCTCATCGGCCACCTCCGGGAGCTGCTGGCCGGCCGGGCGATCGAGCGACCGGTCTATGACTTCACCGTCCACAACCGCGCTCCCGAGACGGTTCGCGTCGAACCGTGCCGGGCAGTGCTGGTCGAAGGCATCCTCGTGCTGTACGAACCGGAACTGCGCGACCTGATGGATCTCAAGGTATACGTCGACACCGACGCCGACCTCCGCCTCGCACGCCGATGGGAGCGAGACATCACCGAGCGGGGCCGCAGCTTCGCCTCGGTGCGCGACCAATACCTGCAGACCGTGCGGCCCATGCACATGCAGTTCGTCGAACCATCCAAGCGCTACGCCGACATCGTCATCCCTGAGGGCTACAACCTGGGAGCGGTGGGGACGGTGATCTCGATGATTCGGGACGTGTTGCGAGGGTGAGGGCGATGCGCGATGCGCGATGCCCGATGCGCACGTCGCACGTCGCACGTCGCAATTCGCAATTCGCAATTCGCAATTCGTAAGAGGCGAGACCCTCTTTCGGGTAGCGGGTAGCGGGTAGCGGGTAGCGGGCGACGGGAGACCGGAGACGGGCAGCGGTACGCTGCCCCCGTGCCTGCTCGCATCCTCTCCGGGACCGAAGCCTCGGCCATATGGCGTGCCGAGATCGCCGGGCGGGTCGGAGCCCTTGCTGCCGACGGCAAACGGGTCGGACTCGCCACGCTGCTCGTCGGAGGCGACCCGGCCTCGGAGGTGTACGTCCGGGGCAAGCACACGGCGGCCGAAGCCGCCGGGATCAGGTCGTTCGACCAGCGTCTGCCGGCCTCTGCGACCCAGGACGAGGTCATCGCCGCCGTGCGCTCCCTCAACGACGATCCCGAGGTCGACGGCTTCATCGTCCAGCTACCGCTGCCCGACGGCCTCGACGCCGCAGCGGTGGTGGAACGCATCGATCCGGGGAAGGACGCCGACGGGCTCCATCCCTATAACCTGGGACGGGTCGCCCTGGAGCGGCCGGCGCCCCGCCCGGCCACCCCGAGCGGCATCCTTCGGCTCCTCGACCACTACGAGATCGACACCCGGGGGAGGCGGATCGTGATCGTGGGACGCTCTGCCCTCGTCGGCCGCCCCCTCTCGATCATGCTGAGCGGCCGGGAGCGTAACGCCACGGTGACCGTCGCCCACACCGGGACGCCCGACCTGGCGGCGGTGACCGGCGAAGCCGAGATCCTCGTCGTAGCCGCCGGGCGGCCGGGCATGATCGGCGCCGAGCACGTGGCTCCCGGCTCGGTGGTGGTCGACGTCGGCACGACCAGGGTGGACGGCCGTCTCCAGGGCGACGTCCGGTTCGCAGAGGTCTCCGACGTCGCCGGGGCGATCACGCCGGTACCGGGCGGCGTCGGCCCGATGACGATCGCCGGGCTGCTGGCCAACGTGGTCTGGCTGGCAGGCGGCTGAGGCGACCGGACGGCGTCCACGGGTCGGCCGGGAGGGATTGCTGCCGCCCCGCCGAGGGCGTGGTCTACGCGACGTGTGCCCGGGTGGTGGACCGGTTCGTCACACCGGCGCGATGAACGAGACCGTGGTTCCGACCCCGAGCTCGGACGTGATGTCGAGACTCCCGCCTACGAGATCGGCGCGTTCTCTCATGCCCATGATCCCGAATGACCCGAGGGTGTCGATGTCACGGTGGTCGAAGCCCGAGCCGTCGTCGGCGATCGTCAGACCGATTTCGCTCTCGCCGAACTCGAGGTCTATGTCCACGCGAGAGCATCCGGAGTGGGCCACCGCGTTGGCGAGTGCCTCCTGGGCGATCCGATACGCGGCCACTTCGGTGTGGTCACTGAGGCGCCTGACGAGTCCGGCGGACCGGAGTCTGATGGGGAGGCCGTCGATGCTGTTGGCGCCGACCAGCGATTGCAGTGCCGGGAGCAGCCCGAGGTCGTCGAGCAGCGAGGGCCGAAGCGCCCCGATCGTCTCACGAACCGCCTGTAGCGTGTCCTGAGCCAGTCCCCGCAGATTGCGTGCCTCGTCCCCGCCCGGATCGCCGGTCTTGGCTTCGCCCAGGTGTGCCAACCCGCGGGCGAGTACCACGAGCGATTGGGCCGGTCCATCGTGAAGGTCACGCGCGATCCTGCGCCGCTCCGTCTCCTGGGCGACGGTGACCGCACGGGCATAGTTCTGCAGCCCGACTCGATTGCTCTCCCGCTCGATCACCTTCTCCAGGGCGAGTGCCAATTCACGGGCCACGTGTACGAGCACCTCGGCCTGCTCCGCCTCGGCGGCGCGATGGCTGTGGTACGCGACGAGGCGACCGATGC
>DATECY010000006.1:0-9106 GCA_035286665.1 Acidimicrobiia bacterium
GCCTGACGTGAGGAAGCCGCCGGCCACGAGGACCGCGGTGATGATGCCCATGGTCTTCTGCGCGTCGTTGCCGCCGTGGCCCAGGCTGTAGGCCGCCGCTGACACCAGCTGGCCCCTGCGAAAGATGTGGTCCACCCGCTCGGGGGCGGAGCGACGGAACATCCACAGGAGGACCACCATGTTCAAGAATCCGAGGACCATGCCGAAGAGCGGCGAGAGCACGATGAAGCTCAGGGTCAGTATCCATCCTCTGGCCTGGAGCAGGCCTGCCATCGGGCCTCCGGTGAGCAACTGCGCGGCGATCGCCGCCCCGGCATATCCCCCGACGAGGGCGTGGGACGAGCTCGAGGGCAACCCGACGTACCAGGTGATCACGTCCCAGGCGATCGCTCCGATCAGCGCACTGAGCAACACCCATAGCCGCCAGTCGTCGGTGACGCGGCCGATGTCGACGAGGCCGCCGCCGACGGTCTTGGCCACCCGGGTACCGAAAACCAGGAACGCCAGGAAGTTGAAGGTCGCGGCCCACACCACGGCAGCCCCCGGGCGCAATACCCGGGTCGACACCACCGTGGCGATCGAGTTGGCGGAGTCGTGCCAACCATTGGCGAAGTCGAACGTGAGCGCAGCAAAGACGATGAGGAGGGCAAAGGCTTCGGTGCCGTTCACGTGGTGTGTCGCGTCTCAGGTGTGCTTGACGACGATGCCTTCGAGGCTTTGTGCGAGGTGTTTGGAACGGTCGATGGCGTCTTCCAGCTGCTCGTAGATCGAAGCCCATTTGATGACTTCGATCGCGTTGGACTCCTCGGTGAACAAGCGGTGGAGCGCCTCGGCATAGAGGACGTCGGCACGCTTCTCGAGTACCCGCACTTTCTGGGCATGCTCGGTGACCTGGTTGCGCGCCTCCAGTTGTCCGAACGCGTCCGCGATCTCGACGAGTGCCGCGGCGAGCAGGCCGGCGATCTCGGGCACGTCGGGGCGAACCGACACGACGTTGACGATCTCGAGCCGACGTGCGAGCCCGTTCACCGTGTCGATGATGTCGTCTGAATGCGTGGTGAGTAGGTAGATGTCCTCGCGGTCGATGGGGGTGATGAAGCTCGTGTTGAGTTTGTCGACGATGTCGGCGACGAGGCGATCGCATTCCTTCTCGATGGCCTTGATCTGTTCGGCGTATCCGGTGCGGTCTTCGTAGTCGTCGAGTAGGTGGACGAACAAGTTGGCGCCGGCACTCACCTTCCCGATGAGATCGCTGAGGAAGGCGAAGTACTTCTCCTCACGCGGGATGAAACGCACCAGATCCTCCGCCGTCTCTCGGGCTTGGAGGGTGCGCCTATCCGCGCACCCTCTCACGGCGGTGACACTACCGCGCCGGACCGTCCCCTCATCCAGGCGATCGACTGGTCGGCCTGAGCCGTCCCGGACCTACAGCACCAGGGCCCACACGCCGACGCCGTGGAACTCGAAGCCCGACCTGGTGAGCTGATCGGTCAACCAGTCGACATCGGGGACCATCACCTTCATCAGGGCCACACCCGCTTCGACGGCCCGGTCCATCAGGGCGAGGACCATTGCGTGGGCGTCGTCGGGCGTCGTCTCCAGCCAGTGCACCTGGTAGACGTCGTCCTCATCGACTTCGGTCATCGCCCAACCAGGTCGGCCCTCCACCAGGTTGTGGTTACGGGCCGCGAGCAAGAGGTGATCGATGGTCATCGTGCGCCACACCCATCCGATCGGCAGGAGACCGCCGGCAGCCAGGGCCAACTCCCCGGTGGACCAGGAGAGGAACGCTGCCTCTGCCTCGGCCGCAGGGGCGTCGTCGAGGCGCTCCATGGGGGGTACCCGGATCCCCCCGTCTCCTTCGGGCACCGGTTCACCGATCGCCCGTTCGCCGCGCCGCCACTGAGACACTTGACGGAACCCCATCGTCGAAACCTGGGCCTGACTGGCGGCATTGCGGTCATCGATGGCGAGCCGGACGATCCGGGCGCCCCGGTCCCGTGACCATTCGCACATGAATCGGGAGGCCGCGGTCCCGATGCCCTCGCGCCGGTGATCCGGGTGGACTCGCATCCCCTGAGCCCATGCTTCGGTGGGTCCGACCATGGCGACTCGCCCCATCGCCACCGGCGATCCATCGAGTTCGGCCACGACCACCGTCCCGGCCGGATCGGCGAGCCACTCCTCGAACACCTCCGCCACGTAGTCGCCCCAGTCGAAGGTGGCGCGTGTCCACTCGGCGATCGAGAGGAGATCACCGGGTCTGCCGATGCGGACGGTGAGGGGCATGCTGCATGAGGGTATCGGTGTGGCGGAGCGGGAGAGGCGCCTGTTTCCTCACCCGGAGGGGAAGGTGGCGCCTCGCGAAGCGAGGCGACGGAGGGGGTAACCCGGGAGCGTGGGTGCGGGGCTCTTGACCGGCTCGACGCGTGGGCGCATGGTTGCAGGATCGGACGTCCCTCGCACACGCGACGTGCCGCGGCCCGAGCCGCCGGGTTCCGCAGGTCGATGACCATCTCCGAGGCGAGGGTGTGGGAGGCGATCCGGGGGAAGGCCACCGGCGCTCGCTTCCGACGACAGACTCCGATCGGGCCGTTCATCGCGGACTTCGCGTGCCTGTCGCCGCGCCTGGTCGTCGAGATCGACGGCCTGAGTCACGAACGGGCCGATGAGACGGTGCGGACCGAATACCTGCAGGGTCGGGGGTTCACTGTTCTGCGGTTCGACAACGAGATGGTGGCGAAGCACCTCGACGATGTATTCGAGACGATCAGGGCTGTCGTCGAGGATCTGCGCGAGTGAGGTGCCGGGCTGCCCCCCTCCCGGCTTCGCCGGACTCCCCCCTCCGGGGGGAGAGACGGGCCCCCTCTAACCACGAACCACGAACTGACCGATCAGTACGCCGCGAGCAGCCTGGCGTGGTGCATGATCCCCTCCACCGACGGGTAGACCTGGTCTTCGAGGGACGACGAGTAGGGGAAGGCGGGTACCTCAGGCGCGGCGTACCGGCGGACCGGGGCGTCGAGCCATTCGAAGGTCTTCTCGGCGATCTGTGCCGACACCTCGGCACCGTATCCACCGAACTCGTTGTCCTCGTAGACGATGAGCACCTTCGACGTCCGTTGCACCGCCGCTTCCACCGACACCCAGTCGAGCGGGCGGAGGGTGCGCAGGTCGAGCACCTCGGCGCCGATCCCCTCCTCGGCGAGACGGTCCGACGCTTCGATGGCGAAGTGCGACATCGCCCCGTAGGCGATGATCGTCAGGTCGCTTCCGGTGCGGCGCAGCGCCGCAGTGCCGATCGGAACGCGGTGTGGGCCAGCGGGCACCGATCCCTTGACGAGTCGGTACAGCTTCTTCGGTTCGAGGACCAATACCGGGTCGGGGTCCTCGACCGCCGACCACAGCAGGCCCTTGGCGTCGGCAGGGGTGGATGGGACCACCACCTTGAGTCCGGGGACGTGGGCGTAAAAGGCCTCGACCGATTGGCTGTGATAGAGCGCCCCGTGCACCCCGCCGCCGTACGGGGTGCGGATGACGATGGGGCAGGTCCAGCCGCCACCGGAGCGGTAGTGCAGGCGGGCCGCCTCGGACACGATCTGGTTGAACGCCGGGTGGATGTAGTCGGCGAACTGGATCTCAGCGATCGGCCACGCTCCGGCGGCCCCCATCCCGATCGCGGCGCCCACGATCGACGACTCGGCGATCGGGGTGTTGAAGCAGCGGTCGGCGCCGAAGGCGTCGGTGAGGCCCACGGCGTGTTTGAAGACGCCGCCTTTGGGGTCGGCGACGTCCTGGCCGAACATCAGCGTCTGGGGAAACGCCGCCATGATCTCGTGGAGCGCCTTGTTGATAGCCGTGACCATGTTCATCTCTTCGCCGGGCACCGCGGCGGCGACCGCTTCGACGGGGACCACGTTCTCGATCGGCCGGGCATACACGTAGGCCATCGGGTCGGTCGGGTCCGGGGCAGCCTCGGCGACCTTCACCGCGGCGCTCACCGTCTCCACCGCCTCGGTGTCGATGGCAACCTCTTCGTCCTGGTCGAGGAGGCGGCTCTCGATGAGGTATTGGCGGAGGTTGGCGATCGGGTCGCGCTTGCGCCACATCTCGATCTCCGCCACCGGGCGGTACTTGTCGTCGTCTTCAGAGGTGTGGGCATAGTGGCGGTAGGTCCTGCACTCGACGAAGGAGGGACCACCGCCGGCGCGGGCCCGGGCGACCGCTTCGGACGATGCTCGGTACACCTCGAGGAGGTCGTTGCCGTCCACGGCCTCCGAGTGCATGCCGTACCCGCGAGCGCGTTCGGTCAGGTCGCCGGCGACTTCATGGATGAGCGGTACCGAGATCGCGTACTCGTTGTTCTCGATGACGAAGACCACCGGCAGGTCGCGGGTGCCCGCGAGGTTGAGCGCCTCGTGGAAGTCGCCCTCTGCAGTCGACCCCTCCCCGCCCCACACCATGACGACGCCGGGGTCGCCGCGCCGCTTCAACTCGTACGCGATGCCCGCGGCGTGAGGGAACTGGGTGGCGATCGGAGAGGAATGGCTGAAGATGCGCAGCGCGGGGTGCGACCAGTGGTTGGGCATCTGGCGCCCGCCGCTGTTCGGATCGCTCTCCTTGGAGAACACACCGAGGAACAGGTCCACCAGCGAGAGTCCCATCCCGAGGGCGACCCCGACGTCGCGGTAGTAGGGGAGGGCCCAGTCGTAGCGCTTGTCGAGCGCGGCGGCGCTGCCCACCTGGGTCGCCTCATGACCCGAGGACGACACCACGAACGGTGCCCTTCCCTGGCGGTTGAGCGCCCACATGCGGTCGTCGACGCGGCGGGCGAGCACCATCGTCCGATACATCTCGAGGAGCACGTCGTCGCTGATCCCGAGATCGAGATGGTTTTGGATCGGGTCGATACCGATCGCCACGGAGGCCTCCCCTCTCAGTTCCTGTCGTCGCCGCTGCGGCGGAACAGCCTGAGGTTGCCGATGTCTCTGATGCGTTCCTCGGCGAGGTCCACGGCCGCCACGTTGGGGGTGACCCCCCGCTCCCGCGCCGCCTCGAGTACCCGCATCGTGTTGTCGTACACCTTGTCGACGTGTGCCGCAGCCTTCTCCGCCGTGTAGCCGCGCAGCTCCTCGGAGACGTTGATGAGCCCGCCGCCGTTCACGACGAAGTCAGGAGCGTAGAGGATGTCCCGCTCGGCGATCCGTTCGGCGTCCTCGGGTGTGGAGAGCTGGTTGTTGGCCGAGCCGACGATCGCCTCGCAGCGAAGGCGGGGGATGGTGGTCTCGTCGAACGTCCCGCCCATGGAGCAGGGGGCGAACACGTCGCACTCGACGTCGACGATGTCCTCGGCGGACACCACGTCGACTTTGAATGCCTGGGTGGCTCGTTCGATGGCAGGGGGGTAGACGTCGGCGACGGTGACCTTGGCCCCGGCCTCGATGAACCGGCGGACCAGATCGGAGCCGACCTTGCCGACGCCGAGCACGGCGACCGTGCGGCCGGACATGTCTTCGGACCCGTGCATGAACCGCAAGACGGCCCGGGTGGCGGCGATGAGGCCGCGGGCGGTGGCCGGAGACGGGTCGCCGGAGCCACCTTCCTCGACCGGCACGCCTACGACCCAACGAGTTTCCCGCCGGATCATCTCCATGTCGTTGGCGTCGGTGCCGACGTCCTCGGCGGTGATGTAGCGGCCCCGGAGCGAGTCGACGACGCGCCCGTAGGCGCGCCACAGGCGCTCGGACTTCATCTTGCGCGAGTCGCCGATGATGACGGCCTTGCCGCCACCCAGGTCGAGGCCCGCCGCCGCCGCCTTGAGGGCCATCGCCTTGGCGAGGCGAAGGACGTCTTCGAGGGCCTCGTCGTCGGATCCGTACGGGAAAAAGCGAGTCCCGCCGAGGGCGGGACCGAGTGCCGTGGAGTGGATGGCAATGATGGACTTGAGGCCCGAGGCGGGGTCGGATCCGAATACGACCTCCTCGTGGCCGCGATCACCAATCGCGTCGAATACCCCCAACTGCGGCTCCTTTCGAGGATGAAGGCGAGTCTAGCCCCGGGCCTGAGAGGCGGTCCGGGGAACATGCCACCACAGATCGGTACCATCGGCACATGGCACGCGCCTCCTACCTGAGGGTCTACCTGCCCGAGACGAGGATGCCCGAGCCGCTCGTCCACGTCGCCGAGGGAGCAGTGTCGACGCGTCGGGTGATGCGCCGGGGCGAGTTCGGCCTCAGCGAGGAATCGCCCCGTGACGACGCCTTCGTCCTCGAGCACGCCGGGCGGCGCTACGTGTGCCCGCGCTTTCCCCGCCTCCGAATGCTCGAAGGGCTCATGGCGTTCCATCATGCGTACCAGGGCCCGACCGCCTCGCTGCTGGTCCCCAAGGCCACGGCCGATCGCGCCGCCGGGGAGTTGGAGAAGATACAACGTCGCCTGCCCGGGGCGCGCAGCCACATCCTCACGTCCCCGTTCTTCGTTCCGCTGCGGTGGTTCTCGCTCTTCGACCCCATCGAGCGGATGCTCATGGACGAAGGCGACGTCCTGACCATTCGCTACCGCACACCGCTACGCGATGCGCTGCGTCGGGTGCAACGCTCCGCAGGCATCCTCGAGGAGGCCGGGTTCGACGAGTCGATCGTCGAGCAGGTGGTGGACCTGGAGGAGTGGTTGGAGCGGTTCCCGATCGATGCCGTCATCGAACTCGACTACGGGAGTGTGGCGTCGCTCTTCACCCGGGCCGAGTTGGCGATCGACGAGTCCGCCGCAGACATCGCCGCCAGCCTCGATGCCCTCGAACAGGGCGACTACGAGGAGGCGGGGGAGCACTACGGGTTGGCAGCGTCGCGCTGGGCGCATGCGCAGTCGCTGGTGTACGCCAACTGAGCGCGCGCTTCGGGTCGGTCGATCCGTGGGTCGAACGGATGGCGTTCGATCGTGGGCCTCACCACCCTCACCTGATCAGTCCTGAGGCTCTGGCTTCGCTGCCTTGGTGGTGCGGCGGCGCAGCCAGATGGCGAGGAGCCCGAGCAGCAGCGGCAGCCACAGGAACGGGACGATCGCGCCGGCGATGACCACGGCCACGCCGAACACTCGTTGCACGCCGTGCCACGACGCCTTCAGCGCATCGGTGAACCCGGGGAGCGAGGTGTCGCGCTCCACGGAGAGCGAGCCGAGGTCGGTGGTGGTGGCCACGGCCACCCTCAGCGCGGTGCCGTCCGCATCGACCGCCGAGGCGGTCACCGAGGGCGAGGGGTACTCGCCGGGTGTCGCTGTGGTCTCGAAGGCGAGGATGAGACGATCTTCGGGCGCGAGGACGGCGGCGAGGTCGCCGTCGACCACGAGGAACTCGCCCGACTTGGCGCCGACGCCGCTGTCCCTGACGTCCAGGTCGGCCAGCGAGGTGTCGCCGACGTTGGTGATCTCGTAGCAGAACGTCACCAGGTCGCCCTCATCGAACGTGATCTCACCGGACCCGGGGCATGCCTGGCCGTCGTCGTGACCGAGGTACGCGGTCTGCACCACTTCGAGCATTGGTTCCGGGGTGGGCTCGGTGAGCACGAGAATGATCGTTGCGAGAGAGACCGCGGTCTCGATGGTGCGCAACTGGCCGCGCAAGAGCTCGAGATCGGTTTCCCGCTGGAGCAACTCTGCTTCGAGCGAGGCGACGTCCTTGAGAACGGTCGCCTGGGAGAGGAAGGTGCGGAGGCGCTCCACGCTCGCCTCGGCGGTGATGATGCGGCTCTGCAGGTCGACCACCCGCTCGGTGACGTCGCTGGCGCTCACCGACTGGTTGACGAGGGTGCCGATGCCGGCGAGCCGGCCAAGCGCCTCCTGGAAGTCCTCGGGGCGAACCTTGATGGTGAGGATGGAGCGGGCGTTGGGCCCGGTGGTGGTCTCCTGGCCGAAGAGCAGGCCACCGAGGGGGGCGACAGCCTGCTGGGCGGCGTTCCCGGCGGCGATCACGTCGGCCACCTCGATCTCGATGGTGGCGGTGTAGACGATCGAGCGGCCCAGCTCCGCGGGCGTAGGGGCCGACTCCAACGGTGCCGCATTGGTCGGGTCGGCGGTCTCGTCACCTTCGGCCGCCCCCGAGAGGGCCGCTCCCGACATGGTGGTCGTCGTGGCCGCGGTGGTGGCGACTTCGTAGGCGTCGAAGCCGCCCGCCGAGGTGGTCGACGTGGCGTCGTCTGTGGAACAGGCCGTGCCCACGATCATCAGCACGGCCGCCAGGGCGAGCAGTCGGGTACGAAACTTCATCGGCGGGCCTCCCGTTGTCGGTCGTGTCCATCGGATGTTCGGGGAGAGCGTTCCGGTTCCCGACAAGCGTACGCTCGGGTGATGGCGGCGAAGCGACGGACCGGAGTGATCGGCAAGATCGGCAAGGCGGTCCGCCATCCGTCACTGGCCTGGGGCTACCTACGCCGCATCCTGCGCAACCGGCGTCTCTCCACCGACGCCGCCCGCACCGACCACCTCGCCTTCTACCGCCGGGTGATGGCCGACGACGTCGCCCACAAGACAGCACGCGGTGCCGTCGGCACCGCCGACCCGGCGGCGTGGTTGCAACTGGGCGAGCGGCAGTTCCGATACCTCGTCGACCACGGGCTCGAGCCGCACCATCGGATGCTGGAGATCGGGTGCGGGAACCTGCGCGCCGGGTGGCGCTTCATCGAGTTCCTCGGTGTCGGTGCCTACACCGGAGTCGACATCTCGCCCGAGATCCTGATCGCCGCCGAGGAGACTCTCGCCGAGCGGGGACTCCAGGCGAAGCGGCCCTATCTCTTCGTGGTGGCCGACATGGCGTTCGCGGCGCTTCCCGATGCCTGCTTCGACGTGGTGCACGCCCACAGCGTGTTCTCCCACTCGCCGGTGGAGGTGGTCGAAGCCGCTTTCGACGGCGTGCGCCGGGTGATCCACCCCGAGGGGTTCTTCGACTTCACCTACAACGAGAGCGCCGATGAGACCTACTGGGGCACGCTGCGGGAGGACTGGTTCTACCCGGCGCAGATGCTCGTCGACCTGGCGGCGTCCCACGGGTTCACCGCCGAGCCGATGCCCCACTGGGTGCACCCTCAGGCGAAGCTGCGGTTGCGGGTGCGGTGAG
>DATECY010000007.1:0-32180 GCA_035286665.1 Acidimicrobiia bacterium
CCATCATTCGACCCAACTCGCGACTACACCCTGCCGTGGCAATCCGGTCTGACCGCTCTCGCCTACGACCCTGCCAACACGGGACGCGAGTTGACCTCGATCAACGACATCTTCGACCCCGCCTTCTCGGGACGGGTCACGATGCTGAGCGAAGCCAACGACACGATCGGCCTGGTGATGCTGGGGATGGGGCTCGAGCCGGCGACGGCGAGACTGGACGACGCCCAGGCGGCGAACGACAAGATCCGCCAGTACGTCGCCAACGGGCACATCCGGCGGTTCACCGGCAACGACTACGGCGAGGATCTGCTCAACGGCAACGTGTGGGTGGCCTTCGCCTGGTCGGGCGACGTGATCCAGCTCCAGGCGGACAACCCCGACCTGCGGTTCCTCGTCCCCGACGAGGGCCTCATGTTGTGGTCGGACAACATGCTGATCCCCAAGGGTGCGGCCAACAAGGCTGCGGCCGAGACATTCATGAACTACGTCTACGACCCTGAGCACGCGGCCAAGATCGAGTCGTACGTCAACTACATCTGCCCGGTGCAGGGTGCCCAGGAGGCCATGCGGCAGATGGGGACGGATCTCGGTGATGCCGATCTGGCGGCCTTGGCGGAGGATCCGTTGATCTTCCCCACCGACGCCGACCTGGCGCAGACCCACATCTTCCGGGCACTGCCTGCGGACGAGCGCGAGCAGTTCGATGCGATGTTCTCGGAGACGATCGGGGCGTGAGCACGAAGGGTGCTGTGAGAGGGCTCGCCGGGGGGACCGGCGAGCCCTCTGCCGTCGAGTTGAAGCGGGTGACGAAACGGTTCGGGGAGGTGGTGGCCGTCGACGGTCTCGACCTCATCGTCGACGAGAACCGCTTCTTCGCCTTGCTGGGCCCATCCGGTTGCGGCAAGACCACGACGCTCCGCATGATCGGCGGATTCGAGGAGCCGACCGAGGGCACGATCCTGCTGCACGGTGAGGACGTGACAGGACGCAAGCCCTACGCCCGACCGGTCAACACCGTATTCCAGAGCTACGCGCTCTTCCCGCACCTTTCGATCTTCGAGAACGTGGCCTTCGGGCTTCGCCGCAAGAAGGTGGACGATGCCGACGTGAAGCGTCGAGTGGGCCAGACGATGGAACTCGTCCAACTCACCGGAATGGAGAAGCGTCGGCCCGGGCAGCTCTCCGGCGGACAGCAGCAGCGCATCGCCCTGGCACGAGCCCTCATCAACCACCCCCGCGTCCTACTCCTCGACGAGCCGCTCGGAGCGCTGGATCTCAAGCTGCGCAAGGAGATGCAGATCGAGCTCAAGCGGATCCAGCTCGAGGTCGGCATCACATTCATCCACGTGACGCACGATCAGGAGGAGGCCATGACCATGGCCGATTCGATCGCCGTGATGAGCGGCGGCCACATCGAGCGGCTGGGAACACCGCACGAGATCTACGAGGACCCACAGTCCATCTTCGTTGCATCGTTCCTCGGGTCGTCCAATCTCGTCGACGCCACGGTGGTGGATGCCGCCCGCGGTGAGTTGGCGGTGGAAGGCCATCGAGTGCAGGTCGGCCCGAATCGCATCCCGGCGGGTGCAGGATCGGTGAAGATCGGGGTACGGCCGGAGAAGCTTGGCGTGCACCGAGCGGGCGAGAAGACCGCGATCAATGTGCTTGCGGGCACCGTCGTCGACGTGTCCTTCATCGGGGTGAGCACCCAGTACCTGATCGACACCGAGCTTGGTTCCTCGATGGCCGCCGTGCAACAGAACCGCGGCGGCGTGAGCTTCGCTCGCGGCGAGCCGATCATGCTCGCCTGGGAGCCCGAGCACACCTTCGTGGTGCGGTGACCGAGACGACGAGCGAGCAGTCGCAGGCCGCGGCGCTGGCGGAACGGCGGCGACGGCGGGTGCCGTACTTGCTGCTCCTGCCCGGCGGCCTCTGGCTGATCTTCTTCTACATCCTGCCGATGCTGCAGCTCGCCGGCACGTCTCTCAAGGGGGGGTCCTTCGCCGAGGGCTACACCTTCTCGTGGCAGTTCTCCAACTACGGAGCCAGCGTCACCGACTTCTCTGCCCAGTTCATCCGGTCGATCCTCTACGCCGGGCTCGCCACGGTCATCACGTTCGTGATCGCCTACCCGCTGGCGTACTTCATCGCCTTCAGAGGCGGCCGTTTCAAGAACCTGCTCCTCGTCCTGGTGATCATGCCGTTCCTCTTCCCCTTCCTCCTGCGCACCCTCGCCTGGAAGATCATCCTCGCCGACGACGGGTTCGTGGTCGATGCCCTCAAGGCGATCCATCTGGTCGCACCGAATGGCCGGCTCCTCGCCACCGGCACCGCCGTCGTCGCAGGCATCGCCTACAACTTCCTGCCGTTCATGACACTGCCGTTGTACGTGTCTCTGGAGAAGATCGACCCGGCCATGATCGAGGCGGCCGAGGATCTCTATGCCAACCCGAGGACGGCGTTCCGCAAGGTGACGTTCCCACTTTCGATGCCGGGCGTGGTGGCGGGGACACTCTTGACGCTGATCCCGGCGGCCGGGGACTATGTCAACGCCCAACTGCTCGGGACCCCGCAGCAGTCGATGATCGGCAATGTCATCCAGAGCAGGTTCCTCCTCGTGCTCGACTACCCGGTTGCTGCCGCATTGTCGTTCACGCTGATGTTGGCGATCCTGGCGATGATCATCCCGTACATCCGGTTCACCGGCACCGAGGACCTGGTCGCATGACCGCGGCGCCACCCACCGTGCGTAGAACGAGCCGTTTCGCCGAGTCGGTTCGGCGCCATCTCATCACGGCCTACGCCACCTTGGCACTGGCGTACCTGCTGCTCCCGGTTGTGATCGTGATCCTGTTTTCGTTCAACGACAAGAACGGCAAGTTCAACTTCGTGTGGAGCGGGTTCACCATGAAGTACTGGAAGCAGGCGTTCGGGGTCCCCGGGCTATTCGAGGCATTCCTCACCAGTCTTCGCATCGCCGTGATCTCGTCGCTCGTGGCGACGATCCTGGGGACGCTCATCGCGCTTGCTCTCATCCGGTATCGCTACAAGGGTCGCGCCGCCACGAACATCTTCATCTTCCTGCCGATGGCCACTCCCGAAGTGGTCATGGGATCGTCGCTTCTGGCGCTGTTCCTCACGTTCAAGATCCAGACCGGACTGGTCACGATCGTGATCGCCCACATCCTGTTCATCATCTCGTTCGTCGTGGTCACCGTGAAGGCGCGCCTTGCCGGTTTCGACCGGCACCTCGAAGAGGCGGCGATGGATCTCTACGCCGACGAGTGGACCACGTTCCGCAAGGTGACGCTGCCGATGATCATGCCGGGGGTGTTCGCGGCGTTCCTGCTCGGCTTCGCGCTGTCGTTCGACGATTTCATCATCACCAACTTCAATTCGGGCCAAGTGGTGACGTTCCCGCTGTACATCTGGGGAGCGGCTCGTGTCGGGGTACCGCCACAGGTGAACGTGTTCGCCACCGGGCTGTTCGTCCTCGCCGTCGGTTTGATGGGCCTCACCGTGTGGGCTCAGCGGCGCCGCTCCTAGGCATTCGGCGGGTCGAGGAGCCCCAACCGCTCGGCCGCCACGATTGCCTCTGCCCGGTTGCCCACGCCGAGGCGCGTGTAGATGTCGTGGAGCCGACGAAACATGGCGCGTTCCGAATACCCGGTGTCATCTGCGAGACGCGCCACCGCGGTGCCCCTGGCGAGGTCGGCGATCCACTCGATCTCCTCCTCGTTGAATTCAGGTCGCAGGGCATGGGCCCCCGGCCACTCACCTGCGAGCGCCCGAACGATCGCCACCGGCAGCCGGGTGCGTCCTTCGAGCGCGACCCGCAATACCGCAACGATTTCCTCGGGTTCTGCGTGCCAATCGACGGTGCCGGTCGCTCCGTGGCCCAGTGCGTGTGCGTGCTCGGAGGGGGTCGGGTCGGGAAGGAGCGCGACGACGGTTGCTCCAGCAGATGAGAAACGCTCGACGGCTGCGCAACCCTCGTCCGACCGCAACGTGACGAGCACCGCCGCGGGCTCTGAGCCCGCGTCGACGGGTTGAAAACCGGACAGCTCGAGCGCCGCCTCGACTCCGCGGCGAAAGGAGACGGCTGTTTCGACCACCGCGACGGTATTTCCCATATCGCGTGGAGCATACTGATGAGCGGGTCAGAGTCACGCCATGGCATGCGCCTTCCCGCCGTGGGTCGAGGGAGACCGTGGAGGCCATGGACACTGAGCGGGGGCTCGCGGTTCCCGCCAACACGCAGCAGGAGCGTGTCGCCTTTCTGGCACGACCCTGCCAGCGTGTGACAGGGACGGGCAGCCGAGTTCGCGGTAGAAATTCGCAATACCGCACTGGTGTAATTCACCGGTCGGTTGGACAGCACTCGCCCAGGCGAGTGAAACGCACTCCCCGCTCTGGGGGGTCCACGAGAGGAACGACATGGCGACTGCCAAGAAGCCCGCCAAGAAGGCCGCGGCCAAGAAGCCCGCGGCCAAGAAGGGCGCCAAGAAGAAGTAGCTCCGTCAGAGCTAGCGCGGGAGGGCGGGTTCTTCCGCCCTCTCGTCGCGTTCAGACCGTGTGGCGCTCTCGCCTCTCAGGGGAGCGGGCGTGAGTCCGGAGGAAGCGATCCGAGCGCGTCGTAGAGGCTGAGCATCGCTGCCCCATCCCCGAATCGCTGGAGCGCGATGGCGAGGATGTCACCTGCAGACACCGTGAGCGGGTCGTATGAATCGGCGAGCCGGGCCGAGCGCAGGACCCTTCCTCGGGGGTCCCTGACCTCCACCAGCACCGCTCCGGTGGAGAGCTGCCGTCGGGCTACGGCGAACCCATCGGCAGTCGGGGCGACCGCGGCCTTCCCCGTGTCGGGCACGGTCATGGTCGCCGTCCGAACGAGTCGTCCGTCGAGGGTGAGCACGACGAGCGTGTCTCCGTGCCGGGCGACCACCAGGTATCCTGCCTCGCGGGCGCTCAAGCCGACCGGCTCGAGACCGGGATCCAAATCGGTTGCGGCCAGGACCGTCCCGTCGGCAGCCCTCACCTCGATGCGCCCGCCTCCGCCCGGACTGCGCCCGAGGACGGCGAACCCGTCGCTGCCAACGGCGAGATCGAGTGGAGCGAGATCCGCGAACACCACGGCAAATCGGACTCCCGACAACGACCGCACCAGAACTCGTGACGTCGAGCCCGGGTGCCCGCCGAAGAGGACGGCGGCCCCTGAGTTTCCATACGGCTCGGCATCCAGGACCACCCGAGAACCGAAACCGAGTGCTCCGATCTCGTGGCCGGTGGCGAGGTCGAACAGGATCAGGCGATTCTTGCCCGGGCGGACCACGAGCGCAGCGGCCGTCGGGTATGTGTCGGGGATGATCATCACGTCAGAAGGACGTCCCTTGTGGCGGCGCCTCCACGCCCGGTCGGTGCCGTCGAACCGCTCGATGATGGTGTGATTGCCGTCACGGACTGCGACCACCGTCGCCGTGCCTGCAGTTGCGGCGTAAATCACGGGTGTGGGCGTGCTCGGGGCGCAACCGTCCTCCGGCGTCCACTGTTCGGCCGTGTACACGAACCAGGTGCCGGGGTCGTGAGTGGATGCGCCGCCTCGGAACATCCGGGTCGCCCCGTCGGGCGCGATCAGGAAAGCGTCGGGGTGGCCGTCCCCGTCGAGGTCGTCGACGAAGAAGGTCTCGTCCCGGGGTACCGCACCGGTGGCGATGCCCGCGGACGGGGCAAAGCCACGCGCTGCCCGGTGGATTGTGATCACGCCGGCGCCTGAGAGGGCGTAGACGTCGGTGAGGCCGTCGAAGTCACGGTCCCCGAGGGCGAACTGCTCACCGACCGTGGGCACGCCGAGGTCGGTGTCGACCTGCCGGTCGGTGAAACCGGGGCCTTTCCACACGTCGAGGTGCGCAGGGTTTCCGGCGCGGATGACCCAGAGGTCCGTGCGTCCGTCGCGGTCGTAGTCATCGAAGAGGTAGCGATCCCCGGGGAGCGGCTGGACTCCCGTGGTCACCAGGGAGCGCGGCATGAGCGCGCCGTCCTCGAGGGTGAACATCTCGAACGAGAGCGCGCGCCCGATCGCATTTGCGTAGAGGAGATCGGGTCGGCCGTCTCCACTGAGGTCGGCGAGCGCAGCGGTGCGGGAGGGGTTGATCGGCGGTGTCGCCGTCACCGCCGCCAGTGAACAGGTCTCGTAGTCGTGCCGTGCCTGAGCGATCCGGATGCCGATCTGCCCGTCCGCCGTGAACGGCTCGAGACGGGCGACGTCCACGGCGCCGTCGCGGTCGACATCGGCGAGGATTTCGGGGTAGGCGGGCCTCGGCGTGAGACCCACCCGCAGTTTCGTCTGGTCGGTGAAGCGCGCCATCGCCACGAGTGGGGGCTGAGGTGGCCAGACGGGGGTGCCGGGCGTGAAGAGGGGGCCCTTCCACGAGAAATGCATCGCGTCCTTGATGTCCTGCCAGTCGCCTCCCCAACACCATCCGGCGTCGGTCCACGCCTTCACGAACCAGGCGGGGAAGTCGGTGATCAGCACATTGGCGGCCGAGTACGGGTTTGTAGTCGAGTTGACGTCGATGGCCGCCCCGACGGCATGGAAGGAGACCTTGCGGGTGGGTGGGATGGTCGAGCGATTGAATGACCACGTGTCCCACCGGATGTCGTACGTCCTGCCCTTCGACGCGGCAACCGCAAGGTTGGCGAGGACCTGATTGAACGCAGGCAGCACCCGATCGTGGAGGTAGAGGTCCTTGCTCAGACCGGGCAGGTGCACGAGCACGAGTTGGTCCATCACGTCGCGGATGGTGCGCCCGTAGTAGTCGGCCCACGGCCCGTACAGAGGCTCTGCAGGACCAAGGACACCGACATGGGAGGCGAGGGGCCCCCGGATCCCGTCGAGGTCGTTGCACCCCGGCGACTCGTTGAAGGACGGGACCGATTCGCGGGAGTCGTCTCTTGGGGCCGCTCCGGCTGGTGAAGCTGCGGGCAGGGCGAGCGCCAGCACCAACAGGAGGCCGGTCACCCGACCGCCGCGGAAACCTCGGTCGTGCATGGTGGTCCCAACCCTGGCCTTCGTGAGTGGGTATCGGCGCATCCCGCCCGTAACCCGGGTGTGTCCGGACGGTCTGATCCTACGAGCGGGCCCTCGGACTCGCACCCCGCCTTGAGCTCGATTGCCGACCAGGCGTCCGGTCCCCGCAGGGCGGCCACCACGTCGCGGCGGCGGGTCGATCTGGGGTCCCGCCGGGTCGGCGGGTACCGTGGTGGGCCGCATGAACATCGACGTCGCCGTCATCCCGTGCGCCGGATCCGGAACCAGGATGCGCCCGGCGACGCGCATCCTGCCCAAGCCGATGATCCCGGTGATCGATCGTCCGGTGATCCAATACGTCGTCGAGGAGGCCGTCTCCGCCGGAGTGTCGGAGGTGGTCCTCGTGCTGGACGACCGCCCCGGCGATCCGGTGCTCCGGCATTTCCTCGAGGGTGAGCCGATTCCGGGGCTGCAAGACGTCACGTTTCATCGCGTGCTCCAGGATCACCCACACGGCCTCGGTGATGCGGTGCTCCGGGCGGCCGAAGTCGTCGGCGATCGACCGTTTCTGTGCATGTTGTCGGACATGTTCCCCGTCCCGGGAGCATCGTTCGCCCGAAGGATGGTCGAGGCCTTCGACGGGAGGACGCTGGTGGCGGTCCAGGAGGTCGCCGGCGAGTTGCTCGACCGGTACGGGATCGTCGCCGTGGGCGAGAAGTCCGGCGACCTGGTCGAGGTGGTTGGCGCCGTCGAGAAGCCCGGCGCGGACAACGCTCCATCCAACCTGGGGCTGGTCGGGCGCTACGTGTTCCCGCCCGAGATCTTCACCGCGCTGACGGCCATCGACCCCGGTCATGGAGCCGAGATCCAGCTCACCGATGCCATCAACCGCCTCGCCATCCACGGTGGTGCCCTCGGCCTGGTGGTGGGTGAGTCGCTGCTCGACATCGGGGTGCCCGCCGGCTTGCTCGAGGCCACTGCGGCGGTGGGCCTCGCTCGCGAGGATCTCGCCCCCGCCTTCCGGGCCTGGCTCGCTCGGGTGCTCGACATCTGAGCGGCCGGTGCTGGGGCGCCTCCTGGTTGGACTCGGGTCGCCGAGCGTGGTGGTATGCGCCCGATGCAGGAACCCTCGTTCTGGCTCTCCCGACTCGGCCCCCGTCTCGCACGCCCCGCGGTGTCGGCGGATGTCGACGTGGACGTCTGTGTGCTCGGAGCCGGCTACACGGGCCTGTGGACGGCCTACTACCTGGCAAAGGCCGATCCGTCGGTCCGGGTCGCGGTGGTGGAGCGAGAGCGCGTGGGCTTTGGTGCGTCGGGTCGGAACGGCGGTTGGGCCTCGGCGAAGATCGCCGGCATCGACCGGCTCCTCGCCGACCCCGCCACCCGACCCGGGGCGGCGGCGACCTATCGGGAGATGATCGCCACCCTCGGTGAGATGGAGCGCGTGATCGCCGCCGAGGGGATCGACTGCGGATGGACGATCGGGGGCTCCGTGGTGGCGGCGACCCGCCCGTCCCAGGTGGAGCGGCTCGAGGAGTCGGTGGCTGCGGAGCACGCCGCAGGGTTCGATGACACCGACCTTCGTTGGATGGAACCCGACGAGGCGCGCCGGGTGATCTCCACCTCGAGGCTGCACGGGGCGACCTTCACGCCCCATTGCGCCGCCGTCGACCCCGCTCGATTGGTCGCGGGCCTCGCAGAGGCGGCTCAGAGAGCGGGAGTGACCATTTACGAACAGACGCCGGGCACTCCCGTGCCGGGTGGAATACGGACCGCAGGCGGCAGGGTGATGGCGCCAGTCGTGGTCGAAGCGGTCGAGGCGTATCGCACGTCGCTTCCGGGGAGACGGCGCGACATCATCCCGGTGTACTCCCTGATGGTGGTCACCGAGCCCCTGCCGGCGACGGTGTGGGACGAGATCGGCCTGGCAAGGCGGGAGACGTTTTCCGACGGCCGACACCTGATCATCTACGGGCAGCGAACCGACGACGATCGGATCGCATTCGGCGGCCGCGGTGCCCCGTACCACTACCGATCCGCGGTGGAGCCCGGCTTCGACTTCGATGAGGGAACCTCTGCGTTCCTTCGCCAGACGCTGGTGGACCTGTTCCCCGTCCTCGGTGGGGTGCGGTTCGAGGGCCCCTGGGGAGGTCCGCTCGCCATAGCCCGCGACTGGCAGCCCTCGATCCTCTTCGACGGCGCCACTGCCGTGGTCGGAGGTTATGTGGGCCAAGGAGTGGCGCTGGCGAACCTCGCCGGGCGCACCGTGCGCGACCTCGTGCTCCACCGGGACACCGACCTCGTTCGCCTCCCCTGGGTGGGGCACCGGTCTCGGCGCTGGGAGCCGGAGCCGTTGCGATGGGTCGGGGTCAATCTGGCGAGACGCCTCACCGAGTCGCTCGACCGCGCCGAGGACGCCGGCCGACGACCGAGGATTCGTCAGGCGATCTTCGACCGGCTTCCCGTCGGCTGAGGGGTCGTCGGCATGGGGTGTGGCGGTCTATGGCCAGACGCCGCGTTCGACCGCCGTCGCCCTGGTACGCGACACCGCCACCGCCGTTGCCGCCACCCGGAAGTCGGGCTCCCGCAGCGGGGGTGTGTCGGGATGCCTTTTCGCCCAGCGCTTCTGGCTCTGCTTCAGGTCCGCGAGGAGGGCGGACCGCTTGGCGATCACCGCTTCGGTGGAGCGGTACATCTTTCGCCGCAGTGAGGCGTCCACGCGGTCTTCGTCCCACTCCTCGTTCTGCAGATTCTGCACCCACTCGAAGTAGGAGACGATGACCCCTCCTGCGTTCGCCAGGATGTCGGGAAGCACCGGGATGCCTCGCGTGGCGAGGATCGCGTCGGCCGCCGGCGTCGTTGGTCCGTTGGCGGCCTCGGCCACCAGCCGGGCCTTGACGCGGGCGGCGTTGACAGAGGTGATCTGGGTCTCGATGGCAGCGGGGATGAGGATGTCGCATTCGAGCTCGAGCACGTCGGTTGGCGACAGCGTCGTGGTCCCGGGGGCGCCGATCACCGAGCCGGCGGCGTCCTTGTGAGCTGCCACCGCCTCGACGTCGAGACCGGCGGCGGCGTAGGCGGTGCCCTTCGTGTCGCTCACCGCGACCACCGTGGCCCCGTTGTCCCGGAAGATCGTGGCCGCGTGCCTCCCGGCGTTGCCGAACCCCTGGATGGCGACCGTGGACCCTTCCACCCCGGCCAGCCCGGGGAGGCCGCCGAGGGAGAGGAAGTGCTCGGTGCAGAAGTACACCCCGCGTGCTGTTGCGGTCGACCGCCCGACGATGCCCCCGATGTCGAGGGGCTTGCCGGTCACCACCGGGAGCGTGTTGATCCCGGGGTGCATCATCGTGTAGGTGTCGTAGATCCAGGCCATCGTGTGGGAGTCGGTGTAGAGATCCGGTGCGGGTACATCGGTGTAGGGGCCGATGTTGTCGCCGAGGGCGGCCACGTACCGGCGGGTGATCCGGCGCTTCTCATCGGTCGACAGGGTGGAGGCATCACAGGCGACCCCGCCCTTGGCGCCGCCGAAGGGGATGCCGGCAAGGGCGCACTTCCAGGTCATCCACGTCGCCAGCGCCATCACCTCGTCTTCGTCGACGGACGGGTGGAAGCGGATTCCGCCTTTGCCCGGGCCGCGCACCGAGTTGTGGAGCACCCGATACCCGCGGAAGGTGCGTACGGCCCCCGAGTCCATGACGACCGGGAGGGTGACCGACACGATTCGCTCAGGGGAGATGAGCCAATCGGCGAAACCGTTCCACGCTTCGATGTCCTCGATGTAGGCGAGCGCCTGGTCGTACTGGGCCCGGGCGATCGTGTGGATGTTGAGGCTTTCTTCGGTCATCGGTCCTCCGTGTGCGACATTCGAGGTCATCGTCCATCGGGGCGCCGTCGGTGCCCAGGGCCCATTGTCCCGAGGCTATCCGGATGAAGGCGGCGCCGTGGGGCGGGCGGGTGTCGCGCAGAGGGGAGGGAGGTGGCATCGATCGGGATGCGGCGGACCGGTCAGCGGTGTCGGGTGCTCACCATGATGCATGCGTCGATGAGGGCGTTGAGGCCCATCGCGGCGACCCGCTCACGTACGGCGTCATCTGCGGCGCCCGGTTGGATCCACACGTTGTGATACCCGAGTGCGGCGCACTGGTCGAGCACCTCGATCGTGCGGGCGGGCGGCACCACGATGTCGACGATCGTCGGGGCCTCGGGGAGGTCGGCGAGCGAGTGCCAGCAGGGGTCGCCGTCGACGGAGGAGCGGAACGGATTCACCGCCAGCACCCGGTATCCCTTGGCCTTGAGGTCGCGATAGATGATGCTGCCGTACTTCGACGGGCGATCGGTGGCGCCGACGACCGCAATGACGGCGTCTGGCGCCTCGAGGAGTTCGGGAAACGATTGCATGTCCTCCTGGCAACCGCGCCGATGCCCGGTCGATTCCCCGAGCCGACTTCGCGTCGGTGATCGTTGCCGATACCGTGCGGTGCATGGCGTCGCGGTCTTCGGCCTTCGTGGTGTGTCTCGCCCTTGTTTCCGCCTCCTGCGGTGGCACGCCCGCTGCCTCGTCGTCTTCCACGCAGGCCCCTGTCGCCACACCGGGCGTCTCGGTGACCTATGTCGGCGCCGACGGCATGACCACGACCGTGACCGACATTTCGCGGATCGTGACCCTGAGCGGCGATTACTCCGAGATCGTGTGGGATCTCGGCTTGGGGTCGAACCTGGTCGGCGTCGACCTGGGATCGGTCTACCCCAAAGATGAGATGCGTCTCAAGCCGAAGGTGGGGGTGGAGTACCGCCTGCTCACCGAGCCGATCCTCACCCTCGAGCCGACGCTGGTCATCGGCGACATCGATGCCTCTCCGTCGACGGTGATCGATCAGGTGCGGGCTGCGGGGGTTCCCGTGGTCATCTTCCCGAGATTCGAGGGCACCACGGCTCCGGCCGACAAGATCAGGGCGGTGGCCGGCATCCTCGGCATCGGCGACGGAGGGGAGCAATTCGCGGCAAGCGTCCAGGCAGAGATCGACGCCGCGCTCGCCACCGCCGCCGGCGCGCAGTCTCATCCCCGGGTGGCCGTCCTCTACATCGCGACGGCGAACACGATGCTCCTGCTCGGATCGAACACGGTCTTCGACGGCCTCCTCGAAGCGGTGGGAGCGGTCGACGTGGGACCGCCGGCCGGCGCCGATGGTTTCGTCGCCCTCACGCCGGAGGCGCTGATCGCCGCCGCGCCCGATGTGATCATCACCGCACAGCGCGGCTTCGACGGGGTGGGCGGCCTCGAAGGGTTCCTCGCCATCCCCGGCGTCGCCCAGACGCCGGCCGGCCAGAGTCGGTCCGTGCTTGTCTACGAAGACCTGCTGCTGCTCGGTCTCGGTCCGAGGACCGGCCAGTTGCTGGCCGCGCTCATCGCGGACCTCCACCCCGAGCTCGGCTGATCCTGCGCACCACACGCCGCATCCACGCCAGGAGACCTCGGAGCGGACCGGCGATGACCGACGGGACCATCGCGATGGCGAGCAGAGCCGCCGTCTTGATCTTTCGTGGGCCCCGGAGACCTGCCCTGAGGTGTGGCTGTGCGGCGGCGCGGTTCCCGGCGGCGACCAGCTCCTCGCCGAGCCAGGCATGGGCGGTGCCGAGGGCTTCCCGACGCTCGCGGTCGGTGAGGAAGTCCGTATCGGCGAGCGCCTTGGTGATGGTGCGCAGATAGTTCTTTGCCATCGGGACCATGTGCTCGTCGAGGGTGAGCTGGTCGGGGGCGCCGACCCGGTAGATGGTCGTGGGCACGTCGGCGAACGCCACCGGCCCGAGGCGGCAGGTACGAAGGTGGAAGTCGAAGTCCTCACCGGTGACGGTGAGGGCCTCGTCGAATCCGCCGACGGAAGCCGCCCGGCCGGCCCTGAGCAGCACCGTCGAGGTGTGCACGAGGTTTCCTCCGAGCATCGCCCGGAAGGCGTCACCGTGCCAGGCCCTGGCCGACGGCGACGCAGCAGCGACTCCGGCCGGGATGGTGATCGCACCGGAGAAGACGGAGGCCAGCCGGATGTCGGCGTAATGGCGGTACATGGTCCGTAGGTAGCGGTCGGCGATCATGCGTCCATCCCCGTCGACGGCGCGCATGTCCGTCCACACCATGCCGGCGGCGGGGAGTCGGTCGAGGCATGCCAGTTCGAACTCCAGCTTCCATGGCAGCCACTCGTCGTCGCTGTCGAGGAATGCCACGTAGTCTCCCCGTGCGGCATCGAGGCCGGTGTTGCGGGCGGCTGCCGGACCCCCGTTGGGGCGGTCGAGGTAGCGGACTCTGCTGTCGCCGCTCATCCGCTCGGTCAGCACGTCGTGCGTGCCGTCGGTCGATCCGTCGTCCACGACGACCACCTCGACGTCGGGATGGGTCTGGGCGAGGGCCGAGCCCACGGCGCGCAGGAGCCGGGCAGCCCTGTTGTAGGTGGGAATCACGACCGAGACGAGGCGCCCTCCCGTCACGACGAACCTCGTGCACGATTGCGAACGCAGACCACCGCCGCGGCGATCGCGGCACCTGCCGCCGCCCAGGCGACGGCGACCGGCCTGACGCTCAGGCCGATCTGCCACAACTCGGGGGCACCGATTCGGTCGGCGATCCCCACCGAGAGCGCGCCGCCGACCGCGGCCGCGACGATGACCGTGCCCGGGTGGCCAGCCGCACGGAGTGCTGCCATCACCGCCAGCGAGACGACCGCGGCGATCACGACGACCGCGGCGCACCACGCCGCGGTCTCGCCGAGCAGCCCCGCCAACGCTCGCAACAGTGCGCTCAACCGCTCGCACCCTCCTTCTTCGCCGCCTTCATCGCCCGCTTCTGCTCCCGCAGTTGGTACACCTTGGGGAAACTGTCGACGTCGGCGATCGACGGCCAGTCGGCCGCGTACTCTTGCCAGCCGGTCGGTCCCGCCCCGAGTCGCTTGCCGACGACGCCGACGAAGATCCTCGCCTTGGCCTTCCCGAATCCGGGCAGCGCCTCGAGACGAGCGAGGAGGTCCTTCCCGTCGGCGGCCTGCTTCCAGATGCGACCGGCGTCGCCGCCGTATTCCTCGGCGACGTGGCGGCACATGTCGCGGCACCGGGCCGCCATCGACCCCGGGAACCGATGGAGTGCCGGAGGGCCCTGGAACACCATCTTGAGGGCGTCCTCGTCCATGGAGGAGATCGCGCCGGCGTCGAGCCCGCCTCCGAGGCGCTGTGCGAGGAGGTGGGGGGAGAGGAAGGCTCGCTCCATCGGGAACTGCTGGTCGAGCATCATGCCGATGAGCAAGGCGAGCGGGTCGGTGGCGAGGCGCCGGTTTGCCGCGGCATCCTCGGTGAAGGGAAGCTGAGCAGGCAACGGCGTCTCCGGTCGGGGAGGCCCACGGTAGCGGTGAGCGGATTGGCGGGGTCGGGAGCGCCCCGCCCGATACCATCACTGCGATGGGGTGGAAGCGCCGGGCCATCGAACTGGCTCATCGTCTGGGGATGTTCGGGGCCGTGGCCGGGGCGTACGGCCGGCGACGCCTCACCGTGCTCGCCTACCACCGGATCGCCGACCCTGGCGCCCCAGAGTTCGGTGGCTTCATCGGCAACGTGAGCGCGACGCCTGCCGAGTTCGCCGATCAGATGCGGTGGGTGGCCGATCGCTTCTCGGTGGTCACGATGAGCGACGTCGCCGCCGCCGCCCACGGCGGTTCCCTCCCCAGGCGGCCGCTGCTCATCACCTTCGATGACGGATACCGGGACAACCTCACCACCGCCGCGCCGATTCTCGATGCCCTGGGGTTGCCGGCGTCGGGGTTTCTCGCCACCGACCTCGTGGGCGGATCGGTCGGCCCCTGGTGGGACGTCGTCGCCGAGTGCTTCCGCGCCTCGCAGGTGGGGGAGGCCGATCTCCCCGTCGTCGGGCCGAGTACCTGGTCCGACGGGCATCGCCAGGCGTTCGCCTGGATCGTGGCGGCCAAGCGCTTGTCCCACGACCAGCTGGTGCGCGCCGTCGAGTCGTTGCCGTCGACCCTCGAGGTCTCGCTCGACGCTGTTTCGCCGGCCGGACTGATGTTGGGGTGGCAGGAGGTGGCGACGATGGCGGCGAACGGATGGGAATTCGGCGCCCACACCTGCAGCCATCCGATCCTGACCCGGCTCTCTCTCGCCGATGCGGTGAGAGAGATCGAGGGTTCGAGAAGTCGCGTGGCCGATGCGATCGGGGAGGTGCCGATCGGATTCGCCTACCCCAACGGGCAGAGAGGCGATTTCGACGGAGCCGTACGGGGCGCCGTGAGCGACGCCGGCTTTCGGGTCGCGTTCACCCTCGTCCCCGGTCCCGCTCGATCCAAGGAGGTGCTCGCCGATCCCCTCACGATCAGGAGGGTGTACGTCCACCACGGCGACGGGGTGCCGCGCCTGTCGGCCAAGACCTGCGGCCTCCCGAGGTTCGCCGGGGCGCTGCGGTGACGGCCGCCACCGACGCCATCCGGTCGGCGATCGAAGCAGCGGTACCGGCGAGATACCGCCCCTTCACCCGCTGGAGCGGTCCGCGGGAGCGCGAGTGGTCGTGGCACTTCGATGCGATCGGCGGCGGGGTGCGGCTTCTCGGGAAGATACCCCGCTGGGAAGGCATCGACACGCTCGACGCGGCGCTTGCCGCCGGGCCGCAGCCCGACACGCAGGGCGAGTTCGCGGTCCTGGAGGCGATCTCGCAGACCATTGCGGCCGCCGGCGAGCCCGGTCTCGCCGCCGTGGTGCCGGTGGCCTATGTGCCTTCGGTGAACGCGATCGTGGCGGAGTGGCTCGACGCGGTGCCGCTGCAAGACCGCGTCGGGCCGATGGCCTCGTCGGCCGAAACGGCCGAACTGCTCACTCGCACCGGGCGGTGGTTGCGCATCTATCACGGTGCGTTCGGCGGGTGGATGACCGAACCATTCGACGGCGCGGCGGCGGCAGCCTCGTGGCAGCTCGAAGCCGTCGCGGGGCATCTCGCCGGAGGACTCGGCCGTGCTGTGATGGAGGTGACCGCGGCCGCCGAGCGTCTCGACGGACACCCGATCGCCACCGGCACGATTCACGGCGACTTCACCCTGAGCAACGTCCTCGTGACCGGCGACGATCGGATCGCCGTGATCGACCCGAACCGGTATCGGGGCCCGGCGATGGCCGATCCGGCGCGGCTCGCCGTCGACCTCATGTTCGGACGCACCAGGCTGGCGACCGCCGGGACGGTGCCCGGCGAGGGGCGGGTTCATCGCCGTGTCGCCGCGGTCATGCGGGGGTATGGCGATCACGATGAGACGGCGTTCGGCTACGAGTCGGCGGCGGCCTCGTTGCGCAAGTGGCTCGACCTCGAACGGCACGGGCTCGGGAGCTGGCAACGGTTGGCGCTGGTCGCCGGCCGGCGGATGTTCAGGACCGAGATCGCTCGGCTCGTCCACTGAACGGTGAGGCGGCCAGCCGTCCCATCCACAGCAGGCGCCCCTTGGCGCCAACCGAGCGGCGAATTCGGATGTCGGTGCGAGTCTCGACTCCCCACGCCTGCTTGTACGTCTCGTCACCGCGGAGGAAGTCGAACTCCTTGGCCCCCTCCTCGATCGCACCGCGAATCGCCGTGGCCATGATCCGCCGGCCGGGACCGTATGCCGACCAGGCCGGGTCGAAGCCGGTGGTGTAGAAGGACACGGTGTCGCCGTAGCGGAAGCAGAGGATGGCTGCGATGGTGGCGCCGTCGGCGTCGAGTCGCCAGAGTCGGAGGCGGCCCGCTCGAAGCATGCGACCGGCGACCTCGCGGTGGAATGCCACCAGGTGAGCGTCGGCGAACGCCCCGCGCTCGCCGTGGCCGACCCGGATCAGCTGGTGCATCTCGCCGAGGCGGATCATGGTCTGCTCGAGATCCGGTTCGGAGACGACGAGCCGCTCGTTCACCCCTGGGGCGTCCGCATCGAGCTTGCGGCGGTACCTCCCGATGTTCTGGCGGTGGCTGCGGCTCATCCCCGCCTCGACCGTGTCCCATCCGCCGTCGAGGGAGAGGAAGGGACACGGGATCGTCTCGACCTTTCCGGTGTCGTCACGACGACGGAGCGCCACTCGGGCGAGCGAGCCGCCGGCAGCGACGCCATCGAGGTCGATGACGTCCCATCGGCGGTTCAGGCCGATCGCCTCCCACAGCATGGGGGCGATCTGCTCGACGTGGCCCAAGCGGATCGGCATGTCGAGGTGATCCGGTGCGGCGGGGCCGTTTCCGATCACCCGAAGAGATCGATAGGCGACACCGGCGCGTCGACGCGGCTCGACGAAGAATGGCGCCACGCCGAGGAGTCGCCCGTCCATCGGGTCGCGCGCCGTGACGACTTCGAGGTCCGCCTCTCGTCCGAGCGTTTCGAGCCATGCTCCGATCCACGGCCAGGTGAGAAACGGCGAGCCGGATGGCGAGTCGGCGACGAGGTGGTCCCACTCGGCGGCGAGCGCCAGCACCCTGTCGCGGTCCAGGCGTTCGAGGAGAGGGAGCCGGCGGTGCCCGGTGGTCACGAGCCGGTCCGCTCGGCTCGCTGCCATGCGGCGGCCTGAGATCCGCTCAGGTGGCGCCACAGGCCGCGGAGGGCAGCGACATTGGAGGTGACGAGGAAGCGGGGGACGTATGCCACGGCTCCGAGTCGTCCGGGGAGGGACCCGCCGACGAGTGCGAGGCCGTAGAAGGCCGCCTGGACGCCGAGTGCTCCGACGGCCCATCCGCCCCCGAGATCGGCCGCACCACCGCCAGGATCCACCACCACCGCGGTGACGGCAGCGGCGAGTGCCCCGATCATCCCGAACGGCACCAGCGGCCTCGCCAGTTTGTGCGACGCGAGCATCCACAGGACGAGGGGTCGCCGCCACGGCAGGCGTGATGGGCTCGAGAACGCTTGGTACTGGCCGGCGACCATCCGAGCGCGCCGCTCGGCCTCCTCCGAGGCCAGCGACGACACGGGCTCCTCGGAGACCGCCTCGGGGCGGAACACGACCCGATGTCCCGCCCGGGTGACTTCGGCGGCCAGCCACTGGTCGTCGTTGATCACACCTGCCGGTGGCGGGGTGAACAGGTCGCGGCGCATGGCGAACACCTCACCGTTGACTCCGACGGTGGTGCCGAGCCGGGTCTCCATCCGCCGGATGTGGCTCTCGTAGCGCCAGTAGGCGTTCTCGGAGAAGCCGAGACCATCGGCCCCGACCACTCCCTTGCGGCCGGTGACGGCTCCGACCGACGGGTCGGAGAAGGGCCGCACGATCTCGATGAGGGCGTTCGGACCAAGCCGGTTGTTGGCATCGCTGAAGAGGACGACCTCCCCTCGTGCCCATTCCATCGCCCGGCTGATCGCAGCCACCTTGCCGAGCCGTTCGGGTCGGTGGACGAGCTCGACGCCGCGATCCGCGTAATCCGCGACGATCGACGCCGTGGCGTCGTCGGACCCGTCGGCGGCAACGATCACCTGGAGCAGCTCGGCCGGGTATTCCAACGCCAATGTCTCGTCGAGCTTGCGGCCGATGACCGCCTGCTCGTTGTAGGCGGCAATCACCAGTGTGAGCTTCGGGGTCGAAGGTACGTAAGGTCGGTCCCTGCCGAATGCCCGGGCGACGACGGTGAGGATGAGCGGGTACCCGGCGTAGGTGTATGCGACCAGCGCCGCCGACGCCCAGAACACGATCCCGATCATCGGGTCACCCCCCGGTAGGCCTCGAGGAGGGCGGCGGCGATCGGCTCCCAAGCGAAATCGGTCATGGCGAGCTCACGCGCACGCGTTCCCATGTGTTCCGCTTCGGCCGGGTCGGAGAGGATCTTGACCAGAGCGCCGCACAGGGCAGCGGAGTCGGAGGGAGGGACGAGCAGACCGGTCTCACCGTCGATGACGTCCGTCGCCAATGCTCCCACGGCCGTTGCCACGACGGGACGGCCAAAGGCATAGGCGACCTGGAGCACTCCGCTCGCCATCGCGGTGTGGTAGGGGAGAGCGACCACGGTGGCGGTTCGCAGGAGCGGTCCGACTTCGGAGATCGGGAGGTAGCGGTCATCGATGGTGACCCGATCGCCGACTCCGAGGCGCTCCGCCTCGGTGGCGAGATCGGCGGGATCGACACCCACCGCGGGGCCGGCGATGACGAGGTGGCAATCGATCTCGGTTCGCGCCTTGGCGAAGGCGGCGATCAGGTCGGGGACACCCTTGCTGGGTCGGATGCCTCCGAAGAAGAGCACCACCGGCCGCTCAGCGGGGATGCCGTAACGCTCGCGAAGGTCGCCTCCGGCATCGGCGGCGTGCAGGAACATCGCCTCGTTGCCGTGGGCGATCAGCCGGACGACCCGCGGGTCGACCGGGAAGTGATCGAGGAACTGTTCGGCGCTTTCAGGGGCATGCAGGAAGATGACGTCGAAGGTGCGGTACAGCCGGGTCGACAGCACCCGGTTCACCCATCGGGCCAAGCGGCCTGCCTCACGCGGTTCGAACTCATGGCAGACCTGGGCGAGGGCGATGCCGGCTCTGCGCAGCCGGCGAAGGAAGACCACCTGGAAGGGGAAGCGAATCACCCCGAACTGGGCGACGTCGGGTCGCTCGGAGAGGATCCTGAGGGTGATCCGACTCCACTCTCGGGCGTAGCGGACACCGCGCCACACCCGCCGGGCCTTGCGTCCGAGAGCGGAGGCGATGGCGACGGGTCGCGAGCGATGCGGTTGCGACTCGATTGCCGGCCAGAGGCGCATCATCGGGACGACCTGGAACGTGTGGGGGAGGTTGGCGAGCTCGTAGTCGGTTCGGGTGATCAGCGTCACCTCTGCCCCGGCGGCGGACAGGGCGGAACACATCTGGTAGGCGTAGTGGATCATCCCTCCCGCCCCATCCGGTTCGACGACGACGATGCGGGTCACGACGCCCCTTTCGTCACGAGCAGGCGGTACTCGTTGACGAGTCGCTGCGCCTGACGACCGATGTCGAACCGCTCCGCAGCGAGGCGCGATCCCGTCTTGCCCATGGCGGCTGCCTGGAGCGGGGACGACAAGATCCTGATGAGCGCCTCGGCGAGGAGATCGGGCCGATGCGGGGGGACGAGGAGGGCGCTGGCACCGCGCTCGACCATCTCGGGAACCCCGCCGACGTCGGTCGCCACCACCGGAAGCCCCGCTGCCATCGCCTCGATGAGGGCGGTGGGCAGGGCTTCGGTGTGTGATGGGAGCACGAAGACGTCGGAGGCGGCCAGCAGCGCGGCAACGTCGGAACGGGCCCCGGCGAAGACGATCTGGTCCGAGACGCCGGCGGCAATGGCATGGTTGCGAAGTGACGGGCCGTGCTCGCCGTCACCGACCACCAGGTAGCGCATCCCCGGGATCGCAGTCGCGATGCTCCCGAGGGCTTCGATCATGTCGTCGATTCCCTTCGGCCGGCGAAGCACCGCCACCGTGGTGGCGACGCGGGCGTCCGGAGCGACTCCCAGTGCGGCACGGGTCTGGGCCCGGTCGGCTCCACCACCGAATCGGCTGGTGTCGATCCCGTTGAAGATCGTCACCACCCGATCGCGATCCAGGTGTGCCCGACCGACGAAATGGTCTCTCGCGCTGCGCGACACCGCGATGACCCGGTCGGCACGGCGGCGGAGGACCCACGCCATCACCCGGAAATGGGCGGCATCCCGGCTCCACGCCGCGGGCCGATCGAGGCTGTGGATCGTGGACAGACACGGAATTCCGGCTCGTGACGCCGCGATCGTTCCCAGGATGTTGGCGAACTCGAGCTGGGTGTGCACGACATCGGGTGCCGCCTCGGCGACCGCGCCGGCGACCCGCCGATAGGCGGTGCGCTCGCGCAGCCGTTCGATGCCCAGGGTCCGCACGGGGACCCCAGCTGCTTCGATGACGGCGGCGACCGGGTTACCGCCCTTTTCTTGGAGCGCCACCACCGCGGGGTCGACGCCCAGCCTGGGGAGGCGTTCCAGGTAGGCAGCGAGCAGATGCTCGGCTCCGCCGTGGCCGAGCGAGTCGATGAGGAACAGGACGCGGAGTCGTCGTCCTTCGGCGAACGCGCTGGGGGTGGGGCGAAGGCGGCGAGCGGTCATGCCGCCACCTTGCGTCGCAATCCCAGCCATCCGGCCATCCGCTTGATGACAACGGGGTCGTAGCGCCACATGGCGATCAGGTAGGCGAGGCCTCCTGCCCAGGCCGCCGCCAGGAGCCGTACCGGGTCGGGCATGCCCCTGGTCAACCACAACGCGGGCACTGCCGTCGCTGCAAGCCAGCCACCCGCTGCCAGCGAGGGGCGCATCTGGCGCCAGATCTCCCCGGCGGTGGTGCCGACCATCCGGGTGGCGACCAGGAGCCGGACCGAGGTGTCCAATGCCGCCACGATGGCGTGCGCCCACGCCACGCCGACGATTCCGTGGTGGGCACCGAAGATGAGAGCGGGGACGAGTGCGATCAGTTCGAGCACCGACAACTTGGCGAGCACGTCGCTGCGTCCCAGCGCCTTGTACACGTCGCCGGCGTTCACCCCGATCGAGCCGACGAGGGAGAACACTGCCATGAGACGCAGGACGGGGACGGCGGCGCTCCATTGGTCGCCGAACAGCGCGCCAACGGCCGGATCGGCGGCGATGAACAAGCCGAAGCACAGCGGGACGATCACCACCTGGGTGTAGCGGATCGTTGCGAGGAACCCCTTGCGCAAGAGCGCCATGTCCTCCTGGATGCTGGAGAAGAACGGGAAGACCGCCTGAGCGAGAACACGCCACACAGATTGGATGAGCAGCTCCGGCAGGCGGTACGCCAGCGTGTAGACGCCGAGGGCCGCGTCGCCGAGCAGGCGGCCGACGACGACGTAGTCGAGGTTCGCCCAGATGGCGTATTGGATGTCGGTGATGATCAGCGGGGCGCCGAACCTCATCAGCGACGGCAGCAGGTGTCGGTGGATTCGCAGGCGGGGACGCCAGGGCAGGACCGTCCAGGACAGGATCACCGATGCGAGCACGCCGGCGAGTTGGCCCCACACCAGGGCCCACACGCCGAATCCGGTTGCCGCAGCAACGATGGATACGACGCCTTTGACGATCGAGCGTCCGACGTCCGGGATCATCTTGCGGCGGAAGTCCATGTTCCGACGCAACAGCACGAGCTGTACCGACCCCAGGGCCTCGAGGATGAACGTGAACGAGAGCACTCGAAGGAGAGGTGTGACCAGGGGTTCCCGGAAGAACCCGGCCACCAGCGGTGCCGACAGAGCGACGACCGTGGTGAGGAAAGCCCCGAGTATGAGGTTGGCCACGTACACGGTCTCGGCGGAGCCCTCCACCTCGTCGCGGCGTTGTATGAGGGCTGCGCCGAGGCCGAGGTCTTTGAGCACGGCGAGGTAGGCCACGACGAGGGTGGCGTATCCGACGATGCCGAAGTCCTCCGGCGTCAGGAGGCGGGCGAGCACCGCCATCGTGACCAGGACCAGCACTTTGCCGGCTGCGAACGATGCGTAGTTCCACAGGACCGCTCTTGCGGCGGTCGTGCCCAGTTCGGCGGTGTCGGCGGCATCGGAGGCTCGGTCGTCGGTCAGTGCCATGCGAGTCGTCCCGCTACGGCTGCGTCGCGAGCCCGGTCCTCGGCGGCTGCCGTGGATGGAAAGGCGAGGGCGATCCCGATCACCAGCCAGGCG
The DNA here is from genome assembly GCA_035286665.1 of Acidimicrobiia bacterium. Lineage (GTDB taxonomy): Bacteria > Actinomycetota > Acidimicrobiia > Spongiisociales > UBA11373 > RBG-16-68-21. The sequence goes on from DATECY010000007.1 coordinate 22,672, forward strand.
AACCGGGCGAACGCCATGTGGAGGAACACCGAGGTGATGAGGTAACCGACCAAGGACACCGCGATCGCATGGCCGATGCCGTCGGCTCGATGATCGGACATCTCCCGAAATCGGCGCCTGCCGGCCGATAGCGCCACGAAGGCCCCGACCACGATTGCGCCGAAGGCGATGACCCCGAGAATGCCCATCTCGGCAGCAGTGGCCAGGTACAGGTTGTGCGCGTTGCGTTCGGTCGACCGGACATCGATTCCGGAGTCCCGTGCGTACTCGGCGTAGCGGACGATGTAGTTCCCGTAGCCGACACCGATGAGCGGGTGGTCGGCGAACATGTCCCAGGCCGCCGTCAGTTCGGCCGTGCGGCCACGAATCGATGGATCGATGCCAGCCTGAATCGTGCCCACCTGTCCGAGGGCGGTCAGTCGCTCGAGGTAGCCGGGAGGCAGGAGCGGGATGGACATCAAGGCGATCGCGCCGGCGCCGATCACCGTGCGCAGTTTGGGCGGATACCGCAGCATCAGCGCGACGGCGACGACGCCGAGGGCGAGCGCTGCGCCGCGAGAGAACGTGAGGATGACCGCGACCGCGCAGACCGTCCCCGAGTAACCGGCTGCGATCCGGAGGATGCGGGTGGTCTCGTCGCGCATTCGGTCGTAGGCGAGAGGTACCAGCATCACCAGCATCTGTGCGTAGAAGTTGGGGTCGCCGATCGGTCCGGAGATGCGGACGTTGTCGGTCTCGGCGTAGATGTTCTGCACCGCCGACTGGGCAAAGCCTCCCAGGGTCGTGTCGAACGACCCGGTCACGAACTGGACGATCGAGAGGGTGGCCAAGACGCCGCCGCCTGCCACGAGCACCCATACCACCGAACGGAGAGCCGATGACCGGCGCAACAGCATGCCGACGAGCACCGCGACCATGCCATCCTTGAGAAGCAGGAAGACCTGATGGGTTCCCGTTGCGGGATCGGCGGCGAAGGCGAGGCTCCCGACGGCGGTGAGGACGAACGATCCGAAGAGGACGAGGGCGCGAAGGCCGCCCACCGGGCGTTCTCCGGTCGCCCTGGCACGCACCGCCACGGCCAGGAGCACAAAGGCCACCAACGGCGTGAACAGCGACGGGGCCCCGTGGAAGTCGGTGGCGACGTCGGGGAGGCGGAGCACCGTGAAGGCGGCGACGGCGAGCAGTCCCCACTCGGGGTCGTGGAGGATGGCCAGGCCACCGGCGATGGCGATCACGCCGGCCACCACCACGATGGGGGGCGCGACGGTCATTGCCGCCGCACCCAACGCGGCCGCAGCGACGGCGGCCGGGACGAACAGGCCGACACCCCGGGGACCGCCCCGGAAGGCGAGAATCGTCATCCAACCCTCTTGTACCGCTCGCGCTCCCGCAAGGGCGTGACCGTGCCGCCTCCGTATGCGTCCAGTCTGCGCTCCATGGTGGGGCGCCTGTCATCGAAACCGAGGCCCCGAATCAGGGCGATGCCTCCGCCGACGAGGATTCCGAACGCCGATGCCATGATCGCCAGCGACACCAGGCCCCGGTTGGACGGGGTCGTCGGCATGACCGGCGGGTCGAGCGGCACCACGTCGTAGATCTTGTAGAGCTCGATGAACCTATCGACGGCCGCTGCCCCGATTGCATTCGACAGGGCGACCGTCGTCTCGGGGTCAGGCCCCGAGACCGTGGTTCCGATGACGTTCGCCTCAGGAGCGACCACCGCGTCGACCGAGTAGGCGGCGAGCGAGGCCGGTTCCACGCCGAGGACCGCGGCCGCTTCGGTTCGAGCCGTCTCACTGATCACGATTTCGGTGAGCGTGGTCATGATCGACCGGCTCCTCGTGGCGTCGAGCGTCTTGACGCTTTCGGTGGTGTCGCTTTCGGTGGGTCCGGCGTATGGGGTGACGACGTAGGTGGCGTCGGCCTCGTACACGGGGGCCTCGCGACTGTGGAGGAAGACCGCCACGCCACAGGCGATGAGGATGCCGAGCGCGGGGTAGTACCAGCCGAGGAGCACCGAGCGGACGGCGGCCTTCAGGTCCATGGGATCCTCACTTGGCGCCGCGCCGGGTGAGCACCGTCGGGATGGTCCTGGCGAGGATCTGCAGATCGAGCCAGACACAGCGCCGCTGCACGTAGGCGATGTCGAGCCTGGTTCGGTCGTCGAACTCGGCGAGCCCGCGGCCATAGATCTGCCAGAGCCCGGTGATGCCCGGCTTGACGTCGAGCCGTTCCGTCTGCCAGAGGCGATAGGTGTCGGCGAGAAAGTCGGTCGGGCGCGGGCCGACCAGGCTGAGCCTGCCCATGAGCACGTCCCACAATTGGGGAAGCTCGTCGAGGCTGGTCTTGCGCAAGATGCCCCCGGGACGGGTGATGCGGGGGTCGTCGGTGATCTTGAAGTCGGGCCACTCGAGCTCGTTGAGGTGGCGCAGCTCCCACTTGAGGGCCTCGGCGTCGGGAACCATGGTCCGGAACTTGTGCATGACGATCGTCCGTCCTGCCACACCGGTCCTGGTCTGGGTGAAGAGCACCCCAGCCGAGAGGTCGTCGAGCTTGATGGCGAGGGCGCACAGGCCCATCAGCGGGAGCCACAGGGGAGCGGTCACCACGACCAGGACGACGTCCATGATGCGTTTTGCCACGGTGTAGGCCCGGCCGGTGATGAAGCGATCCTCCGGTCGGATGCGGTCGATCCAGTCGAGTCCGGACCACAACGCCGGACCGGTGATCGTGGTCATCGGCCGGCTGCCCCTGAGTTGACGGCACGCAGAGGGGGCGGGGCGAGGCGGGCCTCGAGTTGCTGTTCGGCCTGGGCGACCAATCCTTCGAACCCGACTGCCTGGTCGGGGAAGGAGGCCGAACCTGCCGCGGCGGGGACCCCGGATCGGCCTGCGGCGTCGATGACCCGTCGCACCAGGAGGTCGGTGCCGGTCTCGTCGGTCTCGGGGCTGAGGATGAAGAGGCGACCTGAGGCGCGATGCTCGAAGAGGAGGTCGGAACGACGGAGCTGCTGGCCGACCGCCCGTGAGAACTTGCCGAAGACATAACGCTCCCGGACGGCGCGCTCCACCTCGGCAGTGGCCCTGGTGACGGCGTCGTCGAATTCGACCGGGAGGGGAGTGAGGACGGTGAGGGACATCGGGCGGCCGTGGCGGCGGCTGCGAGCCATCTCCGCGTGGATCTCGCCGGCGGCGTTGGGGCTCTCGATGTCGACGGCAGGCGAGCCGCCAAAGGCGACCTCGCCGAGGGTGTCCTCGATGTCGGAGAGTGACTCGGCGACGCGTCGGCTGAGGAGGGAGGTGAGCACGAGGAACCCGATCTCGGTGGCGGCCGCGTACACGTCAGACCGGGGAGATGCGAGGCCGGCCGATGCGAAGGTCCCTGCCGCCGTGTAGGCGGCGAGGATGAAGACAGGAATCACCAACGGTCGAGCGCGGCGGAGCCGGCCGACGACGAGTGGGCCGGTGACGGCGACGGCGGCGATCACATAGACGTAGGTCCCGATCGCGTCGGAGCCCCGCCCGATCCCCACCCGATCGAGGGTGATGGCGAGCGTGAACAGGGCGACGAGCCCGATCAACGGACGGCGCAGGCGGGTCAACCCAATCCTCCTCGGGATCTCAGGAACCTCTCCATGGGGCGGGGAGCGGTCGGTCCACTACTGTGAGTGGCAACATACCCCATCTTGGTGGTCATTTCAATACTTTGCGTGGTCGCAGGCTTCCTCACATGTCCCCTAGATTCGGTCGCTTCCGGGGTCTCCTTGACCCAATCGGGTTCGATGGGTCGGCGGTGCTTGGCGCCGAGGAGTGGTCGGCCGGGGCAGGGTGCAGAGGGGGTAGCCTGCGGGCGGTCGCACGACGTCAGGGGCCGCCGTTGGAGGACATCCGAAGCCTCGAGGACCTGATCGACCTGCAGGCGGTCGACAGCGACATCGATCGACTCCTCGACCGGCGCGGCTCCCTCCCCGAACTGGCGGCGTTTCGGGCGGCTCACCAGGCCCTCGCCCGCCTCGACGCCGCGATCGCCGCGGCCAGCGCGGCTCTCAAACAGATCGATCTCGCCGAGGACCGGGCCGAGGGTGAGATGGGGCTCGACGAGGAGAAGTTGGTCCGCGAAGAGCGCCGCCTCTATGCCGGCGGCCTGACCGCCCGGGATGCCACCCACCTGCGCGACGAGGTCGACATGCTCCGCACCAGGGTCTCCCAACGAGAGGACGAGGCGCTGGCGCTCATCGATCAACGGGAGCAGGGCCAGCAGGCCCTCGAAGCGCTCCAGGCGGAGCGGGCGATCACGGCGACGAAGCGGGCCGAACTCGAGGCGGTGATCGGGTCGGCATGGGCAGACATCGATGCCTCGGTGGCTCGACTCGAGGCGAAGAAAGCAGATGTCGTCCCGCTGATCGATCCTGACCTGATCGAGCTCTACCGCCAGATTCGGCCGTCCATGGAAGGCGTCGCCGTCGCCGTCCTGGTCGACGGGGTGTGTGGGGGCTGTCACCTCCGGCTCTCCGCGGCCGAAGAGACGCAGGCCCTTCGGGCGGTACCGCCCCGGTGTCACCACTGCCGACGGATCCTCGTCCCGCGGTGATGGGCCCTCACGTCCTCTATTGCGACGGGGCTTCGCGGGGGAATCCGGGGCGGGCGTCCTACGGGTTCGCGCTGCTCGACGCGTCGGGTGCCCCGGTCGTCGAGGTCGGTGAAGCGATAGGCACGGCTACGAACAACGACGCCGAATACGCCGGATTGGTCGCCGGCCTCGAAGCCGCCCTCGACGCCGGCGTGAGAGAGATCGAGGTGCGACTCGACAGTCAGCTACTCGTCCGCCAAGTGGTCGGCGAGTACCGTGTGAAGGCCCCCAATCTCAAGCCGATGCACCGGAGGGCGGTGAGCCTGTTGACACGCTTCGATCGGGCGAGGATCGTCCACGTGCCTCGCGAGCAGAACACTCGGGCCGATTCGCTCGCCAATGCCGCCCTCGACGGAACGCTGTAGGCATGTTCCTCTGGCACATCGGGATGACGATTCTGATCGCACGGTACGTGTTCCGAGACGCCGCGATGGATCTGCGGTGGTTGGCACTCGGTTCGATCCTGCCCGACGTCATCGACAAGCCGATCGCGTCGATCCTGCTCAACGACACGTTCCACACCCATCGGATCTACGGGCACAGCCTCCTGTTCCCGGCGGTCGGCATGGTGGTCGCCCTGCTCGTCACCCGGCGGGGCGCGACGTCGAGGAAGGCGGCATTCGCGGTCGTGCTCGGCCTCTTCGTCCACCTCGTCCTGGACGGGGCATGGACCAGCCCGGACGCTTTCTTGTGGCCGCTGTTCGGATGGTCGTTCCCCGCGATGAGCGGCTCGGACTTCCCGACGCTCGTGCACACCATGATCACCGATCCGCTCGTATGGGCCGGTGAGGTCGCCGGTGCGGCATACCTCGGGTACCTCTGGCGGCGTCACCTGCGAGTCCCGGGCAGCCTCCATCGCTTGATCGGCGACGGCAGGATTCCGATGCCGGCCCGTCCCCTCCGGGGGTGAAGGCGGTCAGGTGGCGGGAGTCTCGTGCGAGCGTCGCCGCGTCTTGGCGAGCATCCGGAACGCCGAGATCACGAGGAACACTGCGAACAGCCGGCGCAGGACCGGGGCCGACAGGATCTGAGCAGTGGTTCCGCCGAGGAACCCTCCGATGATGCCTCCGATGCCGAGTGGTATCGCCACCGGCCACACGACTCGGCCGGCCCGGGAATGCACGACCGCGGCGACGATCGCCGTGGGGATGATCACCGCGAGAGACGTGCCCTGGGCGTCGTGTTGTCCGAAGGCGAACAGCGAGACGAGGGCAGGCACGTACACGACGCCGCCCCCGATGCCGAGGGAGGCCGCCAACGCTCCGGCGACCAGACCGATCCCGATGAAGGCAACAACGGCCATCAGGTGATCGCCATGCGCGCCGCAGCCACCACAGTGAGTGCGACGAATGCCCTCGCCAGCCACACCGCAGGGATGCGGGAGATCAATCGTGCGCCGGCGTATGCGCCGACGACCGAGCCGATGAGCAGCCACCCCGCCGTTCCCCAATCGACCTGGCTCTCCACGGCGAACGGCACGACGGATGCGCTCGCGGCCGCGACGATGACGGTCACCGAGGTCGCGTGCGCCCGATGCTGATCCATCGAGAGGAAGAGCACCAGGCCCGGGACCATGACGAGGCCCCCACCGATGCCAAAGAGTCCCCCGATGAATCCGGCGGCGAGGCCGAGGAGTCCCGCCTTGAGCGACCCGTGCATGAGGGGCGATGATAGGGAGTCGCCGCGATCCCTATGGTTGCGGGTCGTGGAACTCGCCTTCAGCCCGTCGACACCAGGGACCTCTGCCTCGGAGCTGGTCGATCTCTGCGTGCATGCCGAACACCTCGGGTACGCCGCAGTGTGGCCCGCCGAGGTGTCGGGTCCCGACGCGTTCGCGCTCCTCGGTGCCATTGCCTCCCGGACCTCCCGAGTCGACCTCGGCGTGGCGGTGGTGGCGGCGTCGACGCGATCGGCGGCGCTCCTCGCCATGGGCGCGGGGACCGTCAGCCAGTTGCTCTGCGGCAGGACCTTGTCGCTCGGCATCGGTTCGTCGTCGGAGACGATCGTGCGCGGATGGCATGGTGCCGAGTTCGATCCCCCGCTGGCCAGGGTTCGAGAGGCGGTGGAGGCGACCCGCACCCTGCTGGAGGGCGGCCGGGACTACCAGGGGGAGCACATTCGGGTTCAGCGGTTCGCGTTGGGGTCGCCACCGATTGGTCCGGTCCGGCTCTGTGTCGGAGCGCTGGGGCCCCGGATGTTGCGGCTCGCGGGAGCGATCGGCGACGGGGCATGCCTCAACCTCATGCCCCCCGAGACGGTCCCCAGACAACTCGCCGAGATCCGCACGGGCGCCGAGCAGGCGGGTCGTGCTCTTCCAGAGCACTTCGCGGTGATGGCACGATTCCACGTCGTGGTCACCGACGACGTCGACGGGGGTCGGGCGATCATCCGGGCCGCCTTTGGGCCCTACTTCGCGCAGCCGGCCTACAACCGCTTCCTCCGCTGGATGGGCCGCCCCGATGCCGCCGAGGGAATCGCCGCGGCGTTTGCCGCAGGCGATCGAGCGGGCGTGGCCGCTGCGTTCGACGATGGCGCGGTCGATGGGGTGGCGATCGTCGGACCCATCGGCGCGGTGCGCGATCGCCTCGCCGAGTATGCCGCCGCCGGCATCGACGTCGGAGCGCTCAATGTGATCGGAGACCCGGCGGCGATTCGGCGGGTGCTCGAGGCGCTGGCACCGGCTTAGAGGGCCCGCAACTCCGGGAGCACCTCCGCCCCGAGCATGGCGATGGTCGCTGCTTGATCCAACGATGAGATCTGGAAGGCGACGATGTATGCGCGGACTTCCTCGACGAGCGGGCGATAGATGGCGACCACGGCTTCCGCATCGGCGACGATCGGGTATCGGCCGAGCACCTCCTGGCGAGGCATCTCGTCGGCACGCTCGCGCAGGTCACGCGGATCGACCGCCTCGAGCCGTCCGGGGGCGCGCAGGCCGCGCCAGGGAGAAAGTGCCTCCCAGGCGTCTGCCTCCGAGGAGGCGTGGAGCGACCACCGGGTGGCGAGGATGCGAGGCGCCGCCTTTCCGGCAGCGGCCGCGGCGGCCCGGGCCGGCTCGATCACCTGGGCAAGCGTGTCGGCCGGGTCCTTGACACTGGTGATGATCCCGTCTGCGTACTCGGCGGCCAAGACTGACGACTTGGGCCCGCCGGAAGCCATCCAGATCTGCACTCGTCCGATCGGCGGGCTGTAGAGCTTCGCCCGATCGGTGCGGTAGTAGGTCCCTTCGAACGTGAGCTTCTCGCCGTCGAGGAGACGGCGCATGATCTGGAGTGCTTCCTTCATTCGCGCGGCCCGTTCGGCGTATCCGGGGAAAGGCAGGCCGAGCGGTCCCTCATTGATGTTCTCTCCCGTCCCGACGCCGAGGTCGAAGCGTCCGTCCGACAGTCGATCGAGGGTCGCCGCCGCCTGGGCGACGACCCCCGGGTGATAGCGGAACAGGGGGGTGGTGACGCCGGTGGTGATCCGTACCCGCGAGGTGGCCTGAGCCATCGCCCCGATCGTGGCGAAGGCAAAGCCTGCCGCCGACCGATCGTCCACCCACGGGTGGAAGTGCTCGGAGACGACGAGACCGTCGAACCCCGCCCGCTCGGCCGCCACGGCGTGGCGCACGAGGGTCTCGGGCTGCCACTGCTCGTGGCCGCAGAAATAGTAGAAGGCGGTCACAGGGCTCCTCACTCCGGGTGGATGGCGCCTCCCATGTTCGCGTAGTCTCGTTCCCACGTTGGATCGCGCGGTGCCTCAGGCCGTGCGTGCAGGACGGGGAGACAAGAAGGGAGTTCCTGCATGGGCAACTGGCAGAAGTACGCCGCCGAGGCATACGGCACGTTCGTGCTCGTAGGCATCGGCACCGGTGCAATTCTTGCGGCGGCGGTGACGGGTGGGGGAGTGGTCGAGATCTCGTTCGCGTTCGGTTTGGCGCTGGTGGCCGCCCTGTACACCGTGGGAAGCGTCTCGGGAGGCCATTTCAACCCAGCGGTGTCACTCGGCATGTTCCTCGACAAGCGGATCTCGGTAACCGATCTGGTCGGCTACTGGGTGTCGCAGCTCGCCGGGGCTACGTTGGCGAGCCTGGCGCTCGCCTTCATCATCAGCAAGACGGCGGTGGCGAGCACGGTGACGGCGCTCAACTCCACATACGTCGACACCTTTGGGGGAGTGGTGGGCGAGGCGATCCTCACCGGCATCTTCGTGATGGCGATCCTGGTGATGTCCAAGAGCACGTCATACTCGAAGTTCCTCGGGATCGGATTCACGCTGACGGCCGTACACCTGATCGGCCTCGGCTTCACCGGAGCGTCGGTGAACCCGGCCCGTTCGTTCGGCCCCGCCCTCGTCGGTGGCCACTGGGTCGACTACCAGGTGTACGTCGTCGGGCCGCTGGTGGGCGCGGTGGTGGCCTGGGTGCTCTACAGGGTGATCGTCACCGGCGCCACCGCGGCGATGCCCGACCTCACGGACGCGACCGACTGATGGTCCGCCGTCCGGTTCGAGTGGGGCGCCTCTCCGGGCGCCCCACTGGTGTCAGGTGAAGTTGCGCAGGGCGATGGCAACCATCGCCATCAGGGTGAGGAAGAGCACGACGGGGATCCACAGCAGGTGGATCCAGCGGCCGCCGCCGCGGCGCGATCGCGCCCAGCGCACGAGGAGGAACATCCCGAGCACGCCGGCCGCGGCAAACGGCCAGAAGGCCGGGGTGCCGTCGCCAAGGCGGTCGGAGGCGATCCACGCAAAGAATCCGACCGAGAACCCGGCGGCGACCCCGAGGATCAGGTCGTAGGCGAGGGCGAGGAGGGAGTGGCGGGCCGGTCCTGTGGTCACGGCGGGTTTGACGTCCGAGGCGGGCGGACGGTTTCGCCCGACGCGGGTGAGGGGCCCCG
>DATECY010000008.1:0-4296 GCA_035286665.1 Acidimicrobiia bacterium
CAGCGAGCGAGCGGAGGGGGCAACGACCCTCGATCAGCATGCCGCGCGCCGACGCTTCTTCCAGGGTCTTGCCCTCCCCCCGGCCCCCTCCCACGAAGTGGGAGGGGGAGCAAGAGGGGTTACCCGAATAGGACCGAGCCCGTGACTGCGAGGTCGGCCAGGGAGTTGGCTTGCAGGGAGCGCCAGGAGAGGGTCCACAGGGTGTCGCCGATCACCAGCGAGCGGAGGATCTGCGGGTCCTGCATGCCGTAGTCGGGCCAGCAGACCGACACCGTGTCGTTGGGGCCGACCTCGCCGAGGTCGATGCCGTAGCCCGACTCGATGTTGGCGACCGTGTCGTAGGCGGGCTCGCAGACGTAGCCGCTCACGATCCCGGTCTCCCCCTGGCCGCAGACCTGGACGATCACGCCGACGTCGGAGGTGTCGGGCTTCACTTCACGGCACTCGTCGGGAACCGTCGACCCCTCGATGTGGTGGGTGACGGTGCCGAACTCACGCAGCCCGTCGTCGGTCTTCAACACCACGGCGCCGAAGAACTGGGTGTTCCACGACTGCATGGGAAGCACGACGATGCTCGCCGCCGGCCAGGAGAGGAAGGCCAGCTGGTCCCACTCGACGTCGGAGTACGAGTCGGCCAGGGTCCACGACGACACCACCTTGGGGTCCGACGGGTCGGACACGTCGAACAGGGTCGCCTTGGAACCGGTGGTCCTGCCCTGGGAGTCGGCGTCCTGGCCGACCCCGAGCAACCTGCCCTCGCCCATCGGGTGCAGATACGCCGAGTACCCGTTGATCTTCAGCTCGCCGGCCACCGTGGGCGACTCGGGGTCGCTGAGGTCGACGACGTAGAGCGGGTCGGTCTGGCGGAAGGTGACCACGTAGGCGGCCGGGCCGATGAAGCGCACCGAGTAGATCGACTCGCCCCTGCCCATGTCGCCCACCTCGCCGGCCTGCACCAGCTGACCGTCACGCTCGGCGAGCACGACGACGTGGGACCTGGTGGTGTCGGTGGAGCCCCACGGGGCGCCGTCGGTGGTGGCGACCCGGAGGAACCCGTCGTACTCGTCCATCGAATAGGCGTTGAGCAGATGGCCGTCCACCGAGCCGCTGGCGCGATAGGTCGCCGGGCCGGTGCCGGTGATGTCGAAGCGGTGGATGGCGGTGGTGTACCGCTCGCTCAGGTCGTCGAGGGCGCCGGGGGCGGCGTCGCTGGGAACCCAGACGTTGGTGGCCACGTAGAGGCTGGTCGCCGAGGCGTACACCGTCTCTCCCTTGGCGACCACACCCGAGCCCGAGGTGGCGTCGAGGGCGGCGCCCAGGTCGAGCGTGAGCACCGACAGGGTGTCGAACCCGGCGAAGTCGGCGGGACGATTCATCCGGTTGCAGTCGACCAGCATCCCGGAGTCGATCTCCTTGCCCGACCCGTCGTAGAGGGTGTAGGCGGGCAGCCAGTTCTCGATGGTGGACTCCTCGATGACCCGCTTGTTGGTCTCCAGGGCGAGATCCTCGGCGGCCTCACTCGACGGGTACACGAAGGGCAAACCCTGCGGGTAGGAGGAGACCACGACGCGCACCATGTCGCCGACGGCCCGGGAGCTGAGATACGAACCGTCGATGCGCAGCGTGCGCGACACCTTCATCGCCGACGGATTGGAGAGGTCGATCTCCTGGACGATGGTCACCTGGTTGCCGTAGCCGTACGGCGGCATGATCCGGGCATCACCTTCGGTGAAGAATGGCATCGCGTAGATGTCGCCGTTGGAGAACACGAACGCCCGGTCACCGGAGACGAAGAAGCGCTGGTCCCAGCCGCCCTCGAGGGTCAGCTGCCCGAGGAGCCGGGGAGCGGCACCGGAGACGTCGACGTAGCGGAGCACCCCGTTGACGATCGAGAGGATGCGGGTGCCGTCGGTCTTGACCAAGTCGGGCTCGTCCACCCCGGCCACCTGCACGTTGGTGCCGGAGAAGTCGGTGCCGGCGCCGCTCTGGTCGACGGCGATCCCGCCGAACGCGGCCGCGGTGGTGGTGGCACCCTCGGCTGCCGCCATCGGCGGCAAGAACCCGTCGCGGTAGTAGATGATCGGGCCGGGACCGCCGTCGAGGCCGTAGGCGGTGACCTGGCGCAGCGCCTCCTCCTTGAAGTAGCCGAGGACGCCGTCACACGCCGAGAACGGCGTCAGGTTGGCGGCGAAGCTGATCGCCGTCGGGTCGAAGCGCGCCGTGAACGAGTCGACGCCGTTGGCGGTCGTCGAGGTCGTCGACGATCCGGAACAGGCGGTCAGGGCGACGGCGAGGGCGGCGAGGAAAGCGAGGGGCTTGCGCATGGGCTTTGGATCCTTCCCAGGTTTCGAATCCTCGATGAGACGGTATCCGGCCCGCTCCCGGTTCCCGGTAGCGTGCAGCAGATGCCGACGATCCTGCTCACCAACGACGATGGGGTGGAGGCGCCCGGACTGCCGTCGTTCGCCGCCGCCCTCGCCGGGATCGCCACCGTCACCGTGGTGGTCCCCGACCGGGAGCGCTCCTGGGTGGCCAAGGCGATCACCCGGTTCGATCCGGTGACGGTCTCCACCGTCACCGTCGGCGGGATCGAGATGTTCACCACCAGCGGCTATCCCGCCGACTGCGTGCAACTGGGAGTCCACACCCTCAGCGAGCGCGTCCCCGACCTTGTCGTCTCCGGGATCAACGTCGGGTACAACCACGGCTCGGCCTACCTGCAATCGAGCGGCACCGCCGGCGCCGCCCTCGAGGCGGCGATCGCCGGGGTGCCCGCCATCGCCTTCTCCACCGGGTCGCACACCGTGGCGTGGAAGGACTGGAAGCGCCAGATCCTCACCCCCGCGGCGATCCCCACCTGGGAGCGACTCGCCGTCGTCGCCGCCGGGATCGCGGCCGCAATGATCGGGGCGGCCCGCCCCGGAGACGTCCTCAACGTGGGACTCCCCGACCACGCCACCGCCGACACCCCGCGTCGCCACACCCGGGTGGCCGAATCGGGCTACGACCGGCTCTTCGCCGAACAGTCCCCCGGCGTGTACGTCCACTCCTACGGCGGGTTGGTCCACGATCCGTCCGAGATCGACGGCACCGACGTCGGCGCCGCCGCCGAAGGCGTGATCTCGATCACCCCGATCCGCGGTGCCGGCGACGGCAAGATGACCGAAGGGCTCATCGCTCGCTTGGTCGGGTGACAGCGGCCGGGCCTGCTCAACCGCCGGCGACGATCGCCCGCACCCGGCCACAGAGCTGCGAGGCGTACCGCCCGTGGGGGTCGAACAAACGCCGACGCGTCGACGTCGGCCACGAGACCTGGAGGGTGGTGCCCCCGAGGCCGTTGTCGGTGGCCGCGACCACGAAGTGGCGAGAGAAACCGTGCAGCCCGTGCGCCTGGTCGAGGTAGACACATCGGTCGGCGCGATCGAACGCCGAGACCGTCCAACCCAGGGATCTTGCCGCCTCGAAGACCGCGTTGACCACCGCAGAGGTCTCGGCACCCACAGTCACGTTACGGAAGCGTGCCGTTGTGTCGCCTTACTTGCCCTATCGAGAGAGCCTACCGGAGCGGCCGGGCCGATGACGCCAGTCGTGGGGTCGAGCTCGGTCTCAGCGCCGCCGCTTGGGGGTTCTTGGTCGCTTCGCCCCGGCACCGGTCTTGGCCGCGGATCGAGCCTTCGACGCGGCCGCCCGCCATGCCAGCAGGGCGACGACCAACCCGGCGACGAGCATCACCGCCCCGACCACGGTGCCGACGATCTGGCGCCTGCCGAACATCTCGGCCGAGCCGCCGGAGGAGATCCCGATCAGATCGGCGGTCGAGGAGACCAACACCAACGCAGCCCCGACGGCGGCACCGATCAAGCCCACGGTCCGTCTCGACATGCCCGCTCCTCCCCGCCCGACACCACCCGGGTACATGTTCGCCCGGAAACGATAGATGCACCCGCGCGCGCTCGGTCACCGTCTCGTGATCAATGTGCCGTCGTGTTCATCAGCCGCACGAAACGCTCCTTCGCCGCCTCGTCGACGAACGTCCACTGGCAATCCCAATAGGGGATCATCAGGTCGCGCCTGCTGTCGAGCCAGTGCTCCTGGGCCGGGCTGTCGGCGATGCACAGGTCGGGACCGCGCTGCTCGCCGGGGATGCGCAGCCGCAGCGGCTCGGTGTCATCGATGACGAACTCGAAGACCTGATCGAGCGCGGTGCCGTTGGGCAGCCCGTGGGTGCGGTACGTGGTCATCTGGATCTCCCGATCAGTTTCGGCGCTCCTCAGGGCGGTTCGCACCCAGCCGCGA
>DATECY010000009.1:0-15873 GCA_035286665.1 Acidimicrobiia bacterium
CGGTGGATTACAACGATGTAGTTTACCGTAATCCGTCGCCCGACGCCCGACGCCCGCAAGAGCCGCGTCGCCGCGGGATGGCGAATTGCGAATTGCCAATTGCGGAGGCCCCGCAGGGGCCGACCTTCGCCCCGCAGGGGCCGACCATCATGCGACACTCCTGCAATGCCGGCTCTCACGGACCGCGACCGCTCCCTCGCCGCGGGCGAGATGGGACCCGCCCCCGCCCTCGCCATGCGGATCATCCTGGCGATGGCCGAAGCGGCTGAGGCTCCCCGACTCATCGACGTGACCGGCGCCCACATCGACTCGTGCCTCTACCACGGGGACGCCGGCCTCGACTTCGCCGAACGGCTTGCCGCGGGCGGCGGGCGGGTCGTCGTCCCCACCACCCTCAACGTATCCACCCTCGACCTCCTCCACCCCCACCTATTTCGCGGGGATGACCGACTCCGGGATCGGGGCCACCGCCTGATGACGGCCTACGTGCAGATGGGGGGCACCCCGACCTGGACCTGCGCCCCCTATCAATCCGCGGTGCGACCCGGGCTCGGGGAGCACGTCGCATGGGCGGAGTCGAACGCCATCGTGTTCGTCAACTCGGTGCTCGGGGCCCGCACCAACCGGTACGGGGACTTCATCGACATTTGCGCCGCCCTCACCGGCCGGGTCCCCGACGCCGGACTCCATCGCGACGAGAACCGCCGTGCCCGGGTGGTGTTCCAACTCAGCGGGGTCGCAGAAGAGGTGCTGCGGTCCGAGATCGTGTTCCCCGTGGTGGGGCACCTCGTCGGCAGGCGCACCGGCACCCTGGTGCCCGCCATCGTCGGACTGCCCGCCGATGCCTCCGAGGACGCACTCAAGGCCCTGGGTGCCGCCGCCGCCTCATCCGGCGGCGTCGCCATGTTCCACGCGGTCGGACGCACGCCGGAGGCGCCGACCCTCGAACAAGCGCTCGGGGGGCACCCCGCGGACCGGGCGATCGCGGTCGACACCGAGATGCTCGCCGCCGCCCGGGCCGAGTTGTCCACCCGCACCGATGGGCCGCTGGCCGCGATCAGCGTCGGGACCCCGCATTTCTCCGTCGCCGAGTTCCGCACCCTCGCCGGCCTCGTCGCCGGGCGCACCATCGACCCCGAGGTGGAGTTCTACGTGAACACCTCCCGTGAGGTGCTCGCCGAGGCGGCTGCGGAGGGACTGGTGACGCCGCTGCGGACCGCCGGCATCGAGATCGTCACCGACACCTGCACCTACATCACACCGATCATGCGGAATCGCAGCGGTGTGGTGATGACCAATTCGGGGAAGATGGCCTACTACGCCCCGGGGAACCTCGGGGTCGACGTCGCTTTCGGCAGCCTGGCGGAGTGCGTCGAGTCGGGGGTGACCGGGCGGATCGCCATCGATTCGGGAGCCTGGCGATGAGCCTCCGCCACCTTCTCGGCGGCGAGGCCACGGGAGAGGTGCTCGTCCTCGACGAGCCGATGTCGATGTGGGGCGGGCTCGACCCGGAGACCGGCGCGCTCATCGACCGCCGCCACCCCCAATCCGGGGCCCTCCTCACCGGGCGCATCCTGGTGATGCCGTCGGGACGCGGTTCGTCGTCGTCGTCGAGCGTGCTCGCCGAGGCGATCCGGGTGGGCACCGCCCCGGCGGCGATCGTGCTCGCCGAACCGGACGACATCATCCTCCTCGGCGCCCTGGTGGCCAGGGAGCTGTACGCGATCACCTGTCCCGTGGTGGTAGCGGATGCGGAGACGTACCAGGGGTTGCGGAGCGGAGAGCAGGTGGCGATCACGGCGGAGGGCCTTGCGCGGGTCTGAGACGAGGGGCGAGAGGCCCGGGGCCAGGGCCCGATGGCAGATGGCAGATCGCAGATCGCAGACGGCAGACGGCAGACGGCGGCCAACCGTCAACCGGTCAGTATCGCCTTTCGCCTCCCGCTTCTGGCCAATTGCCAATTGCCAATGCCGAGCACAACGCGGCCCTGATCCATCTACCGTGCGACCCAATGTCCGACTACGAGATCGAGGTGGTCGAGGCGGCGGAGGCGAGGCCGCTGCGGCGCGCCCTGCTCCACCCCGACCTCCCGCTCAGCGCGGTCGACTACCCGGGCGACACCCATCCCTCGGCACGGCACGTCGGGGCCTTCAAGGACGGGGTGCTGGTCGCCATCGCCACCATTCACCCGCAGCCGATGCCCGGCGCCACCCGCACCGGTGCGTGGAGGATTCGCGACCTTGCCGTCGAACACGGGCATCGCGGCCGCGGGGTGGGCGCCCTCCTCCTGGAACGCCTCCTGGAGCACGCCTCCCACAACGAGGGAATCGTGGCCTGGGCGACGGTGCGCGCCTCGGCCTACGGGTTCTTCGAGCGATACGGGTTCCTGCGATCGGGAGCACCGATCGGCGATCCGCAGGAGGGCCCGCAGTACCTGATGCATGCCACCATCACGCCCCTGCATCGCTCCTGGGCGCCTTAGGGCCTCGCTTCGCTCGGCCGCAATTCCCAATTGGCAATTGGCAATTCGTAGGAACGGGGCAATGGGCAATGAGCAATGGGCAACACCGCGGCAACGCGACTCTTGCGGGTGGCGGGTGGCGGCAAGCGGGAAGCGCCTCTTGCGGGCGACGGGCGAGTCCGTTTCCTTCCCCGGAGGGTCGGGTGGCACGGAGTGCCGGAGGGGGCGCACGCTCTCACCGCGTCCTGAGTGACGCCTCCCTCCCCCTTCGGGGTACTCCCCCCTCCGGGGGGAGACCCCACAAGCCACAAGCCTGCAGCATGCAGCCCCGCGCTCGGCGGTCGATAGCGGGAAGCGGGAAGCGGGTGGCGGGAAGCGGGTGACGGGAAGCGGTAATCGGAGGACGGGCAACGGGCAACCGCAAAAGGAAGAGCCGGGAGACACTTCAGCATCGATGCCGCCGCGACGGACCAGTTCGCGGGTCTCCCGGCTCCGGTGGTCCGGGTGGATTCGCCGTCCGGATCAGATCCGGGTGCGGCCGAACCCTGTGTGGCCGGCCGCCTCAGCGCCGAACCACCTCCGGAGTCCTCGAAATACTTTCACACACTGTTGGACCACCTCCTTTCTCCGTGGCGCCATGTTGCCAGATTCGGGGGCTGCGTGGGGGCTTGCGGCTTTGAAGAAGTCGCGAAACCGTGGCATCGTGGAGGCTGTGAGCGACCACGCGATCTCGAAACTCGCGGGCGGTCGGCCTCGCAAGACCTACGAGGCGGGCCGGACCTGCGCTGCAGAAGGCTGTTCCACGCGCCTGTCCTCGTACAACAAGAACGAGCACTGCTGGACCCACTTCCAGCCGGTTCCGAAGCCGGCCCGAATCCCGGCCGACAATTAGGAACAGGCCTCGCTTCGCTCGGCCGCAATTGGCAATTGGCAATACCTCGTGAACGGTGCGGGTAACGGGCAAGAGAAGCCTGCAGCCTGCAGCATGCAGCCCCGGCGATGGACTGCACCGGGAAACGGGAAACGGGAAACGGGAAACGGCAGCCGGTAGCGTCTCCTCCATGCCCAACTTCTTCGAACTCGTCGAACTCGCCCCCGGCGTCCACGCTGCGGTGTCGGACATCACCGGGGGCGCCGTCGGCAACGCCGCCATCATCGACACCGGGGAAAAGACCCTGGTGATCGACGCGTTCATCACCGCCCAGGCCGCCCGGGAGCTCCGCGGAGAGGTCACCCGTCTCACCGGCCGGTCGGCCTGCCTGCTGGTGAACACTCATTGGCACAGCGACCACACGCGGGGCAACCAGAAGTTCGCCGGGATCCCGATCGTGAGCACGGCGCGCACCGTCGAGCTGATGATCGCCGACGCCCCCGCCGACCTCACCGCCTACGAGGCCGAACTCGACCGCCACCTCGCCGCCCTCCGGCAGAAGCTCGAATCGGACGACGCCGCGGAACGCCGCCTGGCACAGCGAAGGATCTTTGGTGTCGAGCAACTCAAGGTGGCTGCACCCGGTTTTCGACTCACCCTCCCCGACATCCTGTTCGAGGAACGCCTGGTGATCGAGGGGGCGGGGCGTGTGGAGCTGCTGACGTACGGGGGCGGCCACACGGACAGCGACGTCTTCGCCTGGCTTCCCGAGGACCGGATCGTGATCGCCGGTGACCTGTGCTGGAACCGAATCCATCCCCGCACTCACGACGGCCACCCGGGAGCGTGGGCGGACATCCTCGACCGGATGGCCGCGCTCCGGCCGCAGCAGATCCACCCCGGGCACGGCCGTCCCGGGGGTCCGGAGATGCCCGAGGAACTCGCCCCCTACTTCCGCACCGTTGCCGGGTACGTCGAGGCGGCCCGCGCCGGTGCCGACACCGCCGCACTGGCCAATCCGCCGGGCAGCGAGGACTGGGACGGCCCGGAACGGATGCGGTCGGGAGTGGCGGCGCTGGCCGCACGCTGAGACCCGACGCCCGACGCCCGACGCCCGTCACCCGACGCCCGTGAGGAGGGGCAAGGGGCTAGGAAAGCCTTTCGCCCTCGCCCCTGCTCCCGCGACTCTCGATCAAACCTCTGGAACATGCCGGGTCCACCCGCATGGTTCAGCGCCGAACACCTAGGGTGCGGGCCGTGGCGACCACACTGACCTTCGGCGAGCTCCGACGGGGAACGACCTCCTGGGTGCGGCAGGACCTGACCCGCAGCGTCCGGGTCGGTGCGGTGTCGTTTGCGGTGGCGTGGCTGGTCAACTTCGTCGTGATCACCAACTGGGGTGCCGCCTTCGGCAACGTGATCGGAGCCGCCACCAACGGCACCGAGGCCGCCGGCGCCGCCTACGTCGCCGTCATGTCCCTCACCATCACCAGCCTCGTGGTGTATGGGATGGAGGCCGGCTGGTCCGACCTGCGGCGGTCGTTTGGCGCGATCCCGAAGGCCGTGGCCCGGATGTTCCGACAGCACGGCGTCCGGATGTGGTCGATCGTGTTCTGGGGGTCCGCGGTCACCCTGCTCACCTCGGGCATCCTCGATCCCACCCTTGCCGCAGCCTTCGGCCTCGGGTTCCTCGCCTTCGCCCCCACCGCGATCACCGGGCTCCTCGGCAAGGTCATCACCGGGGTGTGGACCCGGCTCATCGGCTGGTTCGCTCCCAGGGCGCGGCCGCGCGCACCGGGCCTCGGAGGACACCTCGTCGGCATGGTCGGCGCCGCCGCCGGCTTCCTCCTGGCCAGCCAGGCGACCGAGACCGCCTTCCAGTTGATCGCCGCCGGAGCGCTCGCCGCGCTGTCCTTCCTCGTGCTGATGAACTCCTCCTCGCGAACCGCCTCGACCTCCGCGTTCGTGCTGCTCGGCGTGGCGTTCTGGGTCGGCGGAGAGGGCATCGCCCAGGCATTCCAGGACTGCTGCGGCGAATCCCACCACGCGCTGGACCCCGGTCTCGAGGCGGCCGGGCTGTCGGCGATCGCCGGACTCGCCGGTGGCGTCGCCGGGGTCATCGGCGCCGGCATCGGTTCGGTCCTCGCCGCCCACCCGCAGGATCCCTCGACCTGGGATGACCCGGGGTCGGGGCCGGAGTCGGGTGGTCCCACCGTGACCGGTGACCCGATCCCGGAGGGTCCCACCCGCACGACGACGATCGGACTCCAGGGCGATGCCGCCCGCGAGGCTCTCGCGGCGTGGCGCAAGGCCAACGCCGAGGGTGGTCAGGTGGACATCCCCCTCCCCGAGGACGAGCAGTGGGAGTCGATCGTGTCCGCCGCCGACGGCGACACCGCCCGCAGTGGCCATATCGGGACGCGCGGGCGCATCACCGGGATCGGTGCAGTGGTCGAGGGAGATGACGGCTCGATCTCCATCTCGGTGG
The DNA here is from genome assembly GCA_035286665.1 of Acidimicrobiia bacterium. GTDB lineage: Bacteria > Actinomycetota > Acidimicrobiia > Spongiisociales > UBA11373 > RBG-16-68-21. The sequence goes on from DATECY010000009.1 coordinate 5,821, forward strand.
AGGTCACCGCCTACACCCCACCGAGAGCCTCCTCGGGTCCGGCTGCAGCAGATGCCGGGCACGCTCCCGCAGACGCCGGGAACGCTCCCGCAGACGCCGCAGACGCCGCCCCTCCCGCCCCATCCGAGGGAGCGGCATCCGAGCAAGCCGGGCAAGATCGACCAGAAACGGAAACTCCTCCGCCCGCTCCAGGAGTGGAGACCCCGACTCCGGACCCGGCGATGGCCGCCTCACCGCCGATTCCCGACGTGGGTGAGGTGATCGCCGACGCCGACGCTCCGGTGCGGACCGCCCGCGGCGGCAAGGGCGTGCCCGACGGTTCCGACCCCGGGGTCTACGCCGACTGGATTGGGCACACCGCCGCCGGCACCCTTCCGCCGGAGGACGTCGCCGCCCTCGACGCCCTGATCCGCGGTGACCGGGACGAGGTTCGGTTGAGCGGGACCTTTACCGGGCGATGGGCGCCGCTCCTCGGATCGACCGAGCCGCGCACCGACGGGGTCGCCGTTCGGTTCCCCACCGGGGATCGGGTGCTGGTGCGGGTGCGGAATGGGCGGGTCGAGGCGAAGCACGAGGCGAGCCTGGTGAGCGTGTTCGTAGACGCCTTCGCCGACACCGCCGGTGCGGCCGGCGTGAAGATCCCCAAGGTCGGGGAGGTAGTCGACGCGGTACGCGGTCCGCTCGATGGATTCAACCGCGCCGTCGGGGAGACCGGTCGCGAGGTCGAGTCGGTGGGACGCAACCCCGACGGGTCGATCACGATCCGCACCCGCAGGGCGGGGTGACCCTCAGAACTGGAGCGCCGCAGCCGACCAGTGGAATCCGGCGCCGAATGCGGTGAGCACGACGAGGTCGCCCTCGGCGATTCGGCCCTCGCGGCGGGCCTCGGCGAGCGCCAGCGGCACCGTTGCCGATCCGGTGTTCCCGTACCGATCGACGTTGACGTACACCTGCTCGTCGCGGAGGCCGAGTTTGGCCTTCATCGTCTCGATGATGCGCAGGTTGGCTTGATGGGGGATGACCAGCGCCACCTCGTCCTTGACCCGTCCCGCCAGCGCCAGCACCCTTTCTGCGGCCTCCGCCATCCGCTTCACCGCGTGGCGGTACACCTCGCGCCCGTTCATCACGATGTCGTGCTGACCACCCTTCTGCGCCTCCGCCAGGGTGAACGGACGGCGGGTACCACCCGTCTCCAGGGTGAGGATGGCGGCGGCGCTGCCGTCGGTGCCGGCGGCGGCGGAGAGGATCTCGGCGCGCACCGCGTCGCCCTCCCCCACCACCACCGCCCCGGCGGCGTCGCCGAAAAGCACGCACGTGGTGCGGTCCTGCCAGTCCATGAGGCGCGAGATCAGTTCGACGCCGACGACGAGGATCCGCTTGGAGGCAACCTGAATCCGAGTGCGGGCGATGTCGAGGGCGAGCACGAAGCCGGCACAACCGCTGCCCCCGAGGTCGTAGGCGGTCACCTCCCGGGCCCCGAGCCGATGCTGCAGGAAGGCGGCGGTGTCCGGCGTGTACACCTCGGGGGTGTCGCTGGCCACGATGATCTCGTCGATGTCGAGGGCGGTGAGACCGGCATCTGCCAGCGCCTGCTCGGCGGCGTGGGCGGCCAGATCCACTGTGGACTCGTCATCGGCGGCGAAATGCCGTTCCCGGATCCCGGTGCGGCTCAGGATCCACTCGTCGTCGGTGTCGACCAGTTGCGACCAGTCGGCGTTGGTCATCACCCGCGCCGGGACGTAGGAGCCGAACCCGAGAATCCCGATGCGACGAGCCGCGGTCCGCCTCCCTCTCGCCCACAGCCTACGGCCCGGATCGGAGCGACGCGCCCGACTCCGGCCCGATTCGCGGTTCTCCGCCAGGCGGGCGACAATGCGCCTCCGCATCTGAAAGCCCTTGGGATGGAACTGTTTCTCGGCTCGCTGCTGATCTTCATGCTCCGTATCGGCGACGTCTCCATCGCCAGCGTCCGGATCGTCACACTCATGCGGGGTCGGATCGCGCTGGCCGCGTTCCTCGGGTTCTTCGAGTCGCTGTTCTGGGTGAGCGCCGCCGCCATCGTGTTCACCAACCTCGACCACCCGATCCGGATCATTTCTTTCGCCGCCGGGTTCGCCACCGGCACCCTGCTCGGGGGGTTCGTCGAGCGGTGGTTGGCGATGGGGACCGCCTTGCTCCGGGTGATCGCCCCGGTCGATTCGCCGCCTGTGGCAGAAGCGCTACGCGTTGCCGGATTCCCCGTCACCGTGCTCAATGCCGAGGGCAGAGACGGCGATGTGCGGCTCAACTTCATGGTGCTGCCGCGCCGCAAGGTGAAAGACGCGCTGGCGATCGTCCACGAGGTCAACCCGGGTGCGTTCATCACCGTCGAGGACATCCGCATTGCCGAACTGGAGCGCACCAAGCGGGCCAGCTTCATCCGCTGACGACGCGACGATGGGGCGGGGGAGCCCGCCCCATCGTGTCGCACCGCTCGTGATCATGCGCCGAACAACTCCGCCCAGTGGCTGGCGATCCCGGTGTCGTAGGTCAGCGAAAACCCGCAGGCCCACACGAACCCGTCGGTCCCCGAGATCAGATACCGCTGCCCGGTCTCGAGTTGCGTTCCGATCAGAGTGATCGGGCCGTTCCCCAGCATCCCTTCGGCGTTGAGGGTCACCTCTGCTGCCTCGCCGCCCTTGAACCAGCGGTGCACCTCAAATGTGCCCTGGGTGCCATCCGCCGAGACCGACACCAGGGTCCCGTCGAAGGCGTACTCCTGGTCCAACAGCATCTCCTCGGTGAACTGGATGCACATCGCCATCCCGCCACCGATCGGATCGCCGCCGACGATCGCCTCTTCGGCCTCGTCCTTGAGCAGGGCATAGGCGCCGCCGGCGACCGCAGCCGCCACCACCGCCAACCCCACCCCCAACGCCAGCCTCCGCATCAGCGGCTGCCTACGCCGAGGCACCGCCTCCTTCACCATCTCGTCCATGCTCGTTACCTCCTGGAAGAGGGCCCGTGCGTGGGCCCCGGTCGCGTCTCCCGGCACCTCCAGGGGATCGAGCGGGTCGGCGCGACGGAGCGCTTCGACGGGATCACCTTCGAAACGTCTGCGTGTCATTCCCGTTTCACCTCTCCCGGCCCCGGTGTGTTGCCGTACACCCCTTCAGGTGTCCGGGACCGCTTCGCAGATTTCACCGACTTCTCCCCCGTGACCCCGAGACGCCCCAGTTCTCGGGCGAGACGGGTGCGCGCCCGGTGCAACCGGACTGCGACGGCGGCCGGGGTGATGCCGAGCACGACGGCGATCTCGTCGTTGTCGAGATCGTCCCACGCCGAGAGCGTCAGGATCTCCCGGTCGTCGGGACGCAATGCGTCCAGCGCCTCGTGGACCGCATCGAACCCGGGCGCCGCCGATCCAGGATCGTTCTCCAGACGGGCGACCAGGCGGTCGCGCCGGGTGCTCGCCCGGTAGTGGTTGGCGAGCACCCGCCGGGCCACCCCGTACACCCAGGGGATGCGCCGGACATCGTCGGGGATGTCGTCGAGGCGACGCCAGGCCACGATGAAGGTCTCCGAGACGACGTCGAGGGCGTCCTCGCGTGTCCGGCCCCGGCGCAGGGCGTACGCCATCACACGGGGATAGGCGGCGTCGTAGATGGCGCGGAAACGCTCGACCCGCTCTCCCTGCCCCTCGGTCATGGAGGTGTGACGCTAACCACCCGAACCGGGTTCCCACCGAACCCGGCAGGCCTCATCGGGTGTCGCCCGCTGCCCGTCGCCCGTCGCCCGTCGCCCGTTTGCCCGTCGCCCGTCGCCCGTCGCCCGTCGCCCGCTGCCCGTCCTCCGATTACCGCTTCTCGCCACCTCCCGCGGGGCTGCATGCTGCAGGCTGCATGCTTCTTGTCGCCCGTCGCCCGTCGCGCGCTTCCCGCTCTGAGCAAATTGCGGCCGAGCGAAGCGAGGCCCTCCCCGCTCAGGCACCGAACAGCTGGGCCCACTGGCCGGCGATCCCGGTGTCGTAGGTCAGCGAGTATCCGCAGGCCCACACCAACCCGCCACTCCCCGAGATCAGATACCGCCGGCCGAGTTCGAACGAGGTCCCGATCAGGGCTGCCGCGTCCTCGCCGAGCAGCCCACCGGCGCCGAGGGTGATCTCCGCTCCCTCGCCGCCGCGGTACCACTCGTGCACCGCAAACGTGGCCTCGGCGCCATCCGCCGAGGCCGCCTCCAGGGTGCCGTCGAAGGCGAACTCCTGACCGAGGAGCACCGCTTCGCGGTACTCCAAGCAGTCGGCCCCGACACCGCCGAGCGGTTCGCCCCCGACGATGGCCTCCGCGGCGTCGTCATTGAGCAGTGCGTAAGCCCCGCCGGCGACCACCGCGGCGAGGACCGCCACACCCAGACCGAACGCCAGTCTCCGCTGCGACGGCCGGGGAGCCGTCTTCGTCTCGATCGTGTTCATCGTCACCTCTCCCTGGGATGCGTGTCCCCCTGAAGTGTCCGGATCCGGTCTCGGGATTTCACCAACCTTCGCCCGACGCCGGGTGGTGTTGCCGGCCCCCGCCTGCCACGATTGGGCCATGGGTGAGCACGTCGGACGGGTCCTCGTGATCGCCATCGTCGTGGTCGTCGGCTTCAGCGTCCTGGGATGGCTGCTCAAGGCGCTGTGGTGGATGGCGGTGATTGCCGGGGGGATCGTCCTCGCCGCCCTGGTCCTGGGCAAGATGCCGAAGCAGTAAACGCCAACGACCCCGGCGCCGAGCGCCGGGGTCGTTCTGCCGGTGGTTCCTGCCGTTTCAGACGTCGCTCGCGGCATCGAACAGGTTCCGCAGGATTTCGACGATGCCCTTGCCGGTGCCGAAGGCGACCCGCAGGCTCTGGCCGGCGGCATGCAGGTCACGACGTCCGGCTCCGAGCACCGACTGCGCCGGGTCCGGCCAGTCGTCGGCCTGCAGGCCGATGACCGATTCGGCCACGGGATCGGCCGAGCGCACCCCTTCGGCGATCTGGCCGTTCATGTCCTCGAGCATCCGCCACGCCTCGTCGACATCGTGGCCGTTCTCTTCCGCCCGGGTGATCAGGCCTTCCAGTTTGGCGGCGAAGCGATCGAGCTTGCCACCGAACGCCACCAGCGAGTCCGACGCGATGACTTGATGCGTCTTCGGCGCCAGCACGTTGCCGATCTGGAACCCCGGGATTTGCCGGATCAGCTGCCACACCTCGGGGACGGTGGTCGCAGCCTCGACCTCGCGGGCGAGTTGTTCCAGGTCCGCGGCGGCGGCACTGATGTCACCCAGCAGTTGGACGGCGTGGTCGTCGGTGATATGGGCGCTGTTGCCGATCGCCGAGCGCAGCCGACCGAGGGCGTCGAGCTGGTGGTCGATCATCTGCAGAGCCCGTGCCTTCAGCTCGTCGAGCAGGCGATGGTCCCTCTCATCGGTGACCGTGGAGGTCGTGGTCGCATCGCGGCCGCCGGTGTCCTGCTGAGCGAAGGCCGCTGCCGGGGCGGCGGTCACCGCCAGCACGATGGCGAGGATGATGCTGCGTCGCATGGTCTTCATGTCTTGGTCTCCTTGTGTGATCAGAGGTTGCCGAGCATGTCGTCGAGTTCGTCGAGGAAACCCTCGAGGTCGTCGAATTCGCTCAGCTCCTCATCGAGGTTGCGGGGCGGTGCGGGGCTGGTGGTCGTGGTGGCGGCTTCCTGCTTCGGGGCCGCGGTCGTGGTGCTCGAGGTCACCATCACCGTCGGGCTGGTCGTGTCCGCGGTGATCACGGCGGTCGTCGTCGCCGCCGGGCTGGTGGTGCTGGTCGTCGCAGCGGTTTCGCCGCCCGACGGACCGCACGCCGCCACCAGCAGCAGGGTCGTCACCAAGCCAACGGCTGAGCGTCGCTCCATGTGGTTTCCCTCTCTCATGACACCCACACCTTCGGACCGGGGTGTGAGGTGCCGGGAAACCAGATGTGAAGAGTCCGTGAGGAGTAAGGGGCTAGGAGGTGGGAGTCAGGTGTGGGGAGACGGTGTCGGCGGGGATGCGGGATGGGACGCGCCGATTCCTACACTCGATGCACGGAGCCCTCGTAGGGGTCGGCGCGAAATTCCAAACCCCCCGGGTCAGGGGCTGTCAAGCGACGCGTGACGGAACGCGTATCGGGCGATCCCGGAACGCGTGATGAACCGCCTTCGCACCCAGAGCCTCACGAACTCGGTGACCGTTGGGATGTTGCGACAAGTCGTCGTCCCAATCGGGCCGCCGGTTCGCGAGGCTGCTATGAGGCGCGGTTACAACGGTCGCGTCTGGGCTTACACCCAGGGTTTACCCGACCTCGATCGTCATGACCCCCGAAGCGCAACGCGCCGTCGCTTCAGGGGGAGCCGGCTTTAGGAACCGTCCTAGCAGGCGCCGAATGACCCGTCCATCTTCTCGATGGGTGCGGAGACGGTGTAGTTGCTCGCCCCAATCGGAACCATGGCGGTCACGCTGGTGGGCGGCCCCTGCGGCGGGGAGAGACTGAACCACGCCCCTGCGCCCGTCTTTCCGTCGAGCGAGATGCCCAACCCGGGCCAGGTGATGCCGTTCATGACCCCGTCTGGACCGAACGTGGCGAGCATCGGTCCCAGCGGATCCGCGCCCGGCGGCCCCGTCGCGGCGCTGTAGCTGTGGTCGCTTTCGTAGATCTCCCAGATCTTCCACTCGGCGCTCTCCGGGCAGATGAGGCCCCACGCGTCGTAGGTTACGTGGAGCGGCGTCCAGAGCAAGTCGTCTTTGATGCCATCACCCGTCCAGCTCAGTACGAACTGGTAGCCGCACTTCATCTTCTGCTCATCGACTTGTCCGCTTCGGCGCACCACCCGGTCGATCATCTCCTGCGACACAACCCCGAAACGGGACGCGAACATCAGATCCTCGCTCGCGCCCGGCAGGACTTGCCTGTTGTCGTTCGGGTCATAGTTCTCCTGGAGTCCGAGAATGTGGCCGAACTCGTGGGCCCAGATGGCAGGGAATTCCGTCTGGGCCGCCCAGGTCGTAGCGTGGCTCGGGTCGTGTTGTGGACGGACCCTGGCTGCGGGGTCATCGCTCTGGTACTGATCGGGGTTGCCTTCCGCGCGGACGTAACTGCGGATGCCTGACACAGGAGTGCTGTCCAGGCCGACGTCGACCTCATCCGGACCGGCGTCCGCCTGGGATTGCACCGTCCGTGGGGTGACCCTGACGACAACCTTGAAGCACTTGTAGTTGAAGCCGTTCCAATAGAGCTCGATTGCGGCGATGATCCTGGCGACGTCGGCGGGTGAGACCGCGCAGGAGGTTCCGGCCGGGCAGCTCCGGCTGTAGAAGGCCATCGCTACGGTGATCGTGATCTCCCGCGCGTCGTAATCGGGGTGAACCACGACTGCGTTGTCTACCGCAAACGCACCACCTGTTGCCTGCGCGCTGGCCCGATCGGTACGAGCGGCCAAGACTGCGCACACCACTGCCACAACGAGGATCAGGCACGCCACCGGGTGACGCCGGCTCACGTCGTGCTCCAGACTCCGCGAACGGAGTCGAATCGAAGGCTGTCGCCGTTCGCCCGGAGCCACTGTTCCCACGCCCGCTTAGCCGCGGCCAGCTCGTCCGGCCCGGCGTTCGGTGATTGGACGGGGCCCTGCCGGCCTGCATATCGGACGAGGGTCGTCGTGGCAAACGTCCAAACCTCCTGCGGCGGCTCGGAACCGGCCAGGAGATCGCGATCGGTGAGCGCCCGGATGAGGGGTTCGAACCCCGCACGATCGCCGCGGGCGACGAGCCCGGCCGCGGCCATTACCCGAACCGTCGCGTCCGCTTCCACGAGGACACCGCGCAGCGGAGCGGCATCCCGCCCCGAAGATGCATACACGTAGGTCGCAGCCCACAGCAGGTCACCGGTGAGATGCGTCGCCAGAAGCGAGCCGGCTGCGGCCGCGCCCGTCTCAGTGAACCGGATCTCATCGAGGGCGGCGAGTGACTCGGGATCGTTGAGGCGGACGTCGCGAATGATCTGCTCAGCGGCCTGCGGACCCGCCGCCTCAGGGCCGACGGTGGGCGCCGAGGCGGCGGGTCCACCGCATGCAGCCAACGCGAGCAGCAACCCACACGCCGCGGTTTGGAGCTTGGTCAGTGCTGACCTCCGGCTCATGGGCGAAAACCTACTCCGTCCGGCTGCTCGTGGTTCCCGCACCCCAGTCGAAAATGGCAAGTCGCCGAGTTTCGGACGTGACTCCGGCTCCCACGATGGTCCACGCCACATGGCGCTTGGCCCATCTAGCAGCGAGGCAAGCCGCCCGAGGAACCCGAGGACACCCCGACCTCCCGTACACTTCCTTGGTCGAGTTTCGCGCCGAGAAACGCGCCCACCCGCCCTCGTAGCTCAGGGGAGAAGAGCAGCGGTTTCCTAAACCGCGTGCGGAGGTTCGAGTCCTCCCGGGGGCACCGTGTGATGTCGCGGGACATCGTGCACGGTTGTCGCGCGACATCATTCCAGGTCACAGTGCTGGTTGTGGTTGGTAGTCGCGGGTCGGGTCGAGGGTGAGTTCTCTGAGGAGATCTCCGTGCTCGGTGAGGACCCGGATCTCGAGGTCGGCGATGAGGAGTAGGACTCGGGTGCCCGAGTGGCGTCTTCCTAGTCCGATGTGGTGGAGCCGGCTGTTGTAGCGGAGGGTGATTCGCCCCACCTTGTCGACCCGGTCTCTTCGGACCCGGAAGTGGGTGGGGATCATCAGGCCGTGGCCGGTGGGCGCCGTCCGGGGTCTGGCTTGGAAGGCTTCGAGGGGGGTGCGCCTGCCGACTGCGCGGTGGGGGCGGATGGTGTTGTAGTAGGCGGCGAACGTCTCGAGCTGGCCTTGGAGGGCTGGGAGAGTGGTGGTCGGTTCTTGGCGGCGTAGCCATTTCTTGAGGGTTTGGTGGAATCGCTCGACCTTGCCGCAGGTCTGGGGGTGGTAGGGGGAGGAGTGACGGAGCTGGATTCCCAGGCGTCCCAGTTCGATCTCGAGGGCGACCCGGCCCCCGCCCCGGTAGGCGGCGGTGAACACTGCCCCGTTGTCGGTGAGCACCGAGGCGGGTAATCCCCAGGTGGAGAAGCCACTGTGGAAGCTGGCGACCACGTCGGCGGCCTTGGTGGTGGGGTAGGCGTCGGAGACGACGAGCAGCCGAGAGTGGTCGTCGATGATGTTGAGGATCTCGACATCGGTTCCGTTCCCGAGCTGCCAGTGGGTGATGTCAGCCTGCCACCGTTCGTTGGGCTGGTCGGCTTCGAAGCGCACATACGAGCTCTTGGGCCGCTTCTGGGGCTGGGGGATGACGAACCCTCGTCGCCACAGGGCCCGCCAGATCGTCGAGGCCGCCGGGGAAGACCCGTGGCGTCTCTCCAGGTGGGAGGCGATGGTGTGCGCCCCGGCGTCGAGACCCTGATCGGCTAGACCCTTGCGGATCTCGACGATCTCGTCCTCCATATCGACGGGGATCTGGTTGGGACTGTGGTGGGGTCTGCGGGACCGCGGCTCCAGACCCGCCTCCCCCTCGGCCTCGAAGCGGGCCACCAGTTCATGGACCCACCGTCGGGACACCCCGTAGTCCCGAGCCACCCCGCTCTTGGAACGGCCCTCCACCTTGACCGCCGCCACCACCAGTCGCCCCAACGACACGCGCCACCTCCCAGCTCAGGGTGTGCACTATGTCGCGCGACAGGTGTGAACCATGTCCCGAAACCAGACACTCTCTCCGACACCACCGTACCGAATGTCCCCGAGGCGCAGCAAACGGCCCGGGAAACCGTAGCGACGGGGCGCTGGGCATCATTGCTCCACCGAGCGAGTCCCGCGCCTCCACTTGCACTGAGATGCGGTGCGTGTTCCCCGATAGACCCGAATGACCTGGGTTCCGGGCACCTCGACGGCACCTCGCTGGACCCCAACCGGGGTCGGGGACACTCTTCGAGCCGGTAGCGAAAACGACCCAGTGAGAGTGCCAAGCGGCGATTGACTTGTGGCAACCCAAGACACTGCGGCTCTGTCTGCTAGTGGTTCGTCGCGAAATTGCCAAGGTGGGT
>DATECY010000010.1:0-10499 GCA_035286665.1 Acidimicrobiia bacterium
CGCCGAGTCCGCGCCTATCGGCGCGCCCTCTGAGCTGATGGCTCTTCGGCCGGAGGCCTCATCGCGGTGCGGTTGGGGTCCCCAGCCCCAACCGCCGAGTCCGCGCCTATCGGCGCGCCCTCTCAGAGCGCGCTGAGGACCCAGCCGACGGCGAGGCCGTAGAGGCCGGCGAGCACGTCGTCGGCGGTGATGCCCAGCCCGCCGGGGAGGCGCTCCGCGGGACCCACGCCGGGGAGCACCTTGAAGATGTCGGCGAGCCGGGCGACCACCAGCGCCGCGATCCAGGGGAGCCCGTGCAACCCCACCAGGGCCACCAGGGTGCCGGCCGTCTCGTCGATACACACCCAGCCGGGATCGGCGTGCTCACCCCCGAACGGCGCCGACGCCCACAGGGACACCCCGATCACACCCACGGCGACGGCGGCGCCCACCCACCATGGCGTCTCTGCTGCCAGCAGGCCCACTCCGACCGCTGCTCCCAGTGCCGCCCCGAAGGTGCCCGCGCCCGAGTCCGAACCGCGAACACGGCCGGGGACGAGGCCGAGGCCGAATGATGAGGCGACGAGGCGGCGCATCCCCGGGAGGCTAGGGCCCCCGGGCGGGCCGGAGCGCGGTCGGGGCCGGTAGCCTTGCGGCCATGCTTGCGGAACACCTCACCGGCTTCGTCACACCGTCCGACCCGCAACTCCACCCCGATGGGACCCGCATCGCCTTCGTCGTCTCCAGGATGAACTTCGACGACGACCGCTACGACCGCCAGATCTGGCTCTGGGACGGTGCCGAGGCGCGCCCGTTCACCCACGGTCCGGCAGACTCGCGTCCGCGTTGGTCACCCGACGGCGAGTCGCTCGCGTTCCTGCGCGCCTCGGGCAAGGAGGGTGAGCACGCCCAGGTGGCAGTCATGCCCGCCGGCGGTGGTGAAGCGGCCGTCCTCACCTCGTTCTCGTTGGGCGCCGCGGAGGCGGAATGGTCGCCCGACGGCACCCGTCTCGCCGTGGTCGGCACCGAATACCGCGAACCCGACCTGGTCGACGAGGAGCGCACGCGTCGTCCTCGAAGGGTCACCGGCCCGGCCTACCGGTTCGATACCGCGGGATGGCTCGCCGATCGCCGCAAGAACGTCTTCCTCGTCGATGCCGCCGGGGGAGCGGCGACGGCACTCACCTCGGGCGACCACCGCGACGGCGGGGTCATCTGGCGGCCCGACGGGGGCGCCGTGGCGTTCCTCAGCGCCCGCCACGAGCGCGCCGACATCGATCCCGGCACGCAGGTGTGGGAGGTGGCTGCTACCGGAGGGGAGCCGGTTGCGCTCACCGGGGTCGGCGGCTGGAACGAGGCCTCGTACCGTCCCGACGGGGCGCTCCACGTCACCGGCGATCCCGAGGCGTGGGGCTACCCCCGGGTGTCGGGGGTCTGGCGGATCGAGGCCGCCGGCCCGGTCCGCCTCGCCGCCGATCTCGACCGCAACTTCAGTGTGCCCGCCCCGACGGTGGCGCCGAGCGGCCCGCAGTGGCTCGACGACGGATCCCTCCGGATCCTGCTCGAGGATCGGGGGACGGTGCGGGTGGTGGTGGTGCACCCGGACGGATCGTGGTCCGACGTCGCCGGCGGACGCCGCCTCGTCACCGGCATGACCACGCGGTCCGACGGATCGGCGATGGCGATGATCTCGGTGGCCGAGACCGATCCGGGAGAGCTGGTGTGGTGGGAGGACGGCGCCGAGCGCACCCTCACGAGCCTCAATGCGGGGTTCCGGTCCGAGGCGGGCCTGGTGCAGCCCGAGTACTTCACGGTCGACCGCGACGGGGTCGAACTCGACGCCTGGGTGCTGCTGCCGCCCGGCGCGGCGCGGATTCCGCTGCTCCTCAACATTCATGGCGGGCCCGCCACCCAGTTCGGGTTCGGCTTCTTCGACGAGTTCCAGATGTACGTCGGGGCGGGGTTCGGGGTGGTGGCGTGCAACCCGCGCGGATCGTCGGGCCGGGGCACGGACTTCGTGCGCACTCCGGTGGGGCGGTGGCAGGAGGAGCGCCCGCCCGATCTCGAGGACATCCTCGCCGTGGTCGACGCTGCCCTCGAGCGCTTCCCCCGGCTCGATCCGGACCGCATGGGGGTGATGGGCGGTTCCTACGGCGGGTTCATGACCGGGATGATCCTCCCGGTGGACCATCGCTGGAAGTCGGCGGTGCCCGAGCGAGGCGTGTACTCGTGGCCGTCGTTCGCCGGCACCTCCGACATCGGGTACTGGTTCCCGCGCAACTACCTGGGGGAGTGGGGGCACGACGACTGGGGCCTCCTGATGCAGGCGAGCCCGCTCAGCCGGGCCCATCTCATCACCACCCCGTGCCTCATCATCCACTCCGAGAACGACTACCGCTGTCCGATCGAGCAGGCCGAGCAGTTCTTCTCGGTGTTGCTGTCGATGGGGGTCGAGGCGGAGATGCTCCGGTTCCCGGGCAGCAGCCATGAGCTGTCGCGAGGCGGAAAGCCGAAGTACCGCAAGGAGCGGTTTGAGGCGATCGTGGACTGGCACCGTCGTCACCTCGATGTGACAACATAGGGTCCCGCATGGATGCCACGAAGTTCATCTGGTTCGACGGTGATCTGGTCCCCTGGGACCAGGCGACGGTCCACGTCCTTTCCCACGGCCTCCACTACGGAACCGGGGTGTTCGAGGGAATCCGCGTCTACGACTCACCGCGAGGCTCGGCGGCATTCCGGCTCACCGACCACATCCACCGCCTCGTGGGCTCGGCCAAGGCATTCAGGATTCCGCTTCCCTGGACCGTCGACGATCTCGTGCAGGCGTCTCTGGGGCTGGTGCGGGCCAACGGTCTCCCCGCGGTGTACCTACGGCCGATCGTGTTCCTGGGGACCGGCTCGCTCGGGCTCAACCCTGCCGGCGCCGGCGTCCACACCGCGATCGGGTCATGGGTGTGGGGCGCCTATCTCGGCACCGAAGGTGTGGAGAAGGGGATTCGGGTGCGGGTGTCCTCCTGGCGCCGGGTGGGCCACGAGGCCCTGATACCCAACGCCAAGGGCACCGGGCAGTACGTCAACAGTGTCATGGCCAAACAAGAGGCGATTGCCGGCGGGTACGACGAAGCCCTCCTCCTCAACACCGCCGGATACGTGGTGGAAGGCTCCGGAGAGAATCTCTTCCTCGTCCGTGACGGGATCGTGCGGACGCCAAGCACGACGATGGGAGCCCTGGCCGGCATCACTCGTGACACGCTGATGACCCTCTTGACGGATGACGGGTACGACGTCGCCGAGGTGCCGGTGACTCGAGCAGACCTGTACTACGCGGACGAGGCGTTCTTCACCGGCACCGCAGCGGAGGTGACCCCGATCCGCGAGATCGACGATCGCATGGTCGGAGCCGGGGCGGTCGGACCGGTGACCCGGCGCGCCCAGGAATTGTTCCGGTCGACCGTGACCGGCGAACTCGAGCCCTACCGTCACTGGTTGGAACCGGTATAGGAGCACGCAGTGGGCCAGCAACCAAACATTCGCATCGGGATGGAAGACCTCCCGAGGGCGACCGCCAAGCCGGGACCTGCCCGGCGCTGGTCTCCCGACCGGCCCGGTGACATGGCATCGCCCCAGGCCGTTCCGTGGGGTGGTGCGTTCGGCACGCCGGGACCCGACGCCGGGTACGCCCTCAGGATCATTCGGGCTCGCGACCTTCCGTTGATCGAGGGAGAGAGTCGGGCCGATGCCGAGACGGCTGTGGCGACGCTGATGGCGGCGCGCGCCTCGCACTTCGGGCGGGGTCCCATGGTCACCGACGCCGCGGTCGGAGAGGCCCTGCTCGGGTTCGGGGTCGGTGAGGCAGAGTGGCGCGGCTCGTGGACGCGCGGTTTGGCCCACGACCCTCACGCAGCACGCGACCTGGTGGCAGCCGTCGACCACGACGCACTCTTCGCCCCCCTCGCCACCGTCCAGCGCAGGGTGGAGTCCGGTGAGCGTCTGGTGGCGGCGCGGGCGTGACCGGGTTGGTGCTTCGATGAAGATCGTAAGAGTTCGCATCCACGGGGACGAGATCGCGTACGGGGTCGCCGAACCCGAGGGCATCAGGGTCCATCGCGGTACGCCGTTCGTGGCGTGGGAGCCGACCGAGGTGGTGATCCCCTTCGATGAAGCGCGTCTCCTCGCTCCGGTGTTCCCCACCAAGGTGGTGGGCGTCGGGCGGAACTACGTCGAGCACGCGGCCGAACTCGGCAACGAGGTTCCCGATGAGCCGGTGATCTTTCTCAAGCCGGCGACTTCGGTGATCGGGCCGGAGACGCCGATCGTGCTCCCCCCCGAGTCGTCGGAGGTGCACCACGAGGCGGAGCTGGCGATCGTTGTCGGCCGGGTGAGTCGCAAAGTCGCCGCCGAGGACGCCTCGGCCTACATCTTCGGGTATACCGCTGCCAATGACGTGAGTGCACGCGACTTGCAACGCAGAGATGGACAGTGGACCCGTGCCAAGGGTTTCGACACGTTTTGCCCGCTGGGACCGGCGATCGAGACCGAGCTGGACCCTGCCGGGCTGCGGGTGGCGTGTCTGGTGAACGGGGTCATCCGCCAGGAGGACTCCACCGACGACATGGTGTTCGGCGTCGGGGAGATCTTCGCGTTCGTCACCCGGGTGATGACGATGCTCCCCGGCGACGTGATCCTGACCGGGACGCCGTCGGGTGTTGGTCCGATCGTGCCGGGCGATCGGGTCGAGGTGAACATCGAGCGGATCGGTAGCCTCATCAACCCCGTCGTGGCGGGCACGTGACGGTTCGGGTTCGTTTCGCGCCGTCGCCGACGGGGTACCTCCACGTCGGTGGCGGCAGGACGGCGCTGTACAACTGGCTGTTCGCTCGGCACAACGGCGGGGTCTTCATCCTCAGGGCCGATGACACCGACGCCGAGCGGAGCACCCCCGAGTTCCAACAAGACATCCTTGACGGGCTGACCTGGCTCGGGCTCGACTGGGACGAGGGGATCGAGGTCGGGGGCCCCCATGGCGTCTACCGCCAGAGTCAGCGCCTCGAGCGCTATCAGGAGGTTGCCGCCCGACTCGTGGCATCGGGCGCCGCGTACTACGACCTCGCCACCCCGGAGCAACTGGAGTCGCTGCGAGCTGCCGCCGAGTCCGCCGGGCGCTCACCGGTGTACGCGGGCACCCACCGGGCAACGCCCGCCCAGGTGCATGGCCACCTCGCCGAAGGGGGTGTCGCCCCGATTCGCTTCGCGGTCCCCCGGCCCGGGGAGACCATCTTCGAGGATCTGGTCCGGGGCAGCCTCCGTTTCGATCACGCCAACGTCGACGACTTCGTGATCCTGCGCTCCGATGGGACGCCGACCTACCACCTGGCCAGCACCGTGGATGACGTCGATTTCGGAATCACCCACGTGGTGCGTGGGGAGGACATCCTGTCATCGACGCCCAAGCACATCCTCTTGACGCTGGCGATGGGCGGAGAGCCCGCCATCTACGCCCATCTCGCGCTGCTCAACGGCCCCGACGGCAAGAAACTCTCCAAACGCCACGGCGACACCTCTCTGCGGGCGTACCGGGAGGCCGGCATCCTCGCCGGCGCGATGCGCAACTATCTGGCGATCCTGGGTTGGTCACCCGGCGATGACGAAGAGGTGGTGTCGCCCGAGACGATGATCGAGCGATTCGAACTCACCGCCGTATCGCGCAATCCGGCAGTTTTCGACACGACGAAACTCGAATGGATGAACGGGGTGTACCTGCGGGCGCTTCCTGCGGCAGAGTTCGTCGAACTCACCAGGCCGCTCGTGGAGTCGGAACTGGGCAGGACGCTGGACGATCGGGAGGCCGCCGTGTATGCCGCCATCGCCCCTTTCGTGCAGGAGCGCGCCAAGCGGCTCACCGACGCCGCCCCTCAGGTGACCTTCCTCTTCGTGGACGACGTGGCCTACGACGATGCATCTTGGGAGAAGGTGATGACCAAGCAGGAGGCCCGCGTCGCGCTCGACGGAGCCCTGGCACGACTCGAGGGCCTGGCCGGGTGGGACTCCCCGTCGATCGAGGAGGCACTCAGGGCGATGCTGGAGGAGCACGGGCTGTCGGCATCGAAGGGCTTCCAGCCGCTGCGGGTGGCGGTCACCGGGTCGTCGGTCAGTCCGCCGCTCTTCGAGTCCCTCGAGGCGTTGGGGAGAGAGCGGGCGTTACAGCGATTGCGCTCTGCCGCCGACCGAGTGAGCTCCGAGTCCTGAGTCCGCCGCATGGCTCAGAGCCCACGGCTCATGGCTTCTTCGCCTCTTCCGGCTACTACCATCGCGCCGCCTTCGGGGGTGGTGTAATTGGCAACACAGCGGGTTCTGGTCCCGTAATTGAGGGTTCGAGTCCTTCCCCCCGAGCCGAGCGGAGAACGGTCGCCGCACGGCCCCGTCGTCTAGAGGCCTAGGACGCCGGCCTCTCAAGCCGGTAACGCCAGTTCGAATCTGGTCGGGGCTACAACAAGAGCCATGAGTCTTGAGCCACGAGCTTCGAGCTTCGCCCTCCTGCTGACGGCCCACAGCTCAGAGCTTGTTTGGACTCAGATCTTTCCATAGGCCGGGATCATGGCTCCGTTGATCACGCCCGACGCGGGCGATGCGATGAACTCGATCACGGCGGCGATCTCGTCCGGAGTCGGCCAGTCCACGTAGTTGGCGAACGGCACCACCTCACGAAACGCCGGGGTGTCGATCAGCGACGGAAGCACGACGTTGGCGGTCACGTTGGAATCGCCGAGTTCTTCGGCGATGCTGCGGGCAAGCGCCACGACACCGGCCTTCGCCACGTTGTACATCGCCTGTCCCGCCGGCGGTTCGAGAGCCGCCCGGCTTCCCATCATCACGATTCGGCCCCACGAGGCGTCCCGCAGGTACGGGATCACAGCCCTTGCCGCGTTGAACGACGGACGGAGGTTGAGATCGATCATCCGCTCGAATCGGACGTCATCGGTCTCTTCGACGTCGCGGCCACCCGACCATCCCCCGACGAGCGCAACGAGAACGTTGACACCACCGAACCTCGCAGCCACGTCCTTGACGAACGCAGTCACGGCCTCGCCGTCTGAGCAGTCGACGCGTTTGAGGATGAGTCGATCCTCGGAGAGGTGGAGTGCCTCCTCGACCTCGACGGCCTCCTCGGGCACGAGGTAGGTGATCGCCAGCCTGTGCCCACTGGCAGCCAGCCTGTCGGCGACCCGTCGACCCAGACCGCCGGTGCCGCCGGTGATGATGGCGACGGGGCCGTTGAGATGTGATTCGGTCACGAGGGAATGGTACCGGGGTGCGGCCGCGCTGCGCTCGGCACTCAGAATTCCTCCACCTCGATCCCCACCGGGACCATGCTTTCGATGAGGACGGGTGCGGAGATCGCCCCGTCCATGGTGCGTGCGCCCGGGACCACGGCTCCGGCCAGGATCTGGTCGGCGAGGGCGGTCGCAGGGAACGCCGTGGTGCGGGCGAGTGCCGAGAATCGGCCGTCGTGGCGGTCGACCACTTGATACCCGGCGGTGCGGTGTTCCCCGTGGCGGGTCGCTGTGGCCCAGACCCTCACGAGCACGACGTCGTCGGCGCCGGCGGGGAGGTTGGCTCGCAGCGCTTCGAGAAGGACCGAGCGGGGAGCGACCCCGGTGCCGGGCTGGGGGGACTCGTCGAACATGCCCATTTCGAGCACGGAGCGGAACACGTGCCCATGGCCGGGGAAGCGAAGCGTCTTGTAGTTCAAGTCGGCCACCCGTCCCTCCCACATGCGGGGAAGGGATGAGGAGCCGCCGGCGGTGTGGAACGCCTCGAGCGGTCCCCAGCCGTCCCACTCGACGTCCTCGATCTCGGTGAGCGGTTCGACGGTGGCGTACGCCCTATCCACCAGGACTTCGCAGGGCTCGGCATACTCGTTGACCAGACCGGCCGGGTTGAACGCCAACTGGTACCCGAGCGCGCCTGTGGGCACGGCGGGGAGGGCGCCAACGCGCAGCCTCACGGAGTCGATGGGGCCCTCACCGAGCATTGCGACCACGCCGACCGCGAGCACGTTGGCCATCCCCGGAGCGAGCCCGCAGTCGGGGATGACCGCGACTCCTGCGGCGCGGGCCGCCTCGTCGAGGGTCAGTTGGCGGGCGACGACGGCCGGGTTGCCGCCGAAATCGAGGTAGTGCGTCCCGCCGGCCACGGCTGCGGATGCCACGGTCATGCCGAAGGCGTACGGGACGGCGGAGACGACGAGCTCGTACTTCGCGATGAAGGCGGCGATGGACGACGGGTCGGAGGCATCGACGGCAATGGCGCGGGCTCCGACCGATGCCGCCACCTCATCGGGGGCGGTGACGTCACCCAGATCCACGGTGTGGCCTCTCCTGGCGAGATCCCACGCCGCCGCCGATCCGACGATGCCCGCACCGAGGACCGCAACGCTGCTCATGTCCCGAGAGGGTACGCCACCGGGCAACAGCGTCTCAGAATAGGAACCGCTCCAGCCAGGTTCCTCGTGGGAGTCGGGAGGCGGTGCGCAGGTCGGCGAGGGTGTCGACCTCGACCGCGGTTCCGGTTCGCACGACCACCAATCGGGGGCGATTGGCCGCGGCGGCAAGGTGACGGGCGAACGACCCCGGTCCGTAGCGGAACGCCAGCGGATGCGACGATCCGAGCAGGTTGGTGCCACCGTCGCGCGAGGGGGCGAGCACTGTCACGCCATCACCAATCGCCTCGGCGACGATCGCGAGGTCGTCGGGGCCGAGGAGCGGGAGGTCACCGTGGACGACCAGCCAGTCACGCCCGTCGTCGTGGGCCATCTGTGCGCCGGCGGCGGCCGCAGCAGCGAGGCCGGCGCCTGGGTCGGCAACCACTGCAGCACCCCGTCGACGCGCCCATGCTGCAACCCGCTCATCTGCGGTGACCACCGCAAGCTCCAACCCCGCATCGAGGCACGCGGCGGCCACGACGGTGGCCGTCTCCTTAGCGAAGGCCGCCCGCGCTTGGGGTGGCAGGTCGAGGCGCTCCTTGGCGTGGTCGAACGCCTTGAGGGGTAGGACGGCGAGGATCCGCGGCACCGGGGGAGGGTAGGCGCAGGTGCCGCGCCGGTAGTGTGGCCGGGTGCACCGCAAGACGAAGATAATCGCCACGCTCGGACCGGCGAGCGCGTCGGCGGAGACGATCAGTGCGATGGTGGCCGCGGGGATGGACGTCGCCCGGCTCAACTTCTCTCACGGCACCTACGAAACCCACCGCCAATCCGTCGAGTTCGTCAGGGCGGCGGCACGCGAGAACGGCCGGGCGATTGCGGTTCTCCAGGACATTCAGGGACCCCGGATTCGGATCGGTACCTTCCCGGGAGGATCGGTGGACGTCATCCCCGGTTCGGTGGTCACTCTCGTCGCCGGCAAGGGTGAGGGCTCCGCAGATCAGGTACACGTGCAACATCTCGAGTCGGTGGCGCTGTCGGTGGGCGACCGCGTGCTCATGGCCGACGGCCTGGTGACCATGATCGTGACTTCGATCTCACCCGCGGGCGTGGTGGTCGAGGTCGTCGACGCCGGGACGCTCTCGGATCACAAGGGTGTCGCCTTTCCCGGTGTCGACGTCGGCCTACCGGCGATCACCGAAAAGGATCGCGCCGACCTCGCCTTCGGTGCCGAACTCGGTGTCGATCTCGTCGCAGCTTCGTTCGTGACTACGGGGGCCGACATCCGATTGGTGCGCGAGATCGTCGGGGACGTGCCGATCATCGCCAAGATCGAGCGAGCGGCTGCCTACACCAACCTCTCGGACATCCTCGCCGAAGCGGACGGGGCAATGGTGGCGAGAGGGGACCTGGGCGTCGAGCTGGGTTTCGAGCCCCTGCCCCGAGCGCAGAAGGAGATCATCGCTCGGACCAATGCCGTCGGGGCCATCTCGATCACCGCCACCGAGATGCTCGAATCGATGACGACCTCACAACGCCCCACCAGGGCGGAGGTGACCGACGTCGCCAACGCCGTTCTCGACGGATCGGACGCGGTGATGCTCTCCGCAGAGACCGCGATCGGCAAGTACCCGATCCGCACCATCAAGGTGATGGCGGACATCTGTCGCGAAGCCGAGATGAGCCCCGGGTACCCGGCGTCGGCAGCGGTCGGCCACGTCGAGGGCGACATGCCGTTTCCTCGTGCGATCGCCCACGCGGTCGCAGACACCGCCGGGAGCCTCGGCCTGGAGACGGTGGTGGCGTTCACCGAGAGTGGGAACACGGCGCGCCTGGTGTCGCGCTACCGACCCAATTCCCGCATCGTCGCCTTCACGCCGAGTCCCGAGACCTGCAACCGGTTGGCCATCGTGTGGGGGGTCACCCCGCTGATGTTCCCGCGGCTTGCGTCGACCGACGAGATGATCGCGGCAGCGGAACGGCTGCTCCTGGAACGAGGTTTGGTCGCCGCGGGCGATTCGGTGGCCATGGCGGCGGGGATTCCGCCCAACGAGAAGGCATCCACCAACCTGCTCAAACTCCACGTGATCGGGTC
>DATECY010000011.1:0-19995 GCA_035286665.1 Acidimicrobiia bacterium
CCCTGCGTAGATGTCGAAGCGTTCGATTCCCGTCTGTTCCACCACCGCCTCGAGGTCGAGGATCTGCGCCTCGAGCGACTGTGACGGAACCTGCCGCTGCGACAGCCCGAACCCCCGGCCGTCGTATCGAATCAGCCGACGACCACGTCCGAGATCCTGGTACCACGCCGCCACCTCGGGAATCGACCACTCCAACTGAAGATGGCTCCACGGCATCGACGGCATCGCCACGATGGGAAACCCGCTGCCCATCGACCAATACGCGATGTTCGCCCCGTCTGAGGTGCGGCTGAACTGAACGCCCGGGTCCATGGTGGGTCGAACCGTACCCGAGAAACCCATTCGCGAAGGAGCCGGGTGGGCAGCTCAGTCCCGGAAGTTGATGAACTGGAGCGGGAGCCTGAAGTCGAGGGTCCGCATTTCGGCGATGACCTCCTGGAGGTCGTCCCGCTTCTTGCCGGTGACTCGAACCAGATCGCCGTTGATCTGGGCCTGAACCTTCATGCCCATGTCGCGGATCTTCTTGGCCAACTCCCGGGCCGATTCGGCGTCGAGGCCCTTGTTGAGCGAGAAGATCGCCTTGTAACGACCGCCCCCGATCTGTTGCGGATCCCCGCCGGCGAGCGATTTCAGCGAGACCTTGCGACGGACCAGTTTCTCCTTGAGGACGTCGATCGCCGCCTTGAGACGGTCCTCGGTGGACGACTCGACGGTGACGGCATCGTCGCTCAGCACGGTCTTGGTGTCGCTGTCCTTGAAGTCGTACCTCGTGGTCGTCTCACGGTTCGCCTGGTCCACCGCATTGCGGACCTCCTGCAGGTCCACCTGCGAGACGACGTCGAATGTGGGCATATGCGCCTCCATGGGTCTTTCGGCGGGTGCGCCGTCCCTCCGGCGTGGCATTATTCCATCATGCCGACGCCGACCCCCCGCCGTTGCCGGGGCAACCTCTTCGCTTCGCCCTAGCGGCGCACCGCTCCGCCCCCGTTTCTTCGCCTCGTTCCGACAGGAGTCCGTCATGAGCAACAGCCTCGTTCAGCGTCACGAAAAGGTCTACGCCCCCGTCATCACCTGGGATTCCGACCTGGAGGTCGTCTCCGCCGAGGGATCCTGGGTCACCGACGTCGAAGGTGAGAAGTACCTCGATTTCGCCTGCGGCATCTCGGTGGTCAACTCCGGCCACAACAACCCCGCCGTCGTCGCTGCGGCCAAGGATCAACTCGACCGCCTGTGGCACGCCGGGGGCGCCTTCCGCTACGACTCGCTCGTCACCGCCGCCGAGAAGGTGCTCGCCCACACCCCGAAGTCGATCGATCGGCTGTTCTTCATGAACTCGGGCGCCGAGGCGGTCGAGGCGTCGGTGAAGCTGGCCCGCAAGACCACCGGCCGCCAGGGCGTCATCGCCTTCCGGGGCGCCTTTCACGGCCGGACCATGGGGTCGGTGACCTACACCACCTCCAAGGCCAAGTACCGCGAGGGGTACCACCCGCTGCTTCCCAGCGTGTTCATCACACCGTTTCCCCACCCCTACCGCTGGGGCATGACCGAAGACGAGGCGGCGGACTTCGCGATCCGTGAACTCGACATGCTCTTCGCCCACCTGGTCACCCCGCACGAAGTGGCGGCGTTCCTCGTGGAGCCCGTTCAGGGCGAGGGCGGCTATTACCCGGCGCCGCAGCGCTTTCTGCAGCGCCTCCGTGATCTGGCCGACGAGCACGACATCCTGCTCGTCCTCGACGAGATCCAGACCGGCTTCGGACGCACCGGCAAGTGGTTCGCGTCGGAGCACTACGGAATCGATCCGGACGTCCTCGTCCTCGGCAAGGCGATCGCCAACGGCCTGCCGCTCTCCGCGGTGTCGGCTCGCTCCGACATCCTGGAGAAGTGGGCAGCCGGCTCACACGGGACCACCTTCGGCGGCAACCCGGTGGCATGCGCCGCCGCCGCGGCGAACATGGACGTGCTCGCCGACCTGATCCCCAGGACCCCCGCCCTGTCGGAGCACGCCTTCAAGCGCTTCCGGGCGATGTCCGAGATGCACCCCACGATCGGTGACGTGCGCGGCCTGGGGCTGATGATCGGCATCGAATTGGTCAAGCCGGGCGGCAACACGCCCGACCCCGAGGCCTTCCCGTTCATCGCCGAGTTCGCCAGGGAACACCACATGCTGATCCTCGACTGCGGCCCTCACGCCAACGTGATCCGGTTCATCCCTCCGCTGTCGGTGTCACTCGACGAGCTCGACCTGGGCATCGACGTGCTCGACGCGGCCATCACCGCGTACGAGAAGAGGTGAGCTGATGGCATCGAGCACATCGCCGTGGGAGGACGGCGGCGGGCCACCCGTCGTTGCCTTCGGAGGCAATGCCTTGCTCCCCGACGCCCGCGACCCGGACGCGGCGACGGCGCGAGCCGCGGAGTTCGCACGAGCCGTCCTGGCACTCATGCCCGAGGACACCGGCATGATCCTGGTCCACGGCAACGGCCCACAGGTCGGGGCGTCGCTGCTCCGGGTCGAGGCGGCGAGACACGAGGTGCCCATCTCCCCGCTCGACGTGCTCGTCGCCGAGACCCAGGGAAGCATCGGGTATCTGTTGTCGCGCGCTCTGCACAACGCGCTGTCTGCAAGCGGGATGCAGGTCGAGGTGGCGACGGTGGTGACCCAGGTGGTGGTGGATCCGAACGACCCTGCAATGCAGAATCCGACAAAGCCGGTCGGTCCGTTCTATGACCCCTCCGAGGCGGATGCCCTCGAGACCGAGCGCGGCTGGCGACTCGTCGAGGTGCCGGGAAAGGGGGTGCGCAGGCTCGTTGCCTCGCCTCCGTCGATCGACGTCGTCGAGATCGACACCATCCTGCAGGCGGCCGGCAAGGGTCGGCTCGTCATATCGGGCGGCGGCGGCGGGATCCCCGTCGAGCGTCTCGGTGACGGCACCCTCCGTGGGGTCGAGGCGGTGATCGACAAGGACCGGACCGCTGCCCTGATCGCTCGGTCGGTGGACGCTCGCGGGTTCGTCATCCTCACCGAGGTGGCGCATGCGTCCGTGGCGTTCGGCACACCGAACGAACGGCCGCTGCACGAGATGACCTCGGCACAGGCCTTGGGCCTTCTCGCCTCGGGTGAATTCCCGCCTGGATCGATGGGCCCCAAGATCGAGTCCTGTATCGCCTACTCCCTGGAGACGCGCCGACCGGCCCTGATCACGAGCGTTGACGGGCTTCCCGGAGCGTTGGCGCACGAAGACGGCACCTGGATCATGCCATGAGGAAGCGGCCTCCCTGGGGGAGGCCGCTTTCGACTTGGTTGGTTCTGAAGCAAAGCCTGCTCAGCGTCCGGCGGCGTACTCCGGTGTGAACTCGCCGCGCAGTCGGCGGAAGGTCGCCGGGGCGTGCTGGAAGCAGTGGGTTTCGCGGTTGTAACGGCTGAGGTTCGTCGAACATCCCTCGGTGTCGCACACGCGGTGCTCCCCGTAGGTCTTCGGTCGGCGGCGGGTTCGACCCGCCGCGACGGCGCGCATCGTTCCTTCCATCGCATGACTCCTGTCTCGTGCATCAGGAACAACGATTTCGAGTGGGGTAAGTATTCCAGGGGGCAATTGGCAATTGGCGATTGGCGATTGGCGATTGGCGATTGGACGGACGTTGGAGATTGGGGGCGATGGGCGACAGGCGTTCCCGACGGGAGACGGGAGACGGACAAGACGAAGGAGCCGCGGCTTTCGCCGCGGCTCCTTCATCCGCGCCAGCGCGTGTCAGTCTTCCGTCGTCGCACCCTTGGACATGGTGGCGATCGCCGAGACCACGTCGGCGTTGGCGAGCGTGGTCACATCGCCCAACTGACGCTCCTCGGAGATGTCCTTCAGCAGCCGCCGCATGATCTTGCCCGAGCGGGTCTTGGGCAGGTCGTCGGTGAACACGAT
The DNA here is from genome assembly GCA_035286665.1 of Acidimicrobiia bacterium. Lineage (GTDB taxonomy): Bacteria > Actinomycetota > Acidimicrobiia > Spongiisociales > UBA11373 > RBG-16-68-21. Next base: position 3,921 of record DATECY010000011.1, read on the forward strand.
GCTCTTCGGCCGGGCGATCGGGCTGATCTTCTCCGATACGAAGTCGCGCAACTCCTTGATCAATGCCTCGGTGCCTTCGATCCCGCTCCGCAGCGTGACGAACGCGGCAATGGCCTCACCTGTCAACGGGTCGCTCCTCCCGACGACGGCGGCCTCCGCCACCTTCGGATGGGCTACCAGGGCCGACTCGATCTCGGTCGTCGAGATCCGGTGGCCGGAGACGTTCATCACGTCGTCGACCCGGCCGAGCAACCAGTAGTAGCCCTCGTCGTCCCGCTTGCAGCCGTCACCTGCGAAGTACACGCCCGGGAAGCGCGACCAGTAGGTGTCCTCGTAGCGGTCGGGGTCGCCGTAGATCGTCCGCAGCATCCCCGGCCAGGGGCGGGTGAGCACCAGGTAGCCGCCGCCGCCCAGCGGCACCGACTCGCCCGCCTCGTTGTAGACGTCGGCGCCGATGCCGGGAAAGGGGAACGTCGCCGAGCCCGGCTTGGTGGCCACCACCCCGGGGAGCGGCGTGATCATGATCCCGCCCGTCTCGGTCTGCCACCAGGTGTCCACGATCGGGCAGTCTCCGCCGCCGATGACGCGCTGGTACCACATCCACGCCTCGGGGTTGATCGGCTCGCCGACGGTGCCGAGCAGGCGCAGTGTCGACAGATCGTGCTTGGCCGGATGCTCATCGCCCCACTTCATGAAGGCGCGGATGGCGGTGGGGGCGGTGTAGAAGATGGTCACCCCGTACTTCTCGATGATCGACCACAACCGGTCCTTGCCGGGCATGTCGGGCGCACCCTCGTAGATGACCCCCGTGGTGTGGTTGGCGAGCGGGGCGTACACGATGTACGAGTGCCCGGTCACCCATCCGATGTCGGCCGCGCACCAGAAGACGTCATCCCCCTTGACGTCGAAGATCATGGAGTGGGTCGCCGCCACGTGGGTGAGATACCCGCCCTGGGTATGGACGATCCCCTTCGGCTTGGCGGTGGTGCCGGAGGTGTAGAGGATGTAGAGGGTGTCCTCGGCGTTGAGGACCGCGGGTTCCCGTGTCGGCGAGGCGTCCGCCACCAGATCGTGGTACCAGAGGTCACGACCCTTCTTCATCTCGACCTCATTGGCTGTCCGTTTGACAACGACGACGTGCTCGATGGTCGGGCAGGCATCGGCGGCCATGTCGGCGGCACCCTTGAGGGGCACGACCGTCCCACGCCGCCAGGCGCCGTCCTGGGTGATGAGCACCTTTGCCGCGGCATCCTGGATCCGCCCACCGAGTGCCTCTGCCGAGAAGCCTCCGAACACGACCGAGTGGGCCGCACCGAGGCGGGCGCAGGCCAGCATCGCCACCGGAAGCTCGGGGATCATCCCCATGTAGATGGCGACCCTGTCGCCCTTGCCCACACCGAGGTCGGCGAGGGCGTTGGCGAACCGGCACACCTCGGCATGAAGCTCCCGATAGGTGATGACGCGGGAATCCCCCGGCTCGCCTTCCCAGTAGTAGGCCACCTTGTCCCCACCGGTCTCCAGGTGCCGATCGAGGCAGTTGTAGGACAGGTTCAACTCGCCGTCGGCGAACCACTTGAAGAACGGGGGGTTCGAGTCGTCCAGCACCGTGGTGGGGGCCTTGAACCATGACACCCGCTGCATCGCCTGCTCACGCCAGAACCCGAGCCAGTCGGCCTCGGCCTGTTCGTAGATCCCCGGCTGGGCATTTGCCGCCGCGGTGAATCTCGCAGCAGGTGGAAAGGTGCGATCTTCCCGGCTCAAGTTTTCGATGGCCTCGTGCCCGGTCAATCTGGGCCTCCCTTGGGACAACGATGAAATTGGGTTCATCGTACGGAAGGACTCAGGCCGCATCTTCGGGCGAAAGTCCCTCTGTTCGCGCCGTTCAGCGGCGGCGCTGCGGCCGGATCTTGAAGTCTCGGGAGGGACCACCGACCGTCCCGATGAGCACCACCAGGCTGACCAGGATGGCGAGCGCCTGCAGCCAGTCGCCGGCCACGGCATAGACGGTGCGACGCGAGGTCTGCAGGTTCACCACCCCGCGCACCACGTCGTCGGTGAACAGTTCAGAAGTCGCACCCATGGAACCGTCGGCGCGGATGATGGTCGACTTGCCGGTCACCGCGGCGTGGATGACGTCCACCCCCAGCGACGCGGCCGACATCCGCACCATCCCCAGCAACTGATCTGATGCCGATCCTCTGCCGTACGACCCCTCGTTGGTGGCGACGACGATGAGTTGGGCTCCCGCAGTCACTTCGCTCCGTATCAGGCCGGAGAAAGCCGCCTCGAACGAGATCACCGACCCGAAGTAGCCGGACCCGTCGGCCACCTCGATCGGGAAGACGACGGGTTGGTCGCCCCGGTTCATGTCGTTGGGCACCTCGTCCAACTGGGGGATGAACTGGAGGACCTTGCGGAACGGGACGAACTCTCCGAACGGCACGGGATGCCGCTTGAGGTATTCGCCGATCACCTCTCCGTTGGGGGCGAAGACGACGTTGTAGTTGTCGAAGGTTCCGGGCTGTCCCGGTCTGGTGCCCCCTGCGAGCAAGTAGCCGCCGATGCGGGCGGCCTGGGCGCCCATGTCGCGTCGGACCTGGCCGTTGAACGTCGGATTGACGGTCCCGCCGAAGGAGTCCTCGCCCCACACGACGAGGTCGGCGGAACCGGCATCGACCCTCGTGCCGGTGAGGGACATGTGGTTGTTGTAGATTCGGACCTTCTCGTTGTCGCAATGCACTCGCGGGCACGGCGAGTTGCCCTGGACTATCGCCACCCGCACCGCCGGACCGTTGGCATCGGGAGCAAATACGGCGCCGAGCAGGGTGAATACGACGATCACCGACAGCGCCAGTTCCATGGGCCGGCGATCATGCTCTTCGTCGAAGGTCAACACCACGCCGGCGGCGCAGGCGATGACGAGCACGCCCCATCCGCTCGCACCGAACCATTGCGCCGCTGCCCGCGGCCACGACAGCGTGCCGACCGGGTACCCCACAGATCCCCACGGGAACCCTCCGAGGGGCAAGCGAGCGCGCAGGAACTCCCAGAGGGCCCAACCCCCGACCGCCACCGACCACCAGCGCCACGGGGACCAGGTGCGGGCGACGTACATGACCAGGGCGTAGCCCGCGGCCCACAGGCCCATGACGATGCTCACTGGAATCCACGCCACGGCGCCGAGGATGAACATCCACGACAACATGGCACCGAAGAACACGGCCCCGAAAAGGAAACCCAGCCACCCCGCTTCCCGCGCCGTGTTCACCCGGCGCATCGCCCAGAGGAACGGAATCGGGGCGACGAAGATCAGGAGACCGAGGTTCGCGGGCGGAAACGATGCCCACATGAGGAAAGCCGAGAACAACACAGCAGCGATCTGACGCATTGGCGAGCGAGGGTAGCGGAGGCCCTACAGTCGGATGCGTGGACGACCTCGGCATCGCTCGAGCAGCGGCAGCCGCAGCGGCGATGGTGATACGCAACCACGCGAGCCGACCTCGGCACGCCGACTTCAAAGGCGTGGGGAACCCGGTGACGGAGGCGGACAGGGAGGCCGAACAGGTCATCGTCGCCACCATCAAGTTGCATCGTCCCGACGACGGGATCCTCGCCGAGGAAGGCGCTGCAGCCAAGGGGTCCACCGGCAGGCGGTGGGTGATCGACCCGCTCGACGGCACCGTCAACTTTCTCCACGGCATCCCCCAGGTTGCCGTGTCGATCGCCCTCGAGGACCCGACGGGGGTTGCCGTCGGCGTCGTTCGCGACGTGTTTCGGGACGAAGAGTTCACCACGCTCAGGGGCGGCGGCGCCTTCCTGGCCGGGCACACGATCACAGCCGCGGCGACGACCGACCTCGGTGACGCGCTCATCTCCACTGGCTTTCCCTACGACCGACGCGACAACGCCGCCGAATACGGGCGGCACGTGGGGGCCGTGCTCGGACGGGTGAGGGGAATCCGACGCCTGGGGGCCGCAGCCCTCGACCTCGCCTGGGTCGCCTGCGGGCGACTCGACGGCCACTGGGAGGTGAAGTTGTCACCGTGGGACGTTGCCGCCGGGTTCCTCCTGGTGCGCGAGGCGGGCGGCATCGTCACCGCGCCCGACGGCGGCCAAGCGTCGCACTCGGCCTTCGTGGCGGCGGCACCCGGAATCCACGAGGCGCTCCGAGTGGTGGTCACCGAAGCGCTGGGATAGCGACCCCGATGGACGGGTCGCATCATGCGTCGCCCGGTACCCTCCCGCTGGTGAGCCGCCGACTGATCGTCGCCGACGCCGTCAGGGACGCCACGGGTGTTCGGGGTGACGCAATCCTCCTCGACGGGCCGCAGATCGCCGCGGTCGGGCAAGCCGCAGACCTCAGACATCCGAACCTTCCCGAGGACCGCTATCCCGGGGCCACGATCGTCCCCGGCCTGCGCGACGCTCACCTCCACCCGGTGGGGTATGCGGCCTCGCTCAACCGCCCGTCGCTCAAGGAGGCGGCCGACTTCGCCGCCGTCGCCGACATCGTCGCCGCTGCGGCGGCGACGACACCCCCCGGGTCGGCCGTCACCGCGCTGCGCCTCGACGACGAGTCTCTAGCCGAAGGACGCCTCCCGGGACGCGACCTGCTCGATCGAGTCGTCCCCGATCACCCGGTACTCCTCATTCGCTACTGCGGCCACGTGGCCGTCGCCAACACGGCGGCACTCGCCCTCGCCGGCATCGACGACCACACAGCCGACCCCGTCGCCGGTTCGATGGACCGAGATCGCGATGGGCGCCTCACCGGGGTCCTTCGGGAGACCGCAGTCGAACCGGTGACCGCGGCACTCGGGGGCCTGTCCCCGCCCCTGACCACCGACCAGGTGGTCGACGCCGCCACTGCACTCGCCGCGGTCGGTCTCACCGGCGTCGGCGCCATGGTCTCCACCGACGCCGGGTGCTGGGCAGGAGGCGGTTCTGAACTCGATTCCCTCATCGACGCCGCTCCACTGGTCCCGATCACGATGGGAGTGATGGTGATCGCCTCCGACCCGGCCGACCTCGAACGCGCCGCGGAACGCCTCGCCCATGCCGGCGGCAGGGTTCGTTTCACCGGCGTGAAGATCTTCGCCGACGGGAGCCTCGGAGGGCACACGGCGGCGATGCACGAAGGATTCGCCGACATGCCCGAGGAGCGGGGGACCGATCGGCTCGACCCGGAATGGGCAGCCGATCTGGCGCGCGCCTCCCTCCGTCTCGGGGGACGGGTGGCGATCCATGCCATCGGCGACCGGGCGAACGGCGGAGTGCTCGACCTCATGGAGCGTCTCATCGCCGAAGGTGCCGACCCGGGGATGCTGCGCATCGAGCACGCCTCGGTGCTCACCGCGGCCGACATTGCACGGTTCGGCCGATTGGGGGTCACCGCCTCGGTGCAGCCGGCGTTCATGGCATCGGAGACCGGATGGCTCCACAAGCGGGTCGGCCCGGATCGGCTCCTGCGCACCTACGCCTTCCGGTCCCTCGCCGACGTCGGGACTCCGCTCGCCGGGGGATCCGACTCGCCGGTCGAACCGCCGCATCCCCTCCCCAACATGGCGGCGGCCCGTGACCGGTGCGGCATCGTCCCCGGCCAGGGTCTCACCGCCGACGAGGCTCTTGCCCTGTTCACGACGGGATCGGCGGGTGCCATCGGCGAATCGGCGCTGCTCGAGGCGGGGGCACCCGCATCCCTCACGATCCTCGACGCCGACCCGGTGCTCGCCGACCCGACGGCGCTGCGTGCCATCGGGGTGCTCGCCACCTGGGTGCTTGGGCGGTCGGTGGCCGTTCCTTCCGGCGTCATCACCTGGACGGCCTGACCCGCGTACGCTTGCGGCTGCATCACATCAGGAGGGTCGCGTGGGCCAGCCAATCGTGCATTTCGAGATCCTCGGCAAGGATCACGCCGCTCTCAGGGACTTCTACGCAGCTCAGTTCGGGTGGGGGATGCAGGACGTGATGGACGGCTACACCCTGGTGACCACGGCCGAGGGATCTCCGGCCGGCGCGGTCGGCACGCCCCCGGACGGCATGGACCGAATGGTCACCGTGTACGTCCAGGTCGACTCCATCGACGAAGCACTCGCCGCCATCGGGAAGGCCGGCGGCAGCACCGTCGTACCCCGCACCGTCCTGCCCGGCATGGTCACCTATGCCCAGTTCTCCGACCCCGCCGGGAACGTGGTCGGCCTCGTCGAGGCCGAGATGCCGCCCGCCGAGTAGGGCCGCTCGTCAGAGGTAGAACCGGACCAGGTTCTCGGCGACCATTGCCGGGCGCTCGCTGCCATCGATCTCGACCGTCACCTCGATCTTCGCCTGGATGCCTCCGTCGAAGGCCGTGGCCTCGACCAGGCGGACCCGGCCGCGTAGGCGCGACCCGACCCTGACCGGGGTGATGAACCGCACCCGATCGAAGCCGTAGTTCACCGCCATCCGGGTCCCCTCCGACATCGCATGGAGCACCGGGCGCGTCATCGGGGTCAGCAGGGAGAGCGTGAGCAGTCCGTGGGCGATCGGCCCCCCGAACGGCCCGGCGTCGGCTTGCTTGCCTGCCTGGTGGATCCACTGGTGATCGTCGGTCACGTCGGCGAAGCTGTCGACCTGGTCCTGGGTCACCTGCATCCAGTCGCCAACCCCGAGTTCCTTCCCGATCGACTCGCTGAATCTGCTGATGACGTCCATGGTGGGAACGGTACCCGGTATCGATGGCCATCTTGCCTCTCCCACTCGGTGGGGGAGGCGCGAGGGAACGAAGTGACCGAGCGGAGGGGGCAACGACCCTCGAGGAGTTGCCGCGCGGCGGGCTTGTCCAGGGTTGATGCCCTCCCCCCGGCCCCCTCCCACTTCGTGGGAGGGGGAGACAGGCCCCTAGATCGGGTCCTGGCGTTTGGCCAGGTTGTTGAAGCGGTTGAATTCGGCGGCGAAGCCCAGCTTGATCAGTCCTCTGGCTCCGGCGCGGTGCTTGGCGATCTCGACCTCGGCGATGCCCATGGTTTCGGGGTTTCCGGCGTCGTAGTAGTCGTCGCGGTAGATGAAGAGCACCACGTCGGCGTCCTGCTCGATGGCACCCGACTCGCGTAGGTCCCCGAGTCGGGGGCGCTTGTTCTCTCGTGACTCCAACTGCCGGTTCAACTGCGACACCGCGATCACCGGCACCTGCAACTCGCGGGCAAGATTCTTCATCGACCGGCTGATGTCGGCGATCTCCTGTTGACGATTCTCCGCGGACCGAGGACCCTGCATCAGCTGCAGGTAGTCGACGACGACGAGCGACAGCCCCTTCTTGCGCTTGAGACGACGGCACTTGGCGCGGATGGCGGTGACGGTCAGGTTGGGGGAGTCGTCCACGTAGAACGGCATCTCATACAGCTTCGACGACGCCTGGCTCAACTTGCGCCAACGATCGACGTCGAGATTCCCGGTCTTGATCTTGGAGGCATCGACACCGGCGAGGGAGGCGAGGAGACGATGGACGATCTCCTCCCGGCTCATCTCCAGAGTGAAGATCGCCACCGCAGGCGGCGGGTCGCTCTGGGAAGCAGCGATGTTGGCCGCGATGTTGATCGCCAGCGTCGACTTGCCCATGCCGGGTCGGGCGGCGATGACCACCAGGTTGGCGGGATGCAGCCCGGCGAGGATGTGATCGAGGTCGGAGAACCCGGTGGCGATGCCGGTGATGTCCCCTCCGGTCTCCCCCAGGGCCTCGATCTTCTCGAGCGCGCTCTTCAGCATCGGCCCGACCGGCTCCAGGCCCTCTCCGAGCTTTCGCTCTGCGACCGCGAACACCTCGGCCTCGGCGGCGTCGAGCACCTCGTCGATGGGCATGTCGCCCTTGAGGGCGAGCGTCCCGACCTCGCCGCCGGCCCGAAGCAGCCGCCGCCGCGCCGAGGTCTCGTCGACGATCCCGGCGTAATAGTCGACGTTCGACGTGGAGGGAACCCCCTCCATGAGCGCGGTGATGGCGGCGACACCACCGACCCGTTCGAGGGTGTTGCTGCGACGCAGCCAGTCGGCGACGGTGATCGGGTCGATCGGCTGGTTGCCGTCGAACAGAGCGGTGATCGCCTCCCAGATCGACTGGTGGGCCGGCTTGTAGAAGTCGTCGGCCCGGAGCATCTCCAGGGCGACGTTCGCGGCGTCGGCAGACAGCATCACCGCCCCGAGGACGGATTCCTCTGCGTCGACGTTGTGAGGAGGCGCCACGCCTTGCGACGTGATCCTGCGCTCCAGTTGCGTTGCCATGCCCTCCCTAGGCGGGGATGACGTCCAGCGTCAGCCGGATGTCGACCTCCGCGTGCGGCCGCACCCCGATCTCGTGCAGACCGATCTCCTTGATGGGCCCGGCGAGCCTGATCTGCTCGACCGGGACCGTGACTCCGGTGTACTTGGCGATCGCCTCGGCCACGTCGCGTGCGCCGATCGACCCGAACAGCTTGCCCTCGTCGGCCGCTCGGGCGGCGACGACGACCGTTGTTCCCGAGAGCGCCTGCGCCATGTCGTTGGCGGCGTCGCGGACCTTCTGTTCCGAGGCCAGGCGCGCGGCGCGGATCGCCCCGGCATCCCGGAGTGCCCCGGTGGTCGCCTTCATCGCCAGCGACTTGGGCATCAGATAGTTGCGTGCGTAGCCCGCCGCCACCTCGACCACGTCCCCCTTGTGACCGACGGTGGCGACGTCCTGGGTGAGGATGACCTTCATCGGCCGAGGTACGGGAGAAGCGCCATCTCGCGAGCGTTCTTGATCGCCCGTGCGACCTTGCGCTGGCACCGTGGGCAGTTGCCCGTGACCCGAGACGAGCGGATCTTGGCGCGGTCGGACATGAACTTGCGGAGCGAGGCGACGTCCTTGTAATCGACGCGCCCGCCGGTGCGGTCACAAAAGTCGCACGTCTGCTTCTTGGGCCGGCGCCCGCCCCGCTCGGGGGCGCGCCGCTTCCGCTTGTCGGCGGCCGGACTGTTCTTCGATCGTGGTGACATGGTGGGGAAGGTCCTCCTGAATGGATCGTGGTCTAGAACGGGGCCTCTTCGGGCCCGTAGTCGTCTCGGGCGACCGGTGCCGCCGGCGTGCTCGGCTGAGCACCCCCGCCGAAACCGTCGCCGGCCCGTGGGGAGCGGGTGACCGAAGCCGTCGCCCACCGCAGGGACGGTCCGATCTCATCGACCGAGACCTCGACGACGGAGCGCTTGTCGCCCTCCGGGGTCTCCCAGCTCCGCTGCTCGAGGCGCCCGGTGACGATCACCCTGGTGCCCTTGCTGAGCGATTCGGCACAGTTCTCGGCGGCATCGCGCCACAGGGTGCCGCCGAAGAAGCTCGTGTTCTCCTGCCATTCGCCGTTGCGATCCTGATAGCGCCGATTCACGGCGAACCGGATCTTCGCCATGGCGACTCCGGCCGGCGTGAAGCGCAGCTCCGGGTCGTCGACCAGGTTGCCGATGAGCGTCACGTGATTGGCTGCCATTGCTTTACCTCTTCGTCGAGATCGCCTCGCATGAGGCGGGTTCGCATGTCTTCGATCCGTTCATGATGAACGGATGGTGTGACACGCCGATCAGTCCGGGCGGATGAACTTGTGCCGTACCACCTGGTCGGAGAGGGAGAGTGCCCGATCGATGTCGACGATCGCAGCCGGCTCCGACTGGAACTCGAGCACCGAGTAGTAGCCCTCGGTGAGATGGTTGATCTCGTAGGCAAAGCGTCGTTTGCCCCAGAAATCGTTCTTGGTGATCTCCGCGCCGCGCTCGCCGAGGGCATTCGCCACTCGCTCGACTTCGGTCCGGACGTCCGTCTCGGCCATCTCGGGCCGAAATATCGTCATCAGCTCGTACGTGCGCATGCTGCGCGCCACCTCCTTTGGACACCCGCGTACGGCGGCGGGAGGCCCCCGTAGGGGCAGGTCGGGGAAGGTGGAGAGTGTATCGCGGAGTGGGGGGCGCGCGGAAGTCGGCAGAGGGGGCATCTTGCCTCTCCCAAGAGAATCGAGTGCCCTCCCCCCGTCCCCCTCCCACCAAGTGGGAGGGGGTGACAAGAAGCGAGCGGAGCGGGCAACGACCCTGGAGGGGCGCGGAGCGAGAAGTGCTATCCCTCGGTGAATCCCAGCGACGGCCGATCCATCGCCGCGAACGCTCCCGAATCGGCCTCGAGCGCATAGCGGTACGGCCCCGACGCGTGGTAGGTGGGACAGGGATCGTCGACACAGGGGACCATCGAGAGCAGGTCGACGAACCCGCCGTCGACCGTGAAGAACGCGACGTCGAGAGGAATGAGGGTGTCCTTCATCCAGAACCCGGCGTCGGTGTCGTCGTCGAATACGAACAGCATCCCGGAGAGATCACCGAGATCGGCGATCCCCATGAGTCCCTGGGACCGCAGCGCAGGAGTGTCGGCGACCGCCACGGTCCACGGCGCACCGGAGACGACGACCCCGCGTCGCTCGAACCCGTCGAGAGAGCCTGCCGGGAAGGTGGTGGCGACGGTCGCACTCGAGGTCGTCGCCGTGGTGGCGTCGGTCGGCGTGGCGGTACACGCGGCGAGGACGGCCACCAACAACCAGCAGCCGGCCACCAGCAGGACACCCCGGTGCCATCCGCCGTCGGTCATCCGTGGTCTGTCAATCTGTCATCTGTCATCTGTCATCTGCTGCAAGCCTCCCCTACGCGCCATCCGCCCCCTCGTCGCTGAGCAGCGCCCGCGCCACCTCGTCGCCCATGTGATAGCTCTCGTCGTCCGAGGGGAACTCGCCGGACTCGATGTCGTGGAAGAACCGCTCCACGGCCCCGGTGGCCAACGTCTCCAGCTCGGCGTAGCGGCGGACGAACTTGGCGACGTGCTCGCCTCCGAGGCCAAGCACGTCGTGGAACACCAGCACTTGGCCGTCGACCTTGGCCCCGGCGCCGATGCCGATGGTCGGGACCGACACCTCCTTGGTGATCAGCTCGGCGAGCACGTCGGGCACACCCTCGAGCACGATGGAGAAGACCCCGACGGCGTCGAGCGCTCGGGCGTCGGAGATGAGTGACCGCGCCGCATCCAGGTGTTTGCCCTGCACCCGGTAACCCCCCATGGCGTTCACCGATTGCGGGGTGAGGCCAAGATGGCCCATCACCGGGATCTCGGCGTCGAGGACCGCCTCGATGACGGGAAGCCGCTTGCGACCGCCCTCCAACTTCACCGACTCGGCGCCGCCCTCCTGGATGAAGCGTCCGGCGTTGCGGACCGCGTCGGGCACCGTCACGTGATAGGACAGCCACGGCATGTCCCCCACCACGAGGGCGGCAGGACGGGTCTCGCTCACGGCCCTGGTGTGATGCACCATGTCGTCCATGGTCACGGTGAGGGTGGTCTCCCGCCCGAGCACCACGTTGGCCAGCGAGTCGCCGACGAGGATGATGTCGGCGCCCGCCCGGTCGGCGATCCGTGCCGACGGGGCGTCGTACGCGGTGATCATCTTCAGCTTGGGGCCGCCCTTGGCGGCGCGCACCTTGGGGGCCGTGACCTTCTCGCGAGATTCGTCGCGCATCTCGTCTCCTCTTCTCCCCACCGTCTCCGGTTGGGGGAACTTGCGCGGTCCGTGTCTTCGTGCCCCCCTGGTGGGGATCGGCAGCATCTGTCGGCCGTGCCCCGTGGGCATGGGAATGATAGGACGACCCCGCTCGAACCCCCATCGGAACGCTCGACCGTGAGCAGCAGCGGGACGGTCAGGACCGCCAGCCGCGTCAGCATCCGCTCGATGACGAAACGCTGTCGGCCCGTTGGTGGGTCCGCCCCCCACGGTGAGCAAGGTGGCCCTATTACCGTCACCCGGCATGACCCGTAAAGACATCACCTTCACGAGCGATGAGGTCGCCGCGTACCTGGAGACCGGCCGAACCGTGATCGTCGGCTCGCACAACCGCGACGGCAGCGTCCACCTCGCCCCCATGTGGTACGTCATGGACCGAGGCAAGATCGTGTTCCGCTCGTTCACCAAGTCGCAGAAGATCGTCAACCTGCAACGCGACCCCCGAATCACGGTGCTGGTGGAGACCGGCGAGGCCTACGCCGAGCTGCAGGGAATCATGATCCGCGGGACCGCCACCCTCGTCGACGACCCGGCGTTCACCCTGCGGATCTACGGCCGGCTCGCCGCCAAGTACGCCATGGTCGGCGACGCCCCGGTGGAACTGCACGGCGAGGCGCTCGAAGCCACCTTCGGACGCTTCGCCCCCAAGAACACCTCGGTGATCGTGGAACCGCGCAAGATCACCAGTTGGGACCACACCAAGCTGGGTGGGGAGTATTAGACAGCCGCCGGCTTGGCCAATCGCCAATCGTCCATTCGTCATTCGTCATTCGTCATTCGTCATTCGTCAATCGGGGCAATCGCCAATCAGTTCCTCACTTTTCGCGTTCTCATTGCCAACAAACCGCGAAAACTTCTCACCCTCGCAAATTGACAACCGCTATATCGAACCGATATAACGAACACCACAATGCTCGACATGGCAATCCTCGGCTTGCTTCGAGAGGGTCCGATGCACGGGTACGAGTTGCGACAGCGACTCGTCGACCTGGGCTTCTGGCGCATCTCGTTCGGCTCGGTCTATCCGGCGCTGCGGCGTCTTGACCGGTCGGGCTGGATCGAGGTCTCCGGCGGGTCGGGACGGCGCAAGGAGTACCGGGTCACCGCTGAAGGCAAGGAGCACTTCCAGCAGATCCTCGAAGATGAGGCATCGGAGGTGGAGAACACCACCGCCTTTCGGGTGCGCCTCGCCTTCTTCCGGTACATGGAGCCGTCCGTCCGCATCGGGTTCCTGGAACGGCGCAAGTCGGTGCTCCGGGAACGCATCGCCACCGCTCGAGGCTCACTCCGCAAGACCGCAGACCGGGTCGACCGGTACACGCAGTCGCTGATGGAGCACGGGGTACGGGTGGCAGAGGCCGATGTGGCCTGGCTCGACGAGCTGATCGCGTCCGAACGATCGGACGCACCACGGGGCAACGACGAAACCCCCGACGAGAAGTGAGAGAGAGGGAGGACGACATGGCCAAGGTTCGGGTGGCGATTGCCGGCGTCGGCAACTGCGCCAACTCGCTGATCCAAGGCGTCACGTACTACACGGACGCCGAGCCGGGGACCACCGTTCCCGGTCTGATGCACGTCGAACTCGGTGGATACCACATCCGCGACATCGAGTTCGTCGCTGCGTTTGATGTCGATGCCACCAAGGTCGGTCAGGAGCTGACCAAGGCGATGTGGGCAGGCATCAACAACACCTATCGGTTCGCCGAGGTACCCGAGCTCGGGGTCGAGGTACTGCGGGGCCCGACGCTCGACGGGCTGGGCAAGTACTACCGGATGACCATCGAAGAGTCGGCGGAGGAACCCGTCGACGTCGTCGCGGTCCTCAAGGAGTCGAGGGCCGACGTGCTCGTCGCCTACCTCCCGGTTGGATCCGAGAAGGCGCTCCGGTTCTACGCAGAGGCCGCGCTCGAGGCCGGCGTCGGCTTCGTCAACTGCATCCCGGTGTTCATCGCATCGGACCCCGAATGGGCCCGCAAGTTCTACGACGCGGGCCTGCCGATCATCGGTGACGACATCAAGTCCCAGGTGGGGGCGACGATCGTGCACCGCACGCTCGCACGGCTCTTCGAGGACCGCGGTGTGATCATCGAGCACACCAGCCAACTCAACGTCGGCGGCAACATGGACTTCAAGAACATGCTCGAGCGGGAACGCCTCGAGTCGAAGAAGATCTCCAAGACCCAGTCCGTCACTTCTCAGTTGGACAACGCCCTGGCGGCGGACGACATCCACATCGGCCCCTCGGACTACGTGCCGTGGCTCACCGACCGCAAGTGGGCGTACATCCGCATCGAGGGCAAGGCATTTGGTGACGTGCCCCTCAACGCCGAGCTCAAGCTCGAGGTGTGGGACTCGCCGAACTCGGCCGGCGTCGTGATCGACGCCGTGCGGTGCATCAAGCTGGCCCTCGACAACGGCATCGGCGGGCCGCTGCTGGCTCCTGCGTCGTACTTCATGAAGAGCCCGCCGGTCCAGTTCCGCGATGCCGATGCCCACGCCTACGTCGAGGCGTTCGCAGCCGGCGAGGACCTCACCAAGGAAGCATTGGCGAGATACCTCGAGAGCTGAGACTCTCTCTCCCCCTCCCACTCCGTGGGTGTCCGGACCGGGGACATCCTTTACGGGTGTGCGGGGACATCATTGACAGTCTCGGAGCTCTGCTTGGAGGTGTCAGATGTCGTGGAGGGAGTGTGATCGGGTGAGCGAGCGGCTCGAGTTCGTGCGTCTCGCCGAGTCGGGGGCGGTGTCGTTCGCCGAGTTGTGTCGCCGTTTTGGGGTGTCGCGTCCGACGGGATACCAGTGGTTGGGTCGATGGCGGGCCGAGGGGGAGGCGGGTCTGGCTGATCGCTCTCGCCGGCCTGCACATAGCCCGTCATGCACGGATGCGGTCATGGAACGGCGGGTGGTCAAGCTGCGTAAGAGGCATCCCCGTTGGGGTGGCCGCAAGATCTCCCGGGTGCTGGTCAACCAGGGTCATCGGAGGGTGCCGGCCCCGTCGACGATCACGGGGATCCTGCGCCGCCACCGTCTGCTATCCCCGGTGGCGCCGCCCCGGGGATACGTGTCGTGGCAACGTCCCTCGCCCAACGATCTGTGGCAGATGGACTTCAAGGGATGGTTCGGCCTGTCCTCGGGGCAGCGGTGTCATCCCTTCGGGGTCTTGGACGACCATTCCCGATACAACCTGTGTCTGGCGGCATGCGCCGATGAAACCACCGCCACCGTCAAGGCCCTGCTCGAAGCCACATTCGGGGTCTACGGGATCCCCAACCAGATCCTGTGCGACAACGGCTCACCATGGGGCAACGACCTGCATCACCCGTGGACCCCGCTGGGCGTGTGGCTCCTCGACGTCGGTGTCGGGGTGATCCACCCCCGGCCCTATCACCCCCAAACCGACGGCAAGCAGGAACGCTTCCATCTCAGCTTGGACTGGGAAGTCATCTCCACCCGCCCCGCCTGGGATGACCATCCCGGCGTCCAAGCCGCCTTCGACACCTGGCGGGTGGTCTACAACCATCAGCGACCCCACGACGCCTTGGGCCTCGACGTCCCCGCCGACCACTACCAGCCATCGGCCCGCCCCTACCCCAGGGTCATCGAACCACCCGACTACCCCCAGGACTATCAGGTCCGCAGCGTCTCCGCCGACGCCCGCATCAGCTTCCACAACCGGCCCATCCGAGTAGGCCGGGCCTTCATCGGCCGCCGCGTCGGGATCACCCCCACCACCACCGACGGCACCTACGACGTCTACTACCGCCACCAACACATCCGCACCATCAACCTGGCCACACCATGAAACCTGTAAAGGATCTCCCCGCACAACTGTCAACCATCACCCCGGTCTTGACACCGAGTGGGGGAGGCGGAGAGGTCTGCAAGCGCGGCTACACTGCCGGGTGTCTGGCGCTGCGAGGGGCGTAACCCTTTGTCCGCATGCGTCGGTCACAGTACCGAGGTGGGAGGAAAGGCCTCCGCCTTCCGTCTGCGCTGTCGTGGACGCACCCGAATCGGTGTGCCATACTTCGGCCCAGACGGACCAGTTCGCAGCCCGTTGGGCACGGCTGGCATTCAGGAACGAGGAAAGGCATTTAGATGCATATGACGAGACGTAGGCTGACACGCCTGTTCGGCGTGGTGGCCATTGTTACCGCGGTCCTGGTGCCGGCGGTGTCGGCGTCGGCTGCGGCGTATCTGTGTGACGGCATCGTCTACAACTCCGCCAACCCGGCGCACGTGCTGTATGGGGCGGTTCCGGGTACGCCGATCAACGCCGATGGCCTGATGGTCGTCGACGTGAGCGGTGCGGCTCAGGGCATGGTCGTGTTCTGGGACGGCGACTTCTCGGTCGATCCGTCGGGCGGCGGCGCGGCCACGGGCGCGTGGATCGCCGGCTCGCCGTTCGGTGACACGATCTGCGGCACCGACGGCGCCGACACGGTCAAGGGCAACGCCGGCAACGACAAGGTCATCGGCAACGGTGACGACGACTACTTGAAGGGTAA
>DATECY010000012.1:0-6354 GCA_035286665.1 Acidimicrobiia bacterium
GGGCACGGCTCAGGCAAGCCGAGTAGGCGTGCTGAACGGGCTCAGTCTTGACGACGTTGTTCGCGTCGAGGTCATCCAACTGAACACCCGCGGCGATGGGGACTCAACCGTGGTCACCGACTTCACGCTTCGCCTGCACTCGCGGCATGGCCACCACGCCGACTGGCACGACGCCTACCAGCGCGGTCACGAACATGCCGTGGTCACGTTCCTGGCGTGGGTGGACGCATTGAACGCGAAGCTGGCCGATCGCACGTGACGTTTCCTCCCCCGAAGGGGTAGGTGGCACGGAGTGCCGGAGGGGGTCTCGCCCCTGCTACGCGATCCGTGCAAGCGAGCGTACGTGCCGACGCGTCCGTCGAATCGCCAATTGCGAATCGCGAATTGCGGCGTCGCTTCGCGACGCCCGGCCCTAGTTCAGCCCCCGCTGGTCCTGCTTGAGCGCCGTGTCGACTCCGACCGCCGAGGCGAACACCAGCAGTCGCATCGGTGGCTTGAGGCTCGGTGAGACGTCGAGGAGGTAGTCGTCGGCGGTGGTGAAGAGGGTCTTGCCGAGACCTTCCCAGGTCTTGGTGATCCGTCCCACCTCGGTGTCGGTGGCGTCGACGATGGAGAAGTTCCACGCCCGCCAGTTCTCCGCCCTGATCTCGCCGAGTTTGGTGCCGGCGGCGTCGTGGAGCCCGAACCGGATCTTGCCGATCATGTTCTGCTGGCGGATCGTGCCGACCAGCGCGCCGAGGCCGTCGTACACCTCGATGGTGGACTTCATGATCTTGCGGGGCCTCACCAGCTCGAGCACCTTGGTGCCGTCGGCGTCGTAGGCGCCGAGCTTGTGGGTCATGAACTGGTCGAGGCTGGAGACGAAGCGGGCCACCTTCTTGAGGGTCGATTGGCCCTCCTGGCGGATCACGCCGACCTCATTGCCTTCGGTGTCGCGGATCTTGTACTCGCTGGTCAACTCGATGAGCTTGGCCTTCTGGTTGATGACGATCTTGTCGAGGTCGAGGAGTGTCATGGGTGACACGGTAGTTAGCCTGGCGAACCGTGACCAGCGCCGACCATCTCCTCGCGGTGCCCGGCCGGGTCGTCCCGGCCCGCCGGCTCGGATTCCCCGACACCCGCATGGTCGGTCCCGGAGGGGTGGCACTCGCCGAGATGGGCCGGCTGTCGTGGTTCAACGTGTTCCTCGGCCGCGGGCAACGGGTGATCCTGCCCGACGGCACCCGGTGGCGGGTCAGGGCCTTCACGCGGAGCCGGTGGGTGTGCCCGATGGTCGCCGCCGAGGGCGGGACCACGATCGCCCGGTCGGGCCCGGGGGAGCGCAACTACGGGATCAACACCCGTGACCACGCTTACTCGCTCAACCCCGCCGAGACCCGCCGCGGCCGGGCCCGCCGCTGGGTGATCGTCGAGCACGAAACCGAGATCGCCGTCGTCACCACCCACCCCTTCACGATCGACCCCCACGGACCGGTCCACCTCGGCGTGGCGGTGCTCGCCTTCACCCTCGCCACCTTCGGGGTTCTCGGCGAGAAGACGCTGATGCCGACCATGCAGCCGCAGTAGGGCTTCCCTGCGAGGACGGGGCGGCCGGGGCCGGCGCCCGATCCTCTAACGTCCGCTCCGATGCGCCGACCCTGGCTGCTCTCGATCGACCTCACCTCTGTCGTGGTGTTCGTCGCCGTGGGCCGAGCCAGTCACGGGGAGGACGCCTCCGGGTTCCTCCACACCGCGGCGCCGTTCCTGATCGCGGTGGTGCTCGGCTGGGTGGTGATGCGGGCGTGGCGCACCCCGGGCGCGGTCCGCACCGGGATCGGGGTGATGGCCACGACGCTCGTGGCGGGGATGGCGCTGCGTCACTTCGTGTTCGACGACGGCACCGCCCTTTCGTTCATGGTCGTCGCCGCCGCCTTCCTCACCCTGTTCTTGGTGGGCTGGCGTCTGGCAGCGAAAGCAATCACCCCCGGTCCCTGACCCTCGATCTCGTGCGCATGACGCATTGCGCATTGCGACTCATGAACGAGTCACGAGTAACGAGCAACGAACCACGTAGACTCTTCGCGTCTGGTACCCCCACAGGACTGGAACGTCGCATGGATCTCCTTCTCGTCGGGCCCGGTCGAGCGGGCATGTCCGTCGCCATCGCGGCGGCGGCCGCCGGGCATCGCATCGCCGGCGTGCTCGCCCGCGATTCCGGTGCGGCCGCCGATTCCGCCGCACGCTTCCAGGCCGCGGTGCTCGACTGGGATGCGCCCCTTCCGCCCGCCGATCTCCTGGTGATCTCCGTACGCGACGACGCCATCGCGGAGGTAGCCGCCCGCCTCAACGGCTTCGTCGCGCACGTGGCCGGGGTGGTGCATCTCTCCGGCCTCACTTCGGTGAAGGCCCTTTCGCCGATCGGCGACCTGCCGCTGGGTTCGTTCCACCCGCTGCAGACTCTGCCCACTCCGGAGGCGGGTGCCGCCCGGCTGGCCGGGGCATGGATCGCGGTCACCACCGAGGACGACCTCCTCGCCGACCACCTGTTCGCCCTGGCCGCCTCGATCGGGGCGCATCCCTTCGAGGTGGCCGACGACGCCAAGCCGCTCTATCACGCCGGAGCGGCCGCCGCCGCCAACTTCCCGCTCGCCGCGCTGTCGATGGCCCGCCGTCTCTTCGAGGCGGCCGGGGTGCCGTTCGAGGCGGCCGGGCCGCTGGTGCGGGCCGTGATCGACAACGCTCTCACCATGGGTCCCGAGGCGGCGCTCACCGGGCCGGTGGCGCGGGGCGACGTGGGGACGGTCACCGCGCAACTGGCGGCGGTCCGAGCCGCCGCCCCCGGCCTGGCCGAGGACTTTGCCGCCATGGTGATGGCCGTCGCCCGGGTTGCCGGCACCGTCGACGAGATCGGTCCGGCGCTGGCATGAAGATCATCGAGACCTTCGCCCGGATCGGCGACGCAGCCGACGGCACCGTCGCCCTGGTCCCCACCATGGGATATCTTCACGAGGGCCACGTCGCCTGCGTGACCGAGGCCGGCCGTCGCGCCGACACCGTCGTGGTGAGCCTCTTCGTCAACCCGCTCCAGTTCGACAAGGCCGACGATCTCGCCCGGTACCCGCGCGACCTCGACCGCGACGCCGCCATCGCCGCGCAAGCCGGGGTCGACCTCCTCTTCGTCCCGCCGATGGCGGAGATGTACTCGGTGGAGCCGCTCACCCGGGTGCAGGTGGGCGTGGTGTCCGAGGGGATGGAGGGCGCACATCGCCCGGGTCACTTCGATGGCGTGGCCACCGTCGTCGCCAAGTTGTTCGCAGGGATCCGACCCGAGATCGCCTGCTTCGGCCGCAAGGACGCCCAGCAGCTCGCCGTGATCACCCGGATGGCCGCCGACCTGTCGTTCCCGGTGTCGGTGATCGCGGTGCCGACGGTTCGCGAGGCCGATGGGCTCGCGCTGTCGAGTCGCAACGTGTTCCTCCACGACCGGCCTGCTGCCCTCGGCCTCTCCCGCGGCCTGTTCGCGGCGGCTGCGGCCGTAGACGATGGGGAGCGCAGCGCCCTGGCTCTGGAGACGATGGTCGCCATCGAGGTGACCGAGCGCGGCGCCGACCTCGCCTACGCCACCCTGGCCGACGCCGTCACCGCCGAGCCGATCGCCACGCTCGACCGCCCCGCCTTTCTGGCGGTCGCTGCCCGGGTCGGCGAGGTGCGTCTCATCGACAACGTGTTCCTCCACCCCGACGGGTCCGTCGACCTGGGGACGAGGCTGGATCACCCATCCATGTTGTATGGGAAGCAGGGCGGCAAGTAGCAAGTAGCAAGTAGCAAGTAGCAATTAGCAATTGGCAATTAGCAATTAGCAATTAGCAAGAGGCCGGATCTGGCGCATTGCGCATTGCGAGCAACGAGGAACGAGGAACGAGGGACGAAATGCTCATCGCCATCGACGTCGGCAACACTCAGACCGTCATGGGGCTGTTCGACGGTCCCGAACTCGTCGACTCGTGGCGCCTGTCCACGGTGCGCGACCGCACCGCCGACGAGTACCGGCTCTTCCTTGCCGGGTTGCTCAGCCAGGACGGGTATCGCATCGAGGAGATCGACGGGGTGGCGCTCTCCGCGGTGGTGCCCGAGGCGAAGGCGGCGATGATCCGCGTCGCCGAGGACATGATCGACGGCGGGCTGGTGGTGGTCGGGCCCGGGGTTCGCACCGGCATGCCGATCAACATCGACAACCCCCGCGAGGTCGGCGCCGACCGGGTGGTCAACTCGGTCGCGGCCAAGGCCAAGTACGGGGTGCCGGTGGTGTCGGTGGACTTCGGCACCTCCACCAACATGGACGTGGTCGACGCCTCCGGCGCCTACGTCGGGGGCGCCATCGCCCCCGGGCTGGAGGTGTCCGAGACCGCGCTCATCGATGCCACCGCCGCGTTGCGCCGGGTGGACTTCACCACCCCGCGCGCCGCCATCGGCCGCAACACCGTCGAGGCGATGCAGAGCGGCCTCATCTACGGCCACGCCGGGCTGGTGGACGGGTTGGTCACGCGCCTGCTCGCCGAGATCGAGGGCGATGCCACGGTGGTGGCGACCGGGGGCCTCGCCTCTACCATCGTCCCCCACTGCCGGACCGTTTCGATCGTGGACGCCAACCTGACCCTCGACGGCCTCCGGATGATCTACGAGATGAACCAGGAGTGACCATGGCGGACGGACCCGCCGAGGACCAGTCGGCGCTGGAGCGGATACGCGACGGGCGCCTCGCCAAGGTGGAGGCGATGCGCGCCGCCGGCGACGAGCCGTACCCGTACCGCTTCGAGCGGACCGCGGTCGCCGCCGACCTCCACGCCCGCTTCGACGATCTCCCCGCCGGCACCGACACCGGGGAGATGGTCATCGTCGCCGGGCGCTTGATGAACGTCCGCCACATCGGGGGGTTGTCCTTCGGTGTGCTCCAGGATTGGTCCGGCCAGATCCAGCTGTTCGTTACCGAGGAGCTGCTCGGTCAGCGCTACGCCGCCTTCGGCGACCTCGACGCCGGCGACTGGGTGGGGGCGACCGGCGAGGTGGTCACCACCAAGCGGGGCGAGCTGAGCGTCCGGGTCGCCGAGTTCGTGCTGCTCGCCAAGGGCTTGTTGCCGCTGCCGGAGAAGTGGCACGGCCTGGTCGACGTGGAGAAGCGTCATCGCCAGCGCTACCTCGATCTGATCGTCAACGACGAGGCCCGCCGGGTGATGGCGGCGCGGATCGACGTGGTCGCCTCGCTGCGGTCCACGCTCGCCGAGCGCGGGTTCGTCGAGGTGGAGACCCCGCTGCTGCACGAGATCGCCGCCGGGGCGCTGGCCCGCCCGTTCATCACCCACCACGACGCTCTCGGGATCGACATGTACCTGCGCATCGCCATCGAGCTGCACCTCAAGCGCCTGGTGGTCGGGGGGGTGGAGCGCGTCTTCGAGATCGGCCGGGTGTTCCGCAACGAGGGGGTGTCGGTGCGGCACAACCCCGAGTTCACCATGCTCGAGGCGTATCAAGCGCTTGCCGACTACGGCGACATGGCCGACCTCACCGAAGCCCTGGTCGCCGATGCGGCGATGTCGGTGTGCGGCACCACCGAGCTGACCTATCAGGGCAAGCCGCTCGACCTGACCCCGCCGTGGAAGCGGATTCGCTACTTCGACAGCGTCGCCGAAGCCACGGGAGAGGCGTGGGACCCGGCGATGTCGCTGGAGGAGGCGCGGGCGTTGGCCAAGAAGGCGGGCGTCCACTTCGAGCAACCCTGGGGCGTGGGCAAGATCGTTGCCGAGATGTTCGAGGCGCTGGTCGAGCCCACCCTGTGGGACCCGACCTTCGTGATGGACTTCCCCAAGGAGATCTCGCCGCTCGCCAAGGACCACCGCCAGACCGCGGGGTTGGTCGAGCGCTTCGAGGTGATCTGCACCGGCACCGAGCTGGCCAACGCATTCAGCGAGCTCAACGACCCGATCGAGCAGCGGCAGCGCTTCGAGGCACAGGTGGAGGCTCGCAAGGCCGGCGACGACGAGGCCCACCCGATGGACGAGGACTTCATCCGGGCGTTGGAGTACGGGCTGCCGCCCACCGGCGGGCTCGGCCTCGGCGTCGATCGGCTGGTGATGCTGCTCACCGACCAGTCGTCGATCCGCGAGGTGCTGCTCTTCCCGGCGCTGCGGCCTGAATAGAGCAGTGGGGGCTTCGCCGCTTCCGTGTCTCTAGCCTCTCCCATTCCGATGGGGTAACGAAGCCCTCCCCCTGACCCCTCCCATCGGAATGGGAGGGGAGCTCTCCAGGCCGAAGCGAGCGGAGGGGGCGGAGGGGGCGAGCTCCCTAGACATTGGCCTCGATCCGCGCTACACAGGCCAC
>DATECY010000013.1:0-20150 GCA_035286665.1 Acidimicrobiia bacterium
CCGACACTACCCGTCGATGTCGAATAGCTCTCAGCTCGCCGGGGCAGCCGGCGGTGGCGCCGACGCGGCCGGTGCTGCACCCTTCGGCGTGCGGGCGGGGGCGAACATCCCCCACAGCACGCCGAGCACGGTGCTGACTGCGGCGTAGGTGATGAGCGTCGGGATCGACAGCGGGACGACGGACAGCACCATGAGGAGCAGCCCGAGTCCCGTGCCGAAGAAGAACCCCCAAATCGCCCCTCGGATCGGATGCCGGATGACGGTGGTCTCGGGCATGGTCACTCCTTCCACGACAGGGCCGGACGGGCGTTGAACAGCACACCGGTGAATCCGGCCGCCACCAGAGCGAGCGCCAGGATCCCCGGAGGTGTGGTGAGCGGGTTCGGTCCGACGAACTTCACCCAGCCGTGGCCGACGCAATTCGGCGCCGGGTAGGCGCCATCGGCCATTTCGGGCAGTTCCGTCGCTCCCCACTGGTCCACCCAGGCGCCCTTGGCCTGGATGAGCGCCGTGAAGGGGAAGGGGAGGAGCTCGCCGAAGTCCACCGAGCCGGCGTTGCGGTTCTTGTCCCGCGGGTTCGGGTCGCCGCCGTCGTCCTTGAAGACGCCTTCGGCCTTGAGGAACCAACGGTGGTCGTGGAACGTCTCCGGCTGGCTCGACCCGTAATAGACGAGCACGCCCCGGGTGTCGACCTCGAGCGGATTCGACCTGGTCATCTTCTGATTGCCGTATATGTCCATGAGCGGTCCCGGCCCGCCGGTGTCGAACATCGCGTCGACCGAGAGCCCCTCGGAGTCGTAGGAGATGACGACGCCCTTGCACGCCCCGGTCAGGGTCGAGCCGTCGTCTCCGGCATCGAAGTTGCCGCTGACCGCGTCGAGAAAGCCCTCATCGGTCACCTCTCCCACCTTGTCGTCCCAGATGCCGGCGACTCCCTCGGGAGGGATCGTCCCCAGGTCCGGTATCCCGTCGGCGTTGCGGTCGACGAAGTCGGCCCTGAACTGCTCTGGGATGAATTGCATCAAGTCGACCTGTGGCTCCTCCTGGGCAAGGGCTGCGCTTGGAACCGCGATGAGCGTCGCCAGCCCCATCACCAGGAGGAGATCACGCCATTTCTTCATGAGCCAATCTCCCGATCGGTTGTTCCGGGAGAGGCTACCCGGTGCTCACCCGTCGTGTTCGGACGAATCGTCGCTCTCGAACACCAGGTCGACGCGGTGTCGGCAGTCCTCACAGACATAGGTGATCACGTCTCCGGGGGAGAAACCCTCCTCGGGAGGGGCGAAGGACACCAGGTGCGCCTTTCCCCGGCATTCGACACAGGTGATCGATTCGGCGGCATCCATGATGTCGACTGTCCGCCCGAAACGCCGGTCTGTCAACCCCCAGAGCCGGGTGGAATCGGCCCTCCTGAGATCTAGGAGTTGATCGTCCTCAGATAGGCGACGACGTTGGAGAGGTCGTCGGTGGTCAGGGTGGTGCGTCCGCCCTTGGCGGGCATGGCGATGCCGATCGTGTTGGCCGGATCGTCTGCGGAGAGGCCGACCTCCAAGAAGGCGGCTAGGTCGACGTCGCTGGTGTCGCGGACGAACTGGCTCTCTTGAAGGTTGCTCCCCAGCCCGGTCACCCCCTCGCCGGTGGTCCCATGACAGGCCTGACAGGCGGTGGTGAACACCTCGTGACCGGCGGCCACCGCGGTCTGACTGGTGTCGTCGGAGTCGCCATCGCTGCCGCCGCAGGCCGAAGTGAGCAGTACGCCCACGATGAGCATCCCGATGAGTCGCTTCACGATCACTCCTTCGAATCCGTGGCGGTGGTCGCCGTCTGTCCGCCCGTCAGGAGGAGGGATTGTGGCTGAGTCATGAGCCATGAGTTCTCTCTTGCTCACGGCCCGAGACCCATGGCTACTCATTGCTTCCCCGCTCGAAGTGCACGTGCCGCTCCAGCGCCGGCCGATGCGCGGCGTCGTCGAGGACGATCGAGCCGTCTTCGAGGTGGACGATGCCGATGCCATAGGCGTCCGAGAGCCGGTCGGGAGCGAGGGCCTCCGCCGGGGCGCCCTCGGTGTGGACCCTGCCGGCCATGAGCAGCACGTGGTCGGCGAGGTTGGCCTCGGCCACGTCGTGGGTGGTGAGGACCACCGTGGTGCCGGCGGCCACCTCCTCGGCGATCGTGCGCGAGATCGCTTCGGTCGACACGAGGTCGAGGGCGGTGAGCGGTTCGTCCAAGAGCAGCATCTCCGCCTCCTGGGCAAGGCCCTGGGCGACGAACACCCGCTGACGCTGCCCGCCCGACAACTCGGTGAGGTGGCGTCCGCCGAGATCATCGATGGCGAGGCGTCCCATTGCGGCGTCGCATGCCCGGCGATCATCCTTCCCGAGCCGTCCGAACATGCCGTGGCGGGCGTAGCGGCCCATCACCACCACCTCCCGCACGGTGACGGGCATCACTTCATTCAGCTTGGTCGCCTGCAAGACGTAGGCCACCCGGTCGTGGACCTCGCCGGCCTTGCGCCCGAGCACCTCGAGGTCGCCATCGCGGGGCTCGAGCAAGCCGGCGAGTGCGTTGAGCAGCGTCGACTTGCCTGAGCCGTTGGGGCCGATGACCGCCGTGAGTGCCCCGCTGGGAATGACGAAGTCGGAGGTGTCGACGGCGATCCGCCCGTCGTAGGCGAGGACGATCCCGGTGCCGGAGGCGGCTAGGCGCGGCGGCACGACCGGCACGTCCCTTCGATGTCGATGCGGTGCCCGGTGACGGCGTAGCCGGCCTCGGCTGCGATCTGGTCGATGAAGGTTCGTATCCCCATCTCGGTGTCGTGGGGGATCTCGACGTCGATGACCTCGCCGCACGATCGGCAGACCAGGTGGTGATGGTGGCCGGCGAGCCATTCGGACAACTCGATGAGGATGACGCCGGCAGGGTCGTGGGTCCTGGTCACCACGCCGGCTTCCTCGAGCATGGCGATCGCCCTATAGAGAGAGGAGAGGGGCACGGCGCCGTCGAGCATCCGATCCAGCTCGGCCGGTGTGACCGGGCCGGGCGCGGCGAGGAGTGCATCCACGACGCGGCGGCGGGACGGCGTGAATCGGGTGCCGGCGCTGGTCAGGCGATCCGTGACCCGTGGTCCGACGGCCGCGTTGAGGCTCATGACTATGATTCTAACAATGAGAACCATTCTCATGTCACTTCGTGACCGAGCATCGATGGCGGTGGTCGCGGTGGCGGTGGCGGTGGCGGCGTGTGGCGGCGGCGGTGTGGTCGATGAGCGTCCCTTCGTGGTGGTGAGCACCACCGTGCTGGGCGACCTCGTCTCCCGGATCGCCGGGGACGCGTTCAGGGTGGAGGTGATGATGCCTCCCGGCGTCGATCCCCATGAGTACGCCGCGTCGGCAGCGGACGCTGCCGACCTCCGTGACGCCGCGCTCGTGGTGGTCAACGGGCTCGGCCTCGAAGCAGGGCTCGCCGATGCGTTCCGATCGCTGCCCGATCGGGTCACGGTGCTCGAGGTGGGGCCGGCCGTCGACCCGATGAGTTACCCGGGGGGCGTGTCCGATCCACACGTCTGGTTCGACCCGGCACGGATGGCGGTGGCGGCGGGTGTCATCGGTGATGCGCTCACCGCGGTGTCGCCGGAATCCGCGGCTGAGATCGATGCATCGACCGAATCGGTCCGCGCCTCCCTGCTCGCGCTCGACAATGAGGTGACGGCCATCCTGGCGTCGGTTCCCGCCGAGCATCGCCTGCTCGTCGCCAACCACGACTTCCTCCGCTACTTCGCCGACCGTTACGGATTCGAGGTCGTCGGGTCGGTGATCCCCGGAGGGTCCACGGTGGAACAGCCGGGCGCCGGGGTGATCGCCGCCCTCGCAGAAGTGATCAGAACGCGCGGTGTCACCGCGGTGTTCGCCGAGGCGACCGAGCCGACGTATCTCGCCGACGCTCTGGCGTCCGAGGCGGGCAACCTCCCCGTCGTCACCTTGTTCAGCGACGCTCTCGGGGAGGGGGGCTCCTACGCCGACCTCATCCGCACCGACGCCACACGCATCGCCGAGGCGCTGAAATGACCGTGTCATGCACTGGATGACCGATCCTTTCGCCTACGACTTCATGCGCCGGGCGCTGATGGCCGGTCTCCTTGCGGTGGTGGCGACATCCGTCGTGGGCACCTGGGTGGTGTTGCGCAGACTCGCCTTCATGGGTGATGCCCTGGCGCACGGCATCGTCCCCGGCGTCGCCCTGGCGCTGCTCATCGACGTCGACCCGATTGTGGGGGCGCTGGTGGCGGCGGTGGTGATGATCGGGGCGATTTCGGTCATTCATCGCACCACCCGGCTCGGGGAGGACACCGCCATCGGCCTGCTCTTCGTGGGGATGCTGGCGGTCGGGGTGATCGTGATCTCACGGACCCACTCGTTCGCGGTCGATCTCGTAGCGGTGCTGTTCGGCGACGTCCTCGGCGTGACGGTGGGCGACCTGTGGCTGCAGGCCGGCGCCGCGGCGATGGTCGTCGCAGGCGTGACTCTGTTCTACCGGCCACTGCTCACGCTGGCATTCAACGAGCAGAAGGCAGAGGCCCTCGGGATGCGTCCCCGCCTGGCCAACCTGATCATGCTCGGTCTCATCACCGTCGCGGTGGTGTCCTCGTTCCGGGCGGTCGGCGCGCTCTTGGTGTTCGGGCTTCTCGTGGCGCCGCCGGCGACGGCGATCCTCATCGCCAGGCGGGTCCCGGTCGTGATGGGTGTGGCGATGCTGCTCGGCTTCGCCGAAGTGGTCGGTGGCCTTCTCATCTCATTTCACGCCAATACGGCCACCGGCGCCACGGTGTCGGCCCTCGCGGTCGGAGTGTTCTTCGTCGTCCTCGCCGGCACCCGGGCGGTGGCACGGCTCCGGCTGCCCGGCGGCGCTTGAGCGGGGTTGACCCCTCGCCCCGGTACCCTC
Source organism: Acidimicrobiia bacterium (assembly GCA_035286665.1). Classification (GTDB taxonomy): domain Bacteria; phylum Actinomycetota; class Acidimicrobiia; order Spongiisociales; family UBA11373; genus RBG-16-68-21. The sequence continues at coordinate 4,939 of DATECY010000013.1, forward strand.
CACCCGATGGCCCGACGCCCACTCCTCCTGCTCGCCGTTGTGCTGGTGGCTGCCGCCTGCTCCTATGAGACGTCGGGGACCACGACCACCACGGCGGCCGACGTTGCCGGCACACCGCCCGTGACGAGTCCGGCGGCAATCGCCATCTCGGATCAGCGCATCGAAGGCTCGTCGCTCGTGGTGGACTCCGTGACCCTCCCCGCCGCCGGATTCGTCGTGGTGCGCCAGGACGACGGGGGTTCGCCCGGGCCGGTGATGGGTGTCTCCGAGCGCCTGCCGGTCGGCATCGTCGAGCAGGTGCCCGTACCGTTCTTCGTGCCCATCGCCGAGACCGCAACCGTTCACGTCACGGTGCAGATCGACATGGACGAGAACGGTGTCTTTGGGTACGAGCCGCCCGACTTCATCGACGCCATCGCCACCCGCACGAGCGGCGAACCGGCCTCGGCCACCGCCGCGTTGACCCTTCTCGCCCCGCTGTCACCCGCAGACGCGCTGCTGGAGGCGCAGACGACCGACGGGACGGCACTCGTCGTCGCCGTGGTGACCCTTCCCGCCCCCGGTTTCATCGCCATCCAGAAGAACGAAGACCAAGAGCCCGGAGCCGTCCTGTCGGTCACCGATCTTCTTCCCGCGGGGACGGCGTCGGACGTCCGGTTGTCGCTCGACCCGCAGCTCCGAACGACTCAGTTGGTGTACGCGGTCGCCTACGTCGATCGCAACGAAAACGGCGTGTTCGACCCGGGGGACGCCGCCGACGACGTCGGGGTGCGCGACGACGGTTCGCTTGCCATCGGCTCGGCGGTGATCACCGTGTTGGTCCGCGACCCGGGGTCGGTCACCCTCTCGGATCAGGAGACTGCCGGTGAGGCGGTGGTGATCGACGCCGTGACGTTGCCGTCGGCCGGATTCGTGGAGATCCTGACGGACGCCGCAGGCACACCCGGTGTCCGTCTCGCCGTGTCGTCGCTTCACCAGGCAGGCCAGTTGAACGACCTGTCGATGACGCTGGACACACCGCTCACCGCGGACGCGACGCTGTGGGTGCGGGTGTGGATCGACTACGACGAGGACGGCACGCTCTCGAGCGGCGACCTGGCCGCGCTGACCGACCTAGGCGGAGATCCGGTCGAGGCATCGTTCGCGGTGACCTTCAAGCCGACTCCCTGACCCTTCGGGGTCAGAGGAGCGGGTCGACAGGGCAGCGCAGATTCCCTCTGCCCCCGCCATCTGCGGCACCCGCTCCGGGTTGGCGAACGAGACCGTCTCGATGCGCCGTGCCCCCGCCGCCTCGAGCCGTCGGATCAGATCGACCCTCACCGCCACGGGCAGGACCGTCTGCTCGGATTGCAGCCCGTCTCGTGGCCCGACCTCGACGACGTCGATCAGAGGTTGCCCCGCTTCTCCTGCTCCCGCTCGATCGCCTCGAACAGGGCCTTGAAGTTGCCCTTGCCGAAGCCGGTGGCTCCCCGGCGCTCGATGAACTCGAAGAACACGGTCGGGCGATCCTGGAGCATGCGCGTGAAGATCTGGAGCAGGTACCCGCCCTCGTCCTGGTCGAGGAGGATGTTGAGCGCCTCGACGGCTGCGTGGTCGACGGCGATGTCAGGCATGCGCCGCCACACGTCTTCGTAGTAGGTGTCGGGCACCGAGAGGGTCTGCAGGCCGCGGCGGTTGGACTGGGCGACCGTGCTCAGGAGGTCAGAGGTGTGCATGGCGACGTGCTGCACGCCCGGCCCCCGATAGAACTGGAGGTACTCGTCGATCTGGGAGCGCTTGAGGCCCTCGGCCGGCTCGTTGATCGGCAGCTTGATGATCCCGGTCCCGTCCCACATCACCTTCGACATGAGGGCCGTGTACTTGGTGCTGATGGCGTCGTCGTCGAAGTGCTTGAGGAGGGTGAAGCCGAACACCCGCTCGTAGAACTCGACCCATTGGTCCATCTTGCCCAGCTCGACGTTGGCGACGACGTGGTCGATGAACTCGAGGCCGATCGTCTCGGCGAGGGCGTCCTCACGCGGCTCGAAGCCCGGGAAGGCGCCGTCGCGCTCCACGAAGGAGTGGATGGTGTCGCCGTAGATCTGGATGGCGGAGAACACGGCGCGACCCCGGTCATCCTCGATCACGTAGGGCTTGGCGGCGGGATCAGCACCCCGCTCGAGGGCGATCTCGAACGCGGCCTCGGCGTCGGGGACGAGGATGGCGACGTCGTGCACGCCGGGGCCGTGGCGCAAGACATGGTCGCTGACGGGATGGTCGGGCCCCATCGCCCCGGTGACGATGAAGCGGATCTCACCCTGTTCGAGCAGGTAGGAGGCGGTCTCCCGGGTCCCGGTCTCGGGCCCGCGGTAGCCGGTGATGGCAAAGCCCAACTGCGAGCGGAAGAACTGGGCCGTTTGGAACGCGTTGCCCACCCACCACTCGAGGTGGGAGAACCCGATCAGCGGGAAGTCGTCCTTTGCGGCCATCGCCTTGGCCCGCTGGAGTGTGCTCTCATCCGTCTCGGCCATCCGTGTCTGCTCCCCTCGTGCGACGCGAGTTGCCCATTCTCGCGTGTTTTGAGTAGGAGCGGTGAGCCATCAGTGATGAGCGGTGAGCCCCGGACGGGCTGTGGGCGAAGATCGATGGGCGAAATCCTGCCACGCGGCCTCTCGCTGGTGGCCGGCGGCTGGGTAGCCTTCGCCCATGTCGCTCGAGATCACCCGGTCTGACGCTCGGGTCGCTGCACTCACCGGGCTCATCGACTACGCCGGGCTGTTCCCGCCCGCCCGGCTCGAGATGGCGGCTGCCGTCGCCGGGTATCGGTCGGCGCGGGGCGGGTCGAACGCGTGGATGGTCGACCGTTTCGTGTGCCCGGCGTCGCGGCTCACCGAACTCACCGGGGTGCTCATGGCGACCATGGGGGATGGCGAGGAGCCGTGGCGGCTTACCGTCACCGCCGATGGTGGCCCCGATGAGATCGGGGTCGACGCATTGCTCATCGACACCTTCGAGGTCGAGATGGACGGTGCCGCAATCGCCGAGGTGGTGGAGATGCCGCTGCCTTCCAGTGACGCTACGACCTGGATCGCCAGGGCGGCAGACCTCTTCTCGCGTGCGATGTTCTTCGAGATCCCGTGGCGCGAAGGTGGCACGATCGCGCTCGACTCGGTGGCATCCGCAAGAGATGCGACTCGAGTCCTCCTCGGCGCCAAGCTCCGATGCGGCGGTCTGGCCGCCGATGCGTTTCCTCCTCCCGAGGTGGTCGCGGTCGTCATCGCCGCCTGTCGCGATCGCGGTTTGCCGCTGAAGACCACCGCAGGCCTCCACCATCCCTTCCGCCATCTCGACCCGGCAACCGGGTTCACCCACCACGGATTCGTCAACCTGCTCGTGGCGTGCACCGCTGCCGAGGCCGGCCGAGACATGGCCACCCTCACTGCGATGGTGGCCGACGACGATCCCCGATCCTTCGCACTCGATCGAGAAGGTGTGAGGTGGCGCGACGAGAAGTTCGGCGCCTCGAGCGTCTCGCGGGGCCGACAGAGCCTGTTCGTCGGCTATGGATCGTGCTCCTTCGACGAGCCGGTCGACGACCTCACCGCACTCGGCGTGCTTCCGGTGATGCGGTGAGTGCCTGCCGCGTCTCCCTTCCCCTCCGGACCGACTTTGGGATCGAGAACCTGCCGTACGGCGTGTTCGAGCACGATGACGGGCCCCGGCTGTGCGTCGCGATCGGTGATCACCTCCTCGACCTGTGCACCCTCGCCGAAGCCGGGATGGTCCCGGCCGAGTCGGCCGAGGCGCTCCAGGCGGCGGTGCTCAACCCGTTCCTCGCCCTGGGTCGTGCGGTCTGGCAGACGACGCGGGTCGCCATCACCGAGGTGCTCACCTCCGACGCCTTCGACCGGCTTCCAGCCGGTGCGCTCCAGGAGCGGTCCGCGGTGGCGATGAGGCTGCCCTTCGCACCCGGCGACTACGTGGACTTCTACTCGTCGCTGGAGCACGCCTCCAACCTCGGGCGGTTGTTTCGCCCCGACCAGGAGCCGCTCCTGCCCAACTGGCGCCATCTGCCCATCGGGTATCACGGCAGGGCGAGCAGCGTGGTGGTGAGCGGCACGCCGGTGCGTCGGCCATCGGGACAGCTGAAGCCACCGGACGGTCCACCCCGGCTCGAACCGACCCATGCTCTCGACCTCGAGGTGGAAGTCGGTTTCGTCACCGGGCCGGGGAACACTCTCGGCTCATCGATCGACATCGACGACGCAGGCGATCACATCTTCGGCCTCGTGCTCGTCAACGACTGGAGTGCCCGCGATATCCAGCGATGGGAGTACCAGCCGCTCGGGCCGTTCCTCGGCAAGTCGTTCGCCACCACCGTCTCGCCGTGGGTGGTGACCATGGAGGCGCTCGCCTCCTTCATGGTGCCGTCTCCGGGTCAGGACCCGGTGCCGCTCGAATACCTGCAGGCTTCGGGCGAGTGGGCGGTGGATCTCGAGTTGGAGGCGTCGCTTCGCTCGGCGGCGATGACGGGGGCCCAGGTGATCTCTCGCACCAACTTCAAGGGGATGTACTGGACGATGGCCCAGCAACTCGCCCACGCCACGGTCAACGGGACCAATGTCCGGCCCGGCGACCTCTACGGCTCCGGAGCCGTGTCGGGGCCGACCTCCGGTTCGTACGGGAGCCTCATCGAACTGACGGAGAACGGTGAGCATCCCATCGACCTCCCCGATGGGACCACGCGACGGTTCCTCGAAGACGGCGACACCGTGACCCTGCGGGGCTGGTGCGAACGCGACGGAGTGGGCCGGGTCGGTTTCGGGGAGTGCGTGGGCACGATCATGCCGGCAGGAACTCGAGATGAGGCATCGGGCATCGGGTAGAAGGAAGAGCGGCGGCGCGCCCGGCGTGCTTGGACTTGGAACGGGCGACCGGTAACGGGCAACTGCGCTTTGGGCCGGTACCCTTCCCCCATGCCCCTCAACTTCTCACTCGGCGGCAAGACCTACGAACCGGTGACGCGGACCATCACCGCGGAAGAGATCGAGGCCTATGCGGTGGCGTCGGGCGATGCGAACCCGCGCTATCGCATCGGGCCCGATCAGGTGGCGTCGCCCATCTTTCCGGTTGTGCCCGGCTTTCCCCTCATGGGGGCGGTGACCCTCGACCCCGAGCTGGGGGTGGACAACCCCCTCATGATCGTCCACGGCGAGCAGGAGATCGTCCACCACCGTCTCGTTCGTCCCGGCGACGTGCTCGTGCTCACCCCTTCGCTCGACTCGGTCGAAGACAAGGGCAAGGGGGCCACCTTCGTCGCCAAGCTGTCGGCGGCCACCACCGATGGCGAGCGGGTGAACGAGTCGTACGCGACCATCTTCGTGCGCGGGGCGGGCAGCGGCACCGACCGGCCCCGATCACCCAAGCAGGCGGCGGTGCGGAGTGGACTCGTCGCAACCCTCACCAGCCACGTCGATGTCGAGATGCCGATGCGCTATGCCGAGGCGTCGGGCGACCACAACCCGATCCACCTCGACCCGGCGGTGGCGACGATGGTCGGCCTTCCCGGCGTCATCAACCACGGCCTCGGCACCCTGTCGCTCGTCACCGGCGGGCTCGTCGACCGCCTCGCCGGCGGCGACCCCGGCCGGCTGCGTAGGATCGCAGTGCGGTTCACGGACATGGTGATCCCCGGCAGCGATCTCACCACGTCGGTGTGGGAGTCGGACTCCGGCATGTTGTTCGAGACCGTGCGGCCCGACGGGAAGATCGTCATCACCGGCTCGCTGGACGTGGCTCCGGCCTGATGGTGCGTCTGCGGCTGTTCGCCAACCTCCGTGAGATCGCCGGCGCCTCGGTTGTCGAAGTGCCCGGCTCGACGGTGGGCGAGGTGCTCGCCGCCGCGACCTCGCGGTTCGGTCCCGAGTTCGGGCGAGCGCTCGAACCGGCCCAGGTGTGGGTCGACGGCGAGCGGGCAACGGTGGATGCCGGCGTCGGCGACGGATCCGAGGTGGCGGTGATCCCGCCGGTCTCCGGCGGCGCGATGGTCGTGCGGTCCCCGATGGTCATCGAGATCGGCATTGTCGCACTCATGGCGGCTGCCATGTTCGGTGCCAACGCCATCTCGCTCCAATGGTTCTCTGTCGTCGTGGTCCTCGTGGGCGGACTGTGGGTGTACGACCTGGCCGCCTCCGCCGACCGCCGTGGACTCGACGTGGCGTTCATACCCGGATTCATCGGTGTGCTCGGCGGCGCCCTCGGCACCTACCGGTTCGGGGCCTTCGGCATGGCGGTCGCCACGGTTGGGGCGGTGCTCGTCGCCTTGGTGTGGAGCGTCGGCAGCCATCGACTCCGTCCGATCGATTCCGTGGTCGCCGGCGTGACCATTGCATTCATCGCAGCCTTCGGCATCGCCGCACTCGTGCTCCTCCGGTTGCGGTCGCGAGAAGAGACGCTCGTGTACCTGTCCGTCGCCACGGTCGCCATCGCCGTGTCGTGGCTGTCGGATCGATCCGAAATGCCGATCCTCGACCCCCTGGTGGCGATGCTCATCGGTGCCGTCGCCGCAGGAGCGGTCGCCGGGGCGATCTGGGCACCCGACCTGTTGACCGCCATCGCCGGCTCATTCGCCGCCGCGATCGCTCTCGTCGCCGGGAGGACCGTCGGCACGCTGCTGCGGGCCGGAGGGCTCTTCGTCACCGGTTCGGTCCCGGGCAGCCTCGCCTACCTCGATGGGGTGGTGCTGGCGGCGGGTGCGTTCTGGGCGATCCTCACCATCCTCACGTAGAGCAGCGCCAGGTGTGGGCGCCCTGGCGGAGGCGACGGCTGCACATCTCCTGAGGTTGCGGGTAGCGTGGGCACATGGTCGTCTTCGGCCTGATCGCCGCGTTGGTTGGGCTGGCCTGTCTGGGCGGTTGGCTCGGCATCCGCACGGGTAGAAAATCACTCGTCGAACGCGAGGTGGAAGCAGAGCCCCACTGGATCGACGTATGGCGGGGCCTCGGGTAAGTCGTCGCTCACACGTCATGTGTGCTTTCGCGACTGTGACCGAGGGAACTGGAATGTCGCCCGACGCCCAGCTCAAGTCGCATCTGTGAGGAGTTGTTCGATCATGCGCCGCGCGTTGTCAACGATGATCGAGTTCGTGTCGAGGTAGTACGGCAACGCCTGCGCCGCCATTGACACCGCCCAACCCTTCCCCCGTTCCCAGGTTGCATCGTCGACACCGAGCACCGATCTGAAGAACGGCCGGCTCGTCACATCACACAAACTCCACGCGGGGAGAGTGTCGATAGCGGGATCACCGACCCCGATGCCGCCGAAGTCGAGGACGGCGGTGATCCGCCCGTCGACAGCCAACAGATTGGTGTACCAGAGATCTCCGTGGGTCCAGACCACCGGCCCGTCCCACGGCGGAGCGGCGAGGGCTCGTTCCCAGACCTCAAGCATCGCCGTGGTGTCGATCAGGCCCTGGCACGCTCTGATTGCGGTGCGGGTCGACCAATCCGCTGGCACCAATGGGCCGCCGCGGTGCGTGTTCTCCGGTGCGCCGGCTGTGTCGATGGCCTGGAGTGCCCGAACGAATCCCGCAATTTCGACGGCGGCGGTGCGGGCATCTTCGATGTGCTCCGGGATCGCGATCGTGCCGTCGATCCACCGGTGAATCGACCACGGGAACGGGTAGCCGTGGGCGGGAACACCTCGGACGAGCGGTCTAGGAACCTCGAGCGGCAAATGCGGGGCCAACCGGGGCGCCCATGAGAACTCGCGCTCGAGCGACTCGACACCCCAATCGGCGAGTGGCAGACGAACGGACAGCTCTGCTCCGAGGCGATAGATGGCGTTGACCGTTCCCCCGGAGTCAACCCGGTCCAAGGTCTGATCGGACCACGCGGGAAACTGGTCCCCGACGAGGCGGCCCACAAGCTGGGCGTCGATTGGTACCTCGCCCTCATGCATCCTCGGTGAGACTAAATCCATTGTGGTCGGCAAGTCACGCAACCCGCCTTCGCGCTCTCGGTCGGGTGACATTTACGTACGCTGGCCGAGGGGAGGGTGGGCTCACTCGAGCAGGGCAGATCAAGGCTCACTCCAAGGTGCGAACCGCCTGTTGGAGTTCGCTGCGGTGGATGATGCGGGCGACGAGCACCGCCTCATCCGCCGGCCGGAACAGGATTCGCCAGTCCCCGACCCTCAAGCGCAGCCACGGCGCGCTGCCCGTTAGGGGCTTGATGTCGAGGTTCGCCTCACCGTCGCCGAGGCGCCGCAGTGCCGCTTCGATGCGATCGAGTTCTGGTCCCGGGCCTAGACGGCGTAGGTCGCGCGCTGCCCGCGTGGCGAGAAGGACGCGGTCCACCCGCTGTCCTCAGCCCTTACGACGGATGCTGTCGATTACGGCGGCGGCAGGTTGGGCGCGGTCGGCAGCGAGGTCGCGGTTCGCAGCCCGCCGGTCGGCTGCATACTCCGGCGCGGTAGCGAGCACGAAGTCCTCCAAGGCGTCGGCGTCGATGGCTACGACCGCGGCCACAGGACGGCCGTGCTTGGTGACGATCATGGGGCTCCCTGTCGACGAGACCTGGTCGATTACGTGGCTGGCGTTGCGGGACAGATCCCGGATGCCGATGGTTCCCATTTGTCACCTCCGTCGTTGACTCAGCATTGTACATGCAAATGTCGTACTTGATCAGGTGTCATTCCCTCACGCTGGCCGAGGGGAGGGAGATGTTCCCAGTAGTGTTCCCACCTGCCGCTGAGAGGAGGGGTGAATCGGATTGCATCCACGCACCCCCGAGGGAGGGTGCTCCTACCTCACGACGGTGTCGGCCGTCTCCAGGAACCGCGCATTCTCCTCCGGGGTCCCGGCGGTGACCCGCAGCCACCCCTCGGGGAGCACCGGCCGGACGATCACCCCGCGGCGCATGAATCCCGCTGCCACCCCCGGGCCGAAGGCGGAGAAGTCGGCGTAGACGAAGTTGGCCTGGCTGTCGGCGACGTCGATCCCCCGGTCGCGCAGGCCGCCGGTGAGTGCGGCCACGCCCTGCGCGTTGCGCGCCACGCGCTCGGCCACCCTGTCCTGGTGCTTCAGGGCTTCGACGGCGGCGACCTCGCCGAGGGTGTTCACCGTGAAGGGGAGTTGGATGCGGCGGAACTCTGCGATCGACTCCGCAGCGGTCACCGCGTACCCCACGCGCATGCCGGCCAACCCGTAGACCTTCGAGAAGGTGCGGGTCACCATCACGTTGAGTCGGGTCGCCGCCAGCGGCAACATCGACCTGAAGTCTTCGGCGGTGGCGAACTCGGCGTAGGCCTCGTCGACGACGACGAGCACGTCCTCAGGAAGTGAATCGATGAACGCCTCGAGGTCGTCTCCTGCGACGTGGGTGCTGGTGGGGTTGTTGGGGTTGCACACGTAGACCACCGTGGTGTCGGGTCGGATCGCGGCGCGCATGGCATCCAGGTCGTGACGATGGTCGTCGGTGAGCGGGACCGAGATGTCGTCTGCGAACCCTGCCCTCGCTCCGATCTGATAGAGGCTGAACGACGGCCAGCCGCACACCGATGAGGTCCCGGGGCCCCCCATCGAGAGGGCGGTGATGAGGGTCAATTCATTGCTTGCCCCGCCCGTCCAGATGTGGTCGCCGGGGATGCCGAGGTGTGCGGACAGTGCCGCGGTCAGATGCGGCTTGGCGTTGTCCGGATAGCGGTTCAGTCCGTCGAGGTGGGCGGCGATCGCGGTCGTGACCTCGGGGAACGGCCCTTCGGGGCACTCGTTGGACGCGAGCTTGATCACCTCGGTGAGGTCGTATTCCGCAGCGACCTCCGCGATCGGCCGCCCGGGCCGATACGGATGGATGCGTTCGAGGTCGGGGCGGACGCGGATCGGCATGACGGGGACGGTACCCGTCGCAACGACCCATGCCGGGTCTCCGCCGCCACGCGCGGCATCCTCCCACCGTTGTCCCCTTCACCTGGGTCGCCGGGCTGCCGAAGGGAAATCCTGTGGATAACTCGGGTGCGTACATACGATGCTCATGGTGACTTCCCAGTTGAGGCGGCTCGCCGTGGCGATCGCCGTCACCCTCTTCGTCCTCTCCCAGGGCGTCCCCGCCTTCTCGGTGACCGAGCAGGAGGTCGAGCAGGCGCGCCAGGAGCGGGAAGCGGCGGCGCGTGAACAGGCTGCGGCGCTCACCAACCTCGACGACGCGGTGACGCAGTACGAAGCGATCAACTCCGAATTGGAGACCCTCACCTTCCGGATGGGTCGTGTCCGCACCCAGATCTCGGCCTATGAAGATCAGAGCCGGGCGTTGCGCGACCAGATCCGCGATCAGGCGGTCCAGTCGTACATGAACGGGGACCAACGGGATCCGATCGCCAGGGTGTTCTCCCCCGAGCAGATCCAGCAGAGCATCATCGCCCAGCAGGTGATCAGCCTGACCGTGGAGGCCGACTCCGCCTCGCTCTCGTCGCTGGAGGCCACGACCGCCGAGATGGAGCGGCTCAAGACCGAGTTGGAGGCCGACACCGCCAGGGTGTCGGAGTTGCGGGTGGAGGCCGACGCCGTGGTCGCCAGGATGAACGAGCTGTTCGCCGAGGCACAGGCCACCTTCGACCAGGCCGACACCACGTTCTCGACGGCCCAGGCGACGCTGGCAGAGCAGAAGCGGAAGGAAGAGGAGGCCCGGCGCGCCGCCGAAGAGGCGCGACGCAAGCTCGACGAGATCAGGGCGGCCTCTGGCGCTCCGGCGTTGGGTGTCCCTTCGTGGGTGACCCCGGGATTCATCTGTCCGGTCGGGGGCCCGACGTTCTTCAACGACACGTGGGCGGCGCCGCGGTCGGGCGGCCGAACCCACCAGGGCACCGACATGTTCGCCCCGCAGCACACGGCCCTCATCGCCGTTGCCGACGGCACGATCAGCAAGGGGACCAGCGGCCTCGGAGGCAACATCCTCAGACTCACTGCCGACTATGGGGTGAGCTACTTCTACGCCCACATGGACGCCCCCAGCTTCCTCGACCAGGGCCAGCGAGTGAGCAAGGGCGACGTCGTCGGGTACGTCGGTGACACCGGGGACCCGGCGCCGGGTGCGTACCACCTGCACTTCCAGATCGAGCCGGGCGGGTTCCCGGTCAATCCGTATCCGACGGTGCTCGCCGCCTGTCGGTAGAGGGCCACCTTCGTCGTTCGACGGAAACGTCGTACTGCGCAATGCGAGCGGTCCGAAGCGGGCGGTTGAACCGAGATCACGAAACGTCGCGCGACTTCGGTACTCTTGGGGCCGTGACCGAGACCAAGCGCAGGCGGATCGACCTCATCCAAGACGCCGATTTCCTGGTGGGCCTCGACGTGCTCGCCATCGACGACCTGCGGTCCCGAAGGTCGATGTGCGACGACTTGGACGTCGAGCTCTCCTACTACCGCCGCATGCTCCACGGACGCATGGATCTCCTCGCCTTCGAGATGCGGCGGCGCGCCGGCGAGGAGGAGCAGACCCTGCTCGAGGCTCTCCCCAGAATCCTCTCCGAGGGTGCCTACACCTCCGCGCCCGGACTCCCGGAACGCTCGGTCCCGATCGAGGTGCCCGACCTCCCCAAGCCCGGTCGCCGGCTCGTCGACCGCGCGCTCGACAGCGACTTTCTCGCCCGCCTGCCTTCCATGGCCGACGATGAACTGCGCGACATCCAGACCTTCTTGTCCGAGGTGGAGGTCGACGTCTCCCGGCACCGCAGGATCGTGCACACGACCCTGGACCGGCTTCAGGAGGAGTTGACCCGCCGCTACCGGGAGGGCCTTGCCGATCCCGGCGAGTTGCTGACCGGAGCGTGATCGTCGTCTCGACGCGTTCCGGCCTCGTCGAGGCCGAACATCCGGTCATCGGTGTCGCCATGGACGCCGCCGGCACGGTGATCGCCACCCTCGGAGGCGATGACGTCGATCGCGAGTTCTTCATGAGGTCCGCCGCCAAGCCGTTCCAGGCGACCGTCGCCCAAAGGAGCGGCGCCGGCCTCGGCATCGAACAACTGGCGATGGCATCGGCGAGTCATGGGGGTCAGCCGGTGCACGTCGCCCTGGTGCGTGACATGCTCGCCGGGGTGGGTTTGGAGGAGCATCACCTGGTGTGCCCCCCCGATCGGCCCAGCAGCCTCTCCGCCGATCGGCTCTGGGCGGGGATGGGCCACCTGGCGCCGGAGCGGGTGTTTCACAACTGCTCCGGGAAGCACGGCGCGATGCTCCGGGCCTGTGTCGCCTCCGACTGGTCGCTGGAGTACGCCGCCCCCGATCATCCCTTGCAGCGGGAGATCGGGGAGTTCGTCGCCGAGGTCACCTCACGGCCGGTGGGTCCGGTCGGGGTGGACGGGTGCGGGATCCCTACGCTCCGAACCGACGTCACCGGCCTGGCGCGGGCGTTCGCCCGTCTCGTCACCGACCCCGACCTCCGGCCGGTCGCGGAGGCCGACGCCCGGTTCGGGGCGCTCACGTCGGACGGCGAGCGTCCCGAGGCGACCCTCACCCGATGGTTCCCCGGTCCGGTGAAGGGTGGTGCGCTCGGCTGCATCGGAGCCGGCTGGTTGGAGGGTGGGATCGGGTTCGCCACCAAGTGCTGGAGCGGCCAGCCGGCCCCCGCCGTCGTCGGCCTGGTCACGCTCATGGATCGCGTGGGGATCCTCCCGCACCACCCGAAAGAGATGCTGGAGGAGTTGTTGGCCCCCGCCATGCTGGGTGGTGGGCGCCCGGTGGGGCACCTCGAGGCCGCCCCGTGAGCGAATGGGACGTGCTCGACGGCGATCGCCATCCGATGGCCGAAGCGGTCGGGCCCTTCCCCCACCGCCCGTTCCTCGAGACCTGGTGGCGTCACCGCGGTGCCGGCTCTCTCGCCGTGGTCTCCCACGGGTCGTCCGCAGCAGCCGTGGTCACCCTTGGCGACACGATGGCGTTTGCCGGCGATGAAGAGGTCACCGACTACCACGCCCCGCTCGGCCCCGACCCCGGCGGGGTCGCCGCCGCCGCGGTCGCATCGGCAACGGCGGGAACCCGTTTTCACTTCGACTCGATGCCCGGGGAGGTGGCCCAACTCGTCGCCGCAGCCCTCGGATCGGCAGGCATCGACGTTGCCACGCGCCAACACGAGGCGGCGATGGTGCTCGACCTGAGTGCCGCCGATCCGCTGTCGGCACTCGCCTCCAAGCAGCGCCATGAGGTGAGACGCAAGGTGCGGCGGTTCTCCGAAGCGCTCGGTGAGCCCCGTCTCGTCGGCGGTGCCGGCGGCTTCGACGCCTTCGTGGCCATGCACCGGATGGCCGACGGCGACAAAGGCGGATTCATGACCGAGGCCACCGAGGAGTTCTTCCGCGATCTGCTCGTGATCCCCGGCGCCGTCATGGATCTCCTGCTCACCGGTGCTGGAGATCCGGTGGCTGCAACGTTCGGCTTCGTCGACGAAGGGGCCTACTACCTCTACAACTCGTCGTTCGATCCTGGGGCGGCAGCGGTGTCGCCGGGTATCGTGATCCTCAAGCTGTTGATCGAGCGGGAATCAGAAGCGGGTCGCCGCCGGTTTGACCTGTTGAAGGGTGATGACCCGTACAAGCATCGCCTCGGCGCCCGTCCCCGGGCGCTGTTCTCGGTCGAGGGAGTCGTGTGATCCGAAGAGTCGCGTTCTTGAGCATCCATTCGTCACCGCTGTCGGTGCCCGGCACCGGTGACGCCGGGGGCATGAACGTCTATGTCGATTCACTCGCTCGGACGCTCGCGGCCAGGGGCATCATCGTCGACGTGTTCACCCGGCGATTCGACTCCGCGGTGCCGGATGAGACCGCGGTCGTCCCCGGCTACTGCGTCATCCAGGTGGATGCCGAGGGCGAGGAGCGGGCCGACCTGATCGGGTCCTTCGCCGAAGGAGTGGTCAAGTGGGCGGCCCATCACGACGTGAGCTACGACGTGATCCACAGCCATTACTGGCTCTCCGGATGGGTCGGACTCATCCTCTCAGACCTCCTCGAGGTTCCCCTCGCCATCTCGTTTCACACGCTGGGGCGGGTCAAGGAGGCGAGCCGGACGCCGGGAGAGCCGCGTGAGTCGCTGGTCAGGATCGCCGCGGAGACCGAAGTCGTCGCCAGGGCCGGATGTGTCGTCGCATCGACTCCAGCGGACGCCGCCGACCTCCTCGAGCACTATCAGGCCGCCCCCGAGCGTCTCTGCGTGTCGCCGCCGGGGGTGGACCACACGGTGTTCTCCCCGGGTGACCGCTCCGCGGCGCGGCGGAGCCTCAGCCTTCCCGACGGTCCCCTGGTCGCGGTCGTCGGACGGATTCAGCCGCTCAAGGGCGTGAACGTGGCGATACGGGCGGTGGGGATGCTTGCCGGTGTGCGCCTTCTCGTCGTGGGCGGTCCCAGCGGCCCGGATGGCGAGGCGGAGCTCGTTCGCTTGAAGCGCTTGGCCGAGGAAGTCGCACCGGGCAGGGTCGAGTTCCGAGACCCCATGTCCCACGAGAAAGTGGCCGACGTGTACCGCGCCGCCGACGTTCTCGCCGTTCCATCTCGATCCGAATCGTTCGGTCTCGTTGCCGCAGAAGCTCAGGCCGTCGGTACGCCGGTCGTTGCCGCGCGGGTCGGCGGACTCGCCTACACCGTCGTCGACGAGGTCTCCGGCAAGCTGGTGTCCGGGGAAGATCCCGCGGTGTGGGCGTCGGCGCTGTCGGCGATCCTCGAGGATCCCGCCGAAGCGGCCCGGCTCCGCCAGGGGGCTCTCGAGCAGGCGCGCACCTTCTCGTGGGACGCCACCGCGGACCGGCTGCTCGAGTTGTACCGCGGCATGGTGGCGTGACGATCCCGAAGGCGACGTGGTGTGGGCGGGAGATCACGATGGCCGGCGCGGGGTGCGGATGCGCCAGACGGTTCGGGACTTCACGACGCTCTGGTTCGGGATCGGGCACTCACCATCGAGGCCGGTGGACGAGGTCACCCGCGTCGAGGTGGAACTTGTCCTCGGCGAGGTCTACGGCCTCGCCGAGGTGGCGCATCCGCCCCTCGTCTCCGCCGCGTTCACTCGCGAAAAAGATGCCTAGCGGCCACTTGTCGACATCGCTTGTGAACAACCCCCTGTGGATGACGGTGGACATGTGGACAAGCCCGCTTCGATGGGCGCGTCTGGGTGCGGAGAGGCGTCCGGAGTCACATGTACCTGTGTCGGATCGCGAAAACATGCCCTGAACGGGGTGGTTGACTGCCCCTCC
>DATECY010000014.1:0-13393 GCA_035286665.1 Acidimicrobiia bacterium
GGGTGGCGTCACCGTCGCAGTCCCAGTCGCCCACGAACGGGTAGTCCCCGGGGTTGCCGAAGTAGAACTGGGCCGACTCGGCACCCTGACGCAGATACCACAATCCCGCCCCCGGATCCACCAACCCCACCGACTGCGAAGCCGGATCCTCCAAGTCGATGATCCCCTGTCCGTAGGTGTTGTCCGGTCCGGGGACACCGGCATCCCGGGTCTTCGATTCCAGCAGCGCCGCCAGCACCTCCGGGGTGATCCCGGGATACGCCTCGAGGAGCAGCGCCGCCGCCCCCGCCACGTGCGGTGCCGCCGCCGACGTACCGGCGAAGGATCCGTAGGTGGAGTTGGCGACTCTATCGGGAGCGGTGACGTCCGGTTTGATGCGTCCATCGAGGGTGGGGCCGCGCGCGGAGAAGTCCTCGATCACCGAGTTGCCGTAGTAGACGGCTCCCGTGGCCACCACCAGGGGCGAGGTCGAGGGGTCGTTGAGGCTGCGGGCAGTGACCGGTGCATCCAGGTCGGCCTCGAGGACGAACAGGTCCATCTGCGGTGCCGTGGTGGCGGAGAACTCGACCACCTTTACGGAGAGGTTCTGGGTGACCCCCGAGGTGTTCTGGTAGTACAACCCCTCGATGGGTGGCTGGGTGCCGCTCTGCTCGTCGATACTCTCGTCGACCTTGACTCCGCCGTCCCACAGTTCGAGGTCGAAGTCGTTGTCCGAGACCGGCCAATCGTCCCACTTCAGGTAGATGTCGACGAACTCGCCGGCTTCGAGGGTGAATCCGATCGTCTCGTCGGTGCCGGACCACTGGTGATACCCGTTGCCGTCGGAGTCGGAGAAGGCGCCTCCCCAGTGCTCCTGGGCGTAGTTGCCCGCCGAGTTGACCCACAGCATCCCGCGGTTGCGGGCATCCTGGAAGATCGACTCGAATCCGAGGGTGCCGTCCCCGGGCCCGATGTTGAAGAAGCCCAGGGACATCGTGATGATCGACGCTCCGAGGCCGTCGACGGTCACCACCGCCGGGGACAGGTCGCCCGAGTCACCGAGGCACACCAGGATGAGCGAGGCGTCCGGGGCGGTCTCGTGGACGATCTCGGCGACACCGGTGCCGTGTTCGGTGGTTTGGCCCAGGGGGCCGTCCATCGAGCCGCAGTAGTTCACGGTGGTGACGCCGGCAGGGAGCTCGGTGCCGAGGAGGGCGGCATACCCGATGAACCCGCTGTCGAAGATGGCGATGGTGACACCGGCCCCGGTGACTCCGGCGGCGTGCCAGTTGTCGGCGTCGATGAACGCCACCCCCTGTCCGGTGACGTCGAGCACCGGAGTCGGGGCCTCTCCGATCCAGCCGACCCGGGCGTCGGCGACGAGCCCGGCGAGCGCCTTCACCGGAACCTCAGCGGTGAGCAGGTCGGCGTACCTCCCGGTGATCACGCCGCCGGCGGAGGCGATCGCTGCGGATGCGGCGGTGGTACCGACTTCCCCGGGACGGATGGTCAGCGACACACTCACTACACCGCGACCCGCGGTGATGGGTGTCTCGATGAGGGCCCTGACCTGTCCGTCGACCTTGGCCCAGCGGGGATCCTTCTCCGGGTTGGACCGGGCGGATGCGGGTGCGGTCAGGGCGAGAGCGGTGAGCGCCGCGACGATGGCGGCGATACCGCGGACACCCCGGGTGTGGTCCGCACTCATCCCCGGGCGGCGGCGACGTATGAACCGACGTAGAGCGCGTAGTCGGCGTTGCCCTGGGCGTTGTCGAAGTTCACGTAGAACCACCCCGTGGAGGGTCGGTAGACGGCCACGGTGTCGTCACCGTCTCCGTCCCAATCGCCGGCAACGATCTTGTCCCCGGGATCCCCGTAGAAGAAGGAAAGGTCGGCGATCCCGGTGGCGAGCGAGTTGCGGAAGTACGCGAATCCGGTCGATGTCCGGTACAAGCCGATGGTGTCGATCCCGTCACCGTCGAAGTCGCCGACGAAGGGGTTGTCGCCGGGATTGCCGAACCAGAAGTCGTAGTCGGCGGCACCGAGGCCCCCGCCGTTTCTTCCGAGTTCGTTGACGACGAAGAAGCGGCCATCAGCCGGCCGGTAGATGCTCAGGGTGTCGCAGTCGTCGCCGTCGAAGTCGCCGGCCACCGGCACGTCGCCGGGGTTGCCGAAGAAAAAGGTGATGTCGGCAACCCCCTGGGTGTTGGTGTTGCGCAGGTAGACGAAGCCGTCGGACTGCCGGTACAGACCCGGGGTCCTCACCCCGTCGCAGTCCCAGTCACCCATGAAGGGCACGTCGCCCGGGTTGCCGAAGTAGAAGGCCGTCACTGGATCACCGGAACCGAGCCCGTCGTGGCGGTACCACCTCCCCGCCGAGTTCACGAAGGCGACGGTGTCGCAGACCGACCCATCCGGGCACGGACCGGGGAGCGCATCGATAACGAGCCGGCCGGGTTGGAACCAATCGGTGAGCGGCCAGGTGTGGATCGTGCTCGACGAGGACAGCGCATCGCGCCATCCCGTCGATAGCCCGGCCTGGGTCGTCGAGTTCCACACGCGCCAATCGGTCTCTTTGGCCAGGTTGAACCAGACGATGCCCACCACGTTCTGGTCATCGGTCGCCCAGGAAAACAGATCCCTGATCCACTGTTCCTTCGATCCCGAGCCGGTGTTCCACGCCGCAGTCTGCAGCACCAGGTAGGGCTTGGTCGAATCGATGGCCCGCAAGGCATCGGCCACACCCGCCACGGCCGTGTAGACGTTTTCCTCGCCCCATCGGTACGCGGAGTACCCGATCACGTCGACGATCTCTGAGCCGGGGTAGTAGTCGCTGAGGGTCTTTCCTTTGCAGGCCCCGACATCAGAGGTCCAGCCGTTGGGGGCCCACACCCAACGCACCTGGGTCTCGTCGAGTCCCACCCCCTGCACCAGGGAACGGATCCGGGCGTATGCCAGCCTGAAGTTGGTCGGGTCGCACCCGTAGGATGTCCAGTCTCCGTTGTGCTCCTGCAGCGGGGCGATGAACAGGGTGCGCTGCGGGCCGCCGGGGGTCTCGGTCCACGCCTTCACCCGGTTCGCCCAGGCGATGATCGCGTTGTCATAGGAGCCGCCGGCGATCGCCGCGGCGGATGCGTTGATGCCGAGGTTGGCCACCGGGGTGGCCTCGGCCTGCCAGGCTTGCTCCAGGAGCCACGCGGTGTTGCCCGCCCAGTTCGACCCTGCCGACTCGAAGACGTCGTGGAAGGTCCCGGCGAAGGTGGCCTTCTTCCCCGCCCAGGCCGCCATCGCCTCGAGGTCTGCGGTCGCCTCCCACTGGCTCGAGTACATCCCGGCGTAAACCGTGCCGATGCCGACGATGGGCGACGCTGCCCGTACCGACGGTGCGGTGACCACCAGACTGCCGGTGAGGGCGAGCAGTATTGCCGCAACGGTGATCCGGCGATTCATAAGAGCATTGTCGGCACAACCGTCCTGGGTTCTTGAGATCGACTTGCGAGCCGGCATGACATCCTTGATGGGGAGAAGCATCCCCAAGCGGTACAGAGAGTGATAGTCGATTGCGGTCGGTATGAGGGTGGATCCCCTGATTTCGGGTGGGAGGCATGCTCCAGCGTGTGCCTCGGCTCGTCCCGCGGGTACTTCGGGTGCGGCTGTGCGCCTCATCACCAGCACGCCGACGATGGGTTTGTGGGGTGGTGCGACCACTTGAGACACCCGTTGCGCCCCCGACCCCGCCGAGCCGCGTATCCTTGGCGTTTCCATGCGCCGACGAATCCTGCTCCCCCTTCTTGCCGGAGACCTGGCGGCTCTCCTCCTCGGTTTCGCGGTCGCCGCCCAGGCCGTGTTCAACACCTGGTTCCCGTGGCACGCCCCCCTGCACGGTGAGGATTCGATCTGGTCGCTGCTGGGACTCATGGTGACCGGCCTCGTCGTGGGGTCGTACCTGTCGGTGCGCATGGGACCGTTCGGCGCGCGTCGTCCGTCGTATGGCCGAGCCGTGGTCATCGTCGTCACCTCGCTCTTCGTCACCATGGCCGGGATCGTGATCACCCGCGGGTACTGGTCACGCCCCTATCTGGCATGGACCGCGACGGTGTGGCTCATTGGATCGCTCGCCTTGCGTCTGGCGATGCGCCAGCGCGCCTGGTCGGAGCGGGTGCTGATCGTGAGCGACGAGAAGCGCCTGGTGGCCGACCTCGAGTCCTCACGACACCTCACGATCGTGGACTTGATCGACCCATCGGGTGATCCGCCGAATGGCGTCTTGCCCGGCACGACGCTGGTCCTCGATGTACGGACGATTCTGTCCGACGACATGGCGCAGTTCGTGACCTCGTGGAGCCTCTCCGGGGCACCGGTGCGCTCCCTGGCGAGCGTGTACGAGGAGCATCTCGGGCGGCTTCCTCTCGTGCACATCGCTCATGGTTGGGAGCTGACGACCCCGGTCGCCAAGAGCGAGTACGAGCCACTGAAGCGCTTCATCGACCTGTTCCTTGTGGTGGTGACCGCCCCGCTGTGGTTGCTGCTCGCGGGCCCGATCTGGATCGCCATCCGCCTCGACTCGCCCGGAGCGGCGATCTACGCGCAGACCAGGGTGGGAAGGCACGGCAAGCCGTTCACCCTCTACAAGTTCCGCACCATGGTGGACAACGCCGAAGAGGCGGGTCCCCGCTTCGCGGCGCGTGCAGACCCCCGGCTCACCCGGGTGGGTCGGTGGTTGCGTCGCTTTCGCATGGACGAGATCCCCCAGTTGTGGTGCGTCCTCAAGGGCGAACTCAGCCTGATCGGCCCGAGACCGGAGCGCCCGTACTTTGCGGAGCAGTTCGAGCATGCGATCCCGTTCTTCGCGTACCGGACCCTGGTTCGTCCCGGGGTAACGGGGTGGGCGCAGGTGAACTACGGGTACGCCGACGACGTCGCCGACACGGTCGAGAAGCTCACGTTCGACCTGTACTACGTAAAGCACATGTCGATCTGGCTCGATCTGCAGATCCTCGGGAGGTCGGTGTGGACCGTGCTCTCGGGTTTCGGCGCCCGGTAGGCGACTCGCCGTGTCGCTTTCCTAGGCTGCGGTGATGCCCGCACTTCATGTCGGTTCGGTGACACGCCGATGGAAGACCCTCGAGCCCGACGATCGCGGCTTTGCCCTGGGGCTGCTCGCGGTTCTGCCCCTGACGCTGTGGTGGCTCGGGTGGTACCCCGGCTTCCTGTCGGGCGACTCCATCGACCAATGGGGGCAGGTGATTCGTTTCGACATCTCCAATCAACACCCGGCGTTCCACACCTGGCTGATGTGGCTGGCGACCCGGGTGCGGACGACTCCCGGCGCGGTGACGCTGCTTCAGGTGCTGGCGATGGCGGTGGTGCTCGCGGTGGCGGCGCGCCGTCTCGTTCAACTTGGCAGCCGCCCGTGGGCGGCCGGTCTGGTGGCGATCGCCATCGCCTCGTTGCCCGCGGTGGGTGCCACCACGATCGCACTGTGGAAGGACGTCCCGTTCACGATTGCGATGGTGTGGGCGTTCACCGAGCTGCTCGGCTATGCCGCTCGACCGGAGCGATGGTCGGCGATCGCACCCGCGGTACGAATGGGTGGTGCACTTTCGCTGGTGTGGCTGTTCCGGCACAACGGCTTCATCACCGTGGTGATCATCGG
Source organism: Acidimicrobiia bacterium (assembly GCA_035286665.1). Lineage (GTDB taxonomy): Bacteria > Actinomycetota > Acidimicrobiia > Spongiisociales > UBA11373 > RBG-16-68-21. The sequence continues at coordinate 5,636 of DATECY010000014.1, forward strand.
TGTCGTCCTCGTGTGGAGGCTCCGGCGGGCGCGGGGGGCGTTGATCGGTTTTCTCGGTGCTCTCGTAGGAGTGGTCGCCGCCGTCAATCTGATCCTGTACCCGCTCATCGACGTCGACCGCACATCGATCCAACCGGCGACCGTGTTCGTCTCGGACGTGGCTGCGTCGTTCGTCAACGAACCGCAGAACTTCACCGCCGACGAGGTCGACTACCTGGCCTCGATCGCACCGCTCGACGTGTGGAGGAGCCGCTACGAGTGTCACGATTCGACGCCGCTCGTCTTCTCACCCGATTTCAACAGCAGCGCCATCATCGCCGACCCGGGCCGGTTCCGTGAGCTCGTCGTCGCCACCTATCTACGGGATCCCGACACGGTGCTCGGTCATCGGTGGTGTGCCGCCTCCTACCTGGTGGTGCCGTGGCAGACCGGGAGCGCCTACTTCCACCGTCTCCCGTTCGAGATCCCGGAGAACGAGTACGGCATCACCCGGCGGCCCGTGTCGGATCGTGCCCATGCGGTGACCCTTGCCGTGTACCGATGGGCGGAGGCTCCGGGGCGACTGTGGCTCACCTGGCGACCGGGTTTAGTGGTATGGGCCGCGGCGATCGCCCTCGCGCTCGCCGCCGCCCGCGGTCGTGCCGCCCGTTTGGCGCTGCCGGTCACCCTGATCGTCGCCCACATCGCCAACGTCGCCCTCACCACCCCCGCCCAGGAGTTCCGGTTTGCGTTTCCGATCTATGTGATGTCGCTGGTGCTGATCGGTGTGACCATCGTTCGTCGCGGGCCAACCGAGGCGCCGGGACGGTGAGTGGGGCCGCGACCGCGGGTCCGGTATCGTCGTCGATGATGAGCACTCTCGGAACCCGGTCGCCTTCGCCCCTTCGCGCCGGTACGACGATGATGTTCGTCGGCACGATCGTCACCGCGATCGGTGCGTATCTCTTCCAGGTCATCGGGGGACGCGCCCTCGGCGCCGAGGCGTTTGCACCGGTGTCGGTCATGTGGACCGTGCTCTTCCTCGGGTTCACCGTGTTCCTCCTCCCCGTCGAGCAGATGGTCATTCGCAGGCTGGTTCTGGCGCAGGGAAGACCGCGGCCTCTGGCGGGAGCGACCGGCAGCATCGTCGCCGTGATCGGGGGAGCCACCGCCATCGCGGTCGGCTTCGCGGTGTTCGCCAAGGAGTCAATGCTGGCCGGCGAAGCCGGATTCGTGCCGGTGGCAGGTGTCATGTTCATCTGTTACGGAGTGTTCGCGCTCGGTCGCGGCTACCTCGCCGGATCACACCGGTACTTCGAATACGGACTGGTCGTTGCGCTCGATGCGATCGGCAAGGTGCTCGGTGCCGCCGTGGTCGCCCTGGCCGGGTGGGGTCCGGTGGCCCTGTCTTGGGCTCTGATCCTGTCGCCGATCGTGGTGTTCGCGGTTCGACCCTTTCGCAGCGCGCCGCCGACATCCCGGGTGGGCGAGCAGGCCCCGGACTCGGAGCTGCGCTTCATTGCCGGCTTTCTGGTGGCGAATGCGGCCTCGCAGACGGTGCTCGCCGCCGGCCCCCTCGTCGTCGGGGCGCTCGGAGCGTCCTCGGCCGCCATCAGCGTGTTCTTCGTCACCACGACGCTGTTTCGCGGGCCGATGAGTGCTTCCTACAACCTCATTGCCCGGGTGCTGCCGGCGGCGACGAGACGGGCTGCTTCCGGAGACGATGCGGTGCTCGATCGCTGGGCGTGGCGCATCCTGTTCGGTGGGCTCGTCATCGGTGTCGCGGCCGGAGGCGTCGGGGCGCTGCTCGGTCCGCTCGTGGTTGGTGCGCTCTACGGCTCAGAGTTCACACCCGACCCCTGGCTGGCGGGGTTTGCCGCCGGTGGAGTCATCGCGGGGATGGCCGGTCTGGCCACCACGCAGATCCTGGTGGCGCGGGGTGACACCGGTCGCATGGCGGCGGTGTGGCTCGGCGCTCTGGCCGTCGCCGGCATCACCATCGCCGTCACCTCCGTCGACCCTTCCCTCCGGGTGGCCTTTGCGTTCTGTATGGGTGAGTCGGTCGCGCTCATCGGCCTGAGTGCGGCCGCGTTGGTCCCGCGTCCTCAGATGGAGTGATCGGAGGCGTGCAAGGCATCGCCGAGTGCCTCCCGCCACGGACGCAGGTCGGCGAGCCCGAGGGGTCGGCGGCGCTCGGACCCCAGCGGCGAGTAGCGGGGGCGGCGTGCCCGGGTCGGGTACTGCTCCGTCGTGATGGGGCGGACCCGTTCCGGGTCCACCCCCGAGAGCTCGCATGCGGCGCGAGCGAGATCGAACCATGAGGCTTCACCGACATTGGTGAGATGGAGCAACCCCGACACACCGTTTTCCATTGCCCGGAGTGTGGCCGCAGCGAGATCGGGGGCATAGGTGGGGCATCCGATCTGATCGGCGACGACGTCGACGTCGCCGGTGGCCGCTCGCCCCAGGATTGTGGACACGAAGTTGCGATGTGTCGCCGAGAACAGCCACGAGCTGCGGACGACCAACGCGTCGGGGTTGGCGGCCAGGGCCGCCTGTTCACCCAGCAGCTTGGAGCGGCCGTAGGCATTGATGGGATGGGGAGCCGACGACTCGAGGTACGGACTGCTTGCGGTGCCGTCGAACACGTAATCGGTGGAGAACGTCACGAACGGGATGCCGAGCCGCGCCGCCTGTTCGGCGAGCACCCCGACCGACGTGCCGTTGACGGTTTGTGCGGTCTCCTCGTCGGTTTCGGCGGCATCCACCGCGGTATAGGCCGCACAATTCACGATCGCCCTCGGTTCCAGCCGGCTTACGGCGGTCTCGAGGTCCCCGGGTCGCGACAGGTCGAGGACGGCGCGGTCCGGCGTGATGAGCTCCGGGAGGAGCGCTCGAAACGCGGTCCCCAGCTGACCGTTCGCTCCCGTGAGCAGGATCATTCGCCGACGATCTCCGACTGCTCCCCGAGCATCATCTCGACGAACGACGCGGGAGCGACCCCGTGGAGACGGGTACCGCGCCCCAGGAGCGATGATCGGATCTTCCAGCCGTGAACGCTGGCGCGGTCCATCACGATCGACGATTCGATTGTGGAGTCGGACACCCGGCACCCGTCGCCGACAGAGGTCTCCGGCCCGATCGTCGATCGGATGATCTGCACGTCGGCACCGATCACCACCGGTCCCACGATCCGGGAGTCGACCACCTGCGATCCCTTCCCGAGGTGGATGGCGCCGCGTACCTCGGTGTCGATCAGCTCCCCCTCGACGCTGTGGCTGAGTTCGGCGATCACCAGATGCTGGGCGGCGAGCAGGTCCTCCCGGGTGCCGGTGTCCTTCCACCACCCACTCACGATGGAGGCTCGCACCTTGCGTCCGTGCTCGACCAGGTACTGGATGGCGTCGGTGATCTCGTACTCGCCCCGGCGCGATGGTTGGATGGCGTGTACCGCCTCGGCGATGGTGTCATCGAACAGGTACACCCCAACCAGGGCGAGATTCGAGGGTGGGACCGCCGGCTTCTCGACGAGGTGGCGGATCGAGCCGTCGGGAGCGAGATCGGCGACCCCGAAGGCGGAGGGGTTGTCCACCGGCGACAACATGATCTGGCAGTTGGGGTCGTGTGCCTCGAAGTCGGTTACCACGTCCGCCACTCCGCCTTTGACCAGATTGTCTCCGAGGTACATGAGGCAATCGTCTCCGTCGATGAAAGGGAGCGCCGTCATCAAGGCGTGGGCGAGACCCTTCGGTGCATCCTGAACGATGAAGGTCGGCCTGATCCCGATTCGGTCGGCCGACCCGCTCACGACCTCGCGGATCTCCGCACCCGTCTCCGGGGAGATAATGATGCCGACCTCGGTGACCCCGGCCTCGACGAGATCCTCGAGTCCGTACTCGATGATCGGTTTGTTGGCGATCGGCACCAGCTGTTTCGCCATGGAGAAGGTGATGGGGCGCAGCCGCGACCCGGTTCCGCCGGCGAGCACGAGGCCCTTCATCGGGCTCCGCTCCGCAAGGGCTCCCACCAGTCCCGGCGGTTCCGATACCACTCGATCGTCGCCGCCAGGTGCTCATCGAAGTCGTGCTCCGGCTTCCAGCCGAGACGGCGGATCTTCGACGAGTCGAGCGCATACCGCAGATCATGGCCGGGACGATCTGCCACGTGTTCGATCATCGAGTCATCCTCACCAAGAGCCTCGAGGATGCGGTGGGTCAGGGCGAGGTTGGTCAGCTGATTGTCGGCGCCGATGTTGTAGATCTCACCCGGCTCACCTTCATCGATGAGCATGGCGATGGCGCGGCAGTGATCGGTGACGTGGATCCAGTCCCGTTCGTTGCGGCCGTCTCCGTACAGCGGTACTCGCCGGCCGTCGAGCAGGTTGGTGACGAACAACGGGATGACCTTCTCGGGGAACTGGTACGGGCCGAAGTTGTTGGTACATCGCGTGACGATCGCCTGATACCCGAAGGTGACGCCGTAGGACCGCACCAGGAGGTCGGACCCGGCCTTCGACGCCGAGTACGGGGAGGACGGATCCAGGAACCGGTCTTCGGCGGCGAAGCCCTCGGCGAGCGAGCCGTACACCTCGTCCGTCGAGACGTGAATGAACCGAGCAATGTCGTGGCGGCGCGCAGCGTCGAGCAGCACCCCGGTGCCCACGACGTTGGTCTCGAGAAAGGGGGTCGGACCGGCGATCGATCGGTCGACGTGGCTCTCGGCGGCGAAATGGACGACGACGTCGACACCGTCCATCAGTCCGTCGACGAGCGTCTGATCCCGCACGTCGCCGTGTACGAACGAGTGCCGGGAGTCGGCGTCGAGTTCGGCGACGGTCGCTCGAACCCCCGCATACGTGAGCGCGTCGAGGTTGATCACCGAGGCCCCGGGCTTGACCTCGAGGAGGTGGCGGATGAAGTTCGAACCGATGAACCCCGCCCCGCCGGTGACCAGGTACTTACGCGACATCAGCGACCCCCGAAACGAAACGGCGGTTTGGCCGGGTCGAAGGGCGGGTGGTTCCGGTCCCGGTTGGAGAGGACCGGCTCACCGTCGATCCCCCAATCGACGGCCAGGGCGGGGTCGTTCCACGGGATCCCTCGCTCCAGCTCGCGTGAGTAGTAGTCGGTCACCTTGTAGAGGACGACGGTGTTCGGCTCGAGGGTGACGAACCCGTGGGCGAACCCGCTGGGGACGAGCACCTGCTCGCCACCCGCGGCGGTGAGCTCGACGGTGACGTGAGCCAGAAAGGTCGGCGAGCCGTCGCGGAGATCGACCGCGACGTCACGAATCCGCCCCCGGGCAACCCGGAGCAGTTTCGCCTGGTCGGCGGGCGGAAGCTGGTAGTGCAGGCCCCGGATCGTCCCCGGATCGGCAGAGTGCGAGTGGTTGTCCTGGACGAAGGTGAGTCCGGGAAACCACTCGGCGCGGAAGGTCTCCGAGAAGGAGCCCCGCTCGTCCTGATGGCGTGCGGGGACCAGGGAGACGACGTCGGGGATGGCAGTGGGGATGAGGTCCATGGGTTGCTTTGTCAGCCGCGGCGGAGGGTAATCGGATTGCCGCTTCTTACCCGTGGCCCGTTTGGCCCGTCGCCCGTCGCTCGTCGCCCGTCGCCCGTCGCCCGTCGCCCGTCGCCCGTCGCCACCCTCGAGCACCTCCGGCGGGGCTGCATGCTGCATGCTGCATGCTTTGCTGCCGTCTGCCGTCTGCCGTCTGCCGTCTGCCGTCTGCCGTCTATTCCTTCATCTTCCGCTTGCTCGGCTGCACGCGGGGTGGCTCGCCGGGCATCTTGGGGTAGTGGGGCGGCCAGGGGGCGTCGCCGAGGCCGTTGCTCTCGTCGATCAGCACCATGTCGAGCAGGGGCGTCAGGTCGGCGGGGCTGTCGTCGATCCCGGCGGTGAGGTCGCCCACTGCCTCCCATCGTGCCCGGAACCCGTCGAGGGTCATCGCCCGCGGATCGATCGTGTCCAACTCGTCCCACCGGAACGGGGTGGAGACGAGACCGGTCTGCCGTATCGAATAGGCGGAGGCGATCGTCTTGTCCCGGGCGTTCTGGTTGTAGTCGATGAACACCCCGGACCGCTCCTCTTTCCACCAGGAGGTGGTGGCCAGGCCCGTCCGCCGTTCCAGCTCGCGCGCCAGCGCCAGTCCGGCGCGGCGCACCTCGAAGTAGTCCCACCGCGGGTGGATGCGGACGTAGATGTGGATGCCGCGTGAACCGGAGGTCTTCGGCCAACCGACGAGTCCCTTCTCCGCGAGGAGGTCCCGGATGGCGCCGGCGATCTCACGGCAATGGTCAAAGGTGAACCCATCGGTGGGATCGAGGTCGATGCGCAACTCGTCGGGATGATCGAGGTCCTCGATGCGGGCATTCCACGGATTCAGGTCGAGCACGCCCAGTTGCACCTGCTCGATCACGTCGGCGGCGTCCTCGACGTAGGGCATGTTGCCGGGATGGGCCGACGGGAACTGCACGGGATGGCTGTGCGACATCATGCCCGGGGCGCGCTTGGTGAAGAAGAAGTCTTCGGTCACCCCGCCGGGCCACCGCTTCAGCGAGGTGGGGCGGCGCCACACTCCCCGAACGGCTCCATCGGCGCACATCAGGTAGTGCGCGACGACGTGGCGTTTGGTCCAACCTCGGTCGGGGAACAGCACCTTGTCGGGACTCGACACCCGCACGACGCGCCCGGCGACCTCGACATGGATATCGGTCATGGCGGCCAGGCTATCTCGATCGCCTCCCGCTACCCGCTGCCCGCTGCCCGCAAGACCGCTGCCCGCTGCCCGCAAGACCCGGATGGGTAGCCCCGTTAGTCAACAGCGCTTCTGGCGGGTCGCGGGTAGCGGGACGCGGGAAGCGGAAAGCCGGGTCACCGGCTTTCCTCCAACCGATCGAACGACTCGGCGATCGTGGCGACGATCCGATCCCGTTTGGTCAACAACAGGCTGGCGTGACCTGCGCTCACCCAGTTCATCTTCGAGCCCTGCCAATGCCGATGGATCGCCTGGGTGGAGGAGGTCGGTACGAAGCCGTCGCGGGTGCCGGCGAGCAGCACTGCCGCCGCGGCGTGCTTCGGCGGGGTGTGGTTGAGCAGCGAACCGGCGTGGAGCACCCGGGAGATCCTTTCGACGATCTCTTCGGTTTCCCCACCGAGGGCGTCCCACGCAATTGTCTTTCGCAGCAGCCCGGTCATGAAGGGAGGACCCGCCGAGTACGCCGCGGCGACGGCGCTCATCGCCACGGGGAAGTCGACCAGGGTGCCGACGAACCCGGCGATGTTGCCCCCCATGCTGTACCCCGAGACTCCGACGCGGTATCCCGCGCGATGCAGGTACGCGGCGAGCGATCGTCCCTCGAGCACTCCGCCCCGGCCCATGAGGCAGAAGTCGCTCACCAACGGAACCGGCGTCTCGAGGTACTTGACCCGCCTCCGTTCCCCGTAGAACGGGTGCTGGGGCATCACCGAGGCGATGCCGCGGGCGAGCAGATCGCGGGCAATGCGCGTCCGGGTGCGGTAGTCCTCGTCGTTCCACGCTGCGTGCAGCAATACCACGCGCTCCGGTTCGGGGTAGGTCGTGATCCAGCGGGCGCGCACCATGCGTATGTGTGCCGGGAGCAGTTCGAAGGGGCTCTCGAACTCGAGGTCGCGGACCACCGTGGTTCCGGAGCGGCGCGCCGGCCTGATCCTCACCCCGATGTCCGCGATCGGTGGAACCGTCCCGGCGTTGTCGAGGTACCACTGCACCAGCCCCCGGTCGCCCCAACCGAGATTGAAG
>DATECY010000015.1:0-29508 GCA_035286665.1 Acidimicrobiia bacterium
CACTCGTCGCGGCCGGTGCCCGCCAGACCGCCGCCTACCGCCGCGACCCGTGGGCGCGGCTGCTTCGAACCCTCTCGTTGCAGTTGCTTCTGCCCTTCGGCACCAAGGACGAGGCGCAGCACGCCGCCGATCGGATCAACAAGTTGCACACGGTCATCAACGGGACCGACCCGGTCACCGGCGAGCGGTACGACGCTCTCGACCCGGAACTCCTCCTGTGGGTGCATGCCTGCCTCGAGGAGAGCACGGTGATGTTCTATGAACGGACCGTCCGTCCGCTCACCGACGACCAGAAACAGCGGTTCCACGAGGAGAACCTCACTGCCGCCGAGTTGGTGCTCCTCCCCCGCGACCGGGTGCCCGCGACCTACGACGCCATGACCGGATACATCAACCGGGTGGTCCACTCCGACCGTCTCGTCATCACCGACGTTGCCCGCGAGGTCGCCGATCTCATCCGCGGCGAGCCGGTGCCGCGCCACCTGAAGCCGATCTGGAAGTTCATCTCGTTCGCCGCGGTGGGAACGCTGCCGCCGCGGGTGCAGGAGCTCTACGGATACGAGTGGACCGACCGCAAGGCACGCCTGCTCGACGCCAACATGCGCGTTCTCAAACGCGTCCGACCCCATCTGCCGCGCCGATTCCGCCTCATCCTCCCGGCCCGGGTCGCCCTCCGCCGGGCCGAGGCACGCGACGTACCCATGCCGAGAAGGTGACCCGTCCCCGCCTAGCCTTCCCCGCATGCTCGATGCGGTGATCGTGGGGGCCGGGCCGAACGGACTGTCCGCAGCCATCACCCTTGCTTCGGCCGGCAAGAAGGTGCTCGTCCTCGAGGCGAACGCCACGATCGGCGGCGGGGCGCGCACCGCCGAACTCACCCTCCCCGGCGTCCGCCACGACGTCTGCTCGGCGGTCCACCCGCTCGGCGCCGGATCACCGGTCCTCTCGCTGCTGCCGCTCGCCAACTACGGCCTCGCCTGGGCACAGCCTCCGATCCCGCTCGCCCATCCTCTCGACGGCGGCCGGGCCGCGGTGCTCACCAGGGACATCGACGAGACCGCCGACCGCCTCGGCGTCGACGGCCGGGCATGGCGCCGCACGTTCGGCTCGGTGGCACGCCACTGGAACGACTCGGTACGGCTGGCGCTCGCCCCACCGCTCGCCGCGATCAGGACACCCGTTGCCGGAGCCCGGTTCGGATGGTTGGCGTTGCGTCCCGCCGCGATGCTCGCCCGTCGGTTTCGCACCCCCGAAGGCCGCGCCCTCGTGGCCGGGATCGGTGCGCACGCCGCCGCACCGCTCACCACCATCGCCTCGGCGGGCGTCGCCCTCACGCTCGGCGCCGCCGCCCACACGGTCGGGTGGCCGGTGGCCGTCGGCGGCAGCGGGTCGATCACCGACGCCATGGCGGCACACCTGCGTGCCCTCGGCGGCGAGATCCGGACGAAGACCGCGGTGACCTCCTGGTCGGACCTGCCCAAGGCGCGCGTCGTCGTGTTCGACACCGACCCGATGGCGGTGACGTCGATCCTCGGTGACCGACTCCCGGCGCGAACCGGTCGCCGGTATCGCCGCTTCCGCCACGGGCCGGGTGTGTTCAAACTCGACGTGGCACTCGACGGCCCAATCCCGTGGACCAACTCCGACTGCCGCCGCGCCGGAACGGTGCACGTCGGGGGCACCTACGAGGAGATCGCCGCGGCCGAGCGCGCCGTCGCCGCGGGAGAACATCCCGACCGTCCCTTCGTCATCTCGTCCCAGCCGGTGGTCGCCGACCCGGGACGGGCCCCCGACGGCACCCACGTGTTGTGGGCCTACTGCCACGTCCCGGCGGGGTCGGGCGAGGACATGACCGACCGGATGTTTGCCCAGTTCGAGCGGTTCGCCCCCGGGTTCGGCAACCGGGTGATCGCCGTCAATGCAAGAAGGCCGGCCGACCTCGAAGCCGACAACGCCAACCACGTCGGTGGCGACATCACCGGAGGCGCCTTGTCACTCCGGGGCCTTGCCGTGAGGCCGACCCTGTTCCATCCCTACAAGGCGGCCCCGGGCGTGTTCCTCTGCTCCTCCTCCACACCTCCCGGCGCCGGCGTCCACGGTATGTGCGGCTGGCACGCGGCGAGAGCGGCGCTCAAGACGCTGTAGAACATCACGCGCCGAACGCCCGTTGCCAATCGCCAATCGCCAATCGCCCATCGCTCATCGCCGGCCGAGTGAGACGAGGCCTCCTACCTCCACAGCTTCGGCCGGGCAGCCAGCGAGTCGAAGCCCCAGCGCTCGCAGAAGTCCTCGAAGGAAGCCCGGGGAACGCCGGTCCACGCCAGTTCGGCGGCCCCTTTCTCCGGCAGCGGGACGTCCCGGCGCAGCACGGCCAGGAAGCGGAAGAGGAGGGCGTCGGCCATGTGTGCGCGTAGGGCGGTCACGAGACGCTCGGCCCCGCGCACCTGCGGCTTCCACAGCGAGGTCTCGAGGGGGATCCCCTCGATGTGGCGATACTCGGCGAGCATCACCGAAGCCGACTTGGCCCCCCAACCCGGCACGCCGGGGAAGCCGTCCGATGCGTCGCCGACGAGGCCGAGGTAGTCGGGGATGGACTCCGGCAGCACGCCGAACTTCTCCACGACGGCGGCGGCATCGATGAAGGCGCCCTTGCGCCGATCGAAACCGACTACCCGGGTGCCGTCCACGCACTGGGCGAGATCCTTGTCGGGCGACATGACGACCACCTGCTCGAACTCCGGCCCGAAACGGGCCACCGCCGTCGCCAGGGCGTCGTCCGCCTCGTACTCGACCATCCGCCACACCCTGACCCCCATCGCCTCGAGACCCTCCTCGGCGATCGGGAACTGGGCGAGGAGCTCCTCGGGCACGCCGGCCTCGGACTTGTACCCGTCGTACAGTTCGTTGCGGAACGATCGGATCACCGTGTCGAACGCCACGCCGAGATGGGTCACCCCGCCGTCGAGGAGGGAGAGCGTGCTCGCCATGATCCCGTGCACCGCCCCGATCTCCATCCCGTTGGGGGCCGAACGCGACGGCGCCCCGAAGTGCGAGCGGAACAGCTCGTAGGTCCCATCGAGCAGGTGAAGACGCATGTGGAGAAAGCTACCCAGAACTCGGGACTCAGGACTCGATACTGTCTCCCTATGCCCCACTCCTCGCGAGACCGCTCGATCGCCTACGGGTTCGTCGCCGTGCAGGCGATCCTCATCGCCGGGGTCGTGCTCATCCCGGAACGGACCGACTGGCCGCTCCCCCCTGCGGCTCACGCGGCATCATGGGTGGTCGTCGCCGTCGCCGGCGGGCTCGGCCTCTGGGCGGCGAAGTGGTTGGGGAGAGGGCTCACCGCCTTGCCGCTTCCCAACGGCCGGGTAGATCTCGTAACCCACGGTCCCTACCGGTTCGTGCGCCACCCGATCTACACCGCGGTGATGCTCGGCATGGGCGCCATCGCCTGGATGGCCCGGTCGATCGTCGCCGCCGCCCTCGCAACAACGCTCGTGGTGCTCTTGACGATCAAGGCCCGCTGGGAAGAACGCCACCTCTCCGCCACCTTCCCCGGCTACCGCGAGTACGAGCAGAAGACGGGAAGGTTCGTCCCCGGGGTGGGTCGCCGGTAGCCCCTACCCTTCTCGCCCATCGCCCATCGCCATTCCTGCTTTCCGCCTTCCTGTCGGAAACCCTGCCGATACGCTTTGCGGCCATGGCAGAGGTGGTCGCCCGTCCCAGGATCAGGCCGTGGCTGCGGCCGCTCTACTTCGTGCTCGGGGTCGCCTTCCTGGCGATCGGCGTGGTCGGGGTGTTCCTACCGCTCATCCCCACCACCGGACCACTCCTGCTCTCGGCATTCCTCTTCGCCCGCTCATCGGAGCGGATGCACTCCTGGCTGGTCGATCACCCACGTTTCGGCCGGTTCATCGGCGACTTCCAGGGTGGACGAGGGATCCCGCTGCGTACCAAGGTGGTCGCGATCAGCTCGATGAGCGCGGCATTCACCTACTCGATCGGCTGGGTGCTTCCCACCCTTGCGCTGCAGCTGGCGATGGGTGCCGTGTGGGCGTGGGCCGCCTGGTACGTGCTCCATCTCCCGACGGCCGATCGCACCCACTGAGAGCGTCCGCCAATAGGCGGGCGCTCTTGCGCAATGCTGATGGCTCTTCGGCCGGAGGCCTCATCGCGGTGCGGTTGGGGTCCCCAGCCCCAACCGCCGAGTCCGCGCCTATCGGCGCGCCCTCTAACCCTCGTCGACACCCGCATCCGCTGGGGTGCGCGGTACCCACTTGCGCACCCGCCGACGGTACTCCTTGAACTCGTCGCCGAACGCCTCGAAGAGCCGACGGTCCTCGTACAGACCGATGCCGAGCGTGAAGTGGAGCACCGCCGCCATGGGGATCACCCACATCATCTCGGACCTCAGGGCGATCCAGGACGTGAACGAGATCACCGTTGTACCCATGTCCACCGGGTTGCGGACCTTTGCGTAGACGCCATCGGTGACGAGGGTCGGACCGGGGGTGGTCCCCATGAGCCGGGCACCGGCGCCTCCGAGCCGACCGGCGGAGAGGAACACCGCCGCCGTCCCCACAACGAGGACCGTGCCCGCCACGACCACCAAGGGCCAGGACCGCCAAGCCAGGTCGAAATGCCCGTGCGAGTCACGCACGAGCATTCCGGGAAGCACCACCGCCCAGAGCGCCACGACGAACGCCGTGTACAGCCAAGTGCGAGACGCGGGGGGTTTCACCGGGTGCCATGTTCGCAGGTCACTCCCCCCGGGCACATTGCCCGCCATGGCATCCCTGGACCTGTTCAGCGCACCGACGCGCAGCTGGTTCGAGGGCACGGTCCCGTCCTGCAAGGGCCTCGCCGCTCGCACCTGATCGGTCAGGGGCGCATCGCCGGACCGAGCATCCGCATCAGACGCCATGGACTCGGATCGGCCTCGAAGGCAGCGGCCCGCGCCAGCGTCTCGGACGAGTGGCGATGGAACACCGACCACGGCGGCTTGGGGAACTGCAGGAACGGTGCGCTCATCACGGTCTTCTGGGGACGGTCCACCAATCGGGCGTTGTGGACGAACCCCGTACCGCTCTGGATGTCGGTGGGAGGATGCCCGGGGAACGCTCCCCACGGGGTGACGCCGAGCGGGAAAGCGGCCGCGGCCCACACGTTCACCCCGATCGCTCCGTAGCGGAGCGCCCCCACCGCCCTTCCCAGCGCCGGCCCGAAGTCGCGACCGGTCGATGGATCCACGAGCAGCGTGGCATTGAGGCTCCCCCGGAGACGCTCATTGCAGAATGCGACCGCACGGTCGAGGAAGCCCCCAGGATCTCCGCCGGGGAGGTTGGTGGTGGCCACCACCTGGCAGAACCCCTCCACGGTGAATGCCGGGGACGCCTCATCGGGATCGATGTCGGCGATGACGGCCGGCGGGACGAAGCCCTCTCGAGGCGTGCCGAGGACTCTGACCCTGTGGGCGCCGGCAGCGACTCTTGCGAAGCGTTCCTCAGTGCCCGGGTAGTAGGCCGGGCGCTCCCGTCGGGTGCCGAGCAATGCCTCCACCGCGTCGAGGAACTCCTCGCGCTGCGGCCAGCTCTCAGGGAGCACGAGCACCTTCGCCGCGTTGCAGTTGTACCCGCCGTTCTGGACGACCTGGGTGACGACGTGCTCGGCCTGGAATCGCAGTTCACGCGGTTTCCATGCCCCCGGCACCACGATCACCGGGCTGACGTTGCCCAGTTCGGCAGTGATCGGCTTGGTCATCACCCGCTCGCCACGGGCGCGGCGGGCCGCACCATCGGGCCCAGATCCAAACACTATGGCGTTGTACGTCTGCTCGGACCCGGTGACGTGGACCTCGTCGACCAATGGGTGGTGGACGAGGTGATTCCCCACCGCGGGGCCCCCGTATGCGAAACGGACGAAACCGGCATCGACCAGCGGGGCGAAGGCATGTTCGACGTGAGGTCCGACGTACTCGTTCACGGGGTTGAACTTGAGGATGGCGACGTGGCCATCGACGAAGAGCTTGTGGATGACGTCGAGGGGACCGATGCTGGCGACGTTCCCGGCGCCGAGGACCGCGGCAACTGCCGCCGTCGCCGTCTCCGGCTTGGTGTGGATCCCCCCGAGATGCCTGCGTGCTTCGCCATAGCCGACGATGGGATCCATGCGCACCTCGGCGTGCCACCGGGGGTACTGGATCCTGTCCCATCGATCGCCCGGCATGACGTCGACGGTCACCTGACCGTCGGGCCGCTCCTTGATGGCGTCGTCGGGGAGGGGAACGGCGCCGGTGCGGTCGATCCCCTGGAGCGTGGTGGCCAGGAACCTGGAGGTGCGCAGCACGCTCAACGGCCCCGAGACCCAATCCTCGCCGGCATAGGTCGCATCGACCCCCTTGGCCGCCACGGCATCACGCACCAGATCGGGCGAGACCTCGGCGAATCGCCGCAGCACCTGGCGCAGATACCCCAGCTTCGCGCCGAGTGGGATCCGCACCCACGCCGAAGCGTTCCCGGCGAGGGTGGTGACGGCGGCATCGAGTGTGGTGGTCGGAGTCTCGGGAAGGTGCCCCGTCATGCCGCGTCGCCCAGGGTGCGAAGAAGGTCATACGGAAAGATCCCGGTGGCATGGCCGTCGGGGTCGAACGTGATGCCCACCGCGTAGTCGCCCACGATCCGTGCCGATGCGATGGTGGCGACGGCGAACGCCTGCGTGGGCGACCCTGCGCATGCGGCGCAGGGGCAGGACCGGCGAAGATCGGAGGCGTCCGCACGGGTGGTCGTCCCATCGGCCCAGGTGAAGCCGATCGCTTCCCGACCCACCTCGATGCGCAACGGGGCCTCCATTGGCTGAGCAGGCTAGGGGCGTCAAGACTCAAGCGCTCGGCCCGGCAAGCCGATGGCTCGTTCCATGGCCGAGGTGATCGCGCTCCGGGCAGCCTGGGCGGACGAGTACGCCCTGGCAACCCCTTCGGAGCCACATCCAGCAGGAATCGACCGGCTCCCGACCGAATGGTCGGTCATCGACGACGCCGTCATCGGCGGCGTCGTGATCGATTACGTCGTCGTCGGGCCCAACGGGGTGTTCACCATCAACGTCGATCCCGACCCGCGGCCGGCGACGATCGGCGACGACGGCATCTACCGCGACGGGTCACGGGTCACCAGCACGGTCAAGGACGCCCTGATGGCGGCCACCCGATTGCGCGACGACCAGGGTGGGCGGGTGTTCGCATACCCCATCCTCGTCAGCACGCTGGACGCCGAGCGCCACCAGCTCGACCGGCTCGGAGTCGTCGCCGGGGACCGGATCGCCGAGTACATCTGGTCCCACCCCGGTCTCCCCCTGCGCCGATCGCAACGACTCGAGGTCCAGTGGGCGCTGCGTCGGCCTCTCCGCTGAAGGCTCCGGCCATCGCCGCCCGACCCTCCCGCCCCACCTCCCGTGGGGGGCGCACGACCATTCCCGTCGCCGACGTCACGGCCGCGTTCTCGTCGGTGTTCATCGCACTGTCGATCGCCCTGGCGGTCACCTACCTCGCCGCGCCCGAGCTCCGGCGCTGGCTCGGGGGGCGGCGCGGGCTGGTCGATTGGATCACGTTCGGGGCATTGGTCGCCGCGCTGGCGGTAGGTGTGTGGGCGATGCGGCGCTCACCGACCGAGTCGCGGTTCCCGCTCATCATCCCCGCCCTCGCCGCGTGGGGCATCCTCGACGAGCTCCGATATCTCACGGGCGCCCTCGGCGTCCACGGCTTCGTCATCGACGGCGTGCAAGTCCGGTCCCTCGACGACGTCGGGTGGTTGTTCTCGACGTGGGGCGAGCGGGTGGGGCTCACCTGGCTCCTCGGCGCGGTCATCTTGGGCCTCGTCGCCGGGTTGACCGCCATCGCCGTGTTGCGCACCCGTCGGTGGGCCGACAACCGGGTGATGGTGACCGAGCATCGCGTCGTCGCCTACATCCTCGCCTCGATCGGAGCCACCGTCGCCGCCCCGCTGACCGGCTTCTTCGGATCGGGCGCTGGTGTGGCGTTTGCCTGCGGGCTGGTGGAGATGACGGGCGCAACCTTGCTCGTGGCGGCCGGCCTCGCCGCCGGCGACCACCGCCGCACCGTTGCCGGCTGGAGGCGTCGTCTGTGGCCGTGGCTCGCCGAGGAAGGGCCACTGGCTCGACTCCCGCTGAGAGACACCCCCGGCCCCGACTACAACGACGGGCGTGAGCGCGACCGACGATTGCGCGCGCCCTAACCTCGTGGCGTGCGCATCGTCATCGCCACCGCCGGCGTACTCAGCCCTGAACCCGTCGCACGCTTCGCCGAGCGCCTCGCCGGTGAAGACGGCAAGGTGTTCGTCACCACGGTGATCGAGGTCCCCCGGTCGTTTCTCGACGAGATCCGATCCGAGCAATGGCATCCCCTCACCGAGGGCTCCCCCCCCTGGACCACCGAGGAGGACGCCCTCATCGCACGCTATGTCGAGGAACGCGGAGGTCGGATCACCGAACCACTCCTCGCCGCGCTGATGGCCCATGGCGTAGACGCAGAGGTGATGTTCCTCGAGGGCGAGGACCCGGCGGCGACGATCATCGCCGCAGCAGCCGACGTCGAAGCAGACCTGCTCATCCTGGGCGCGACGAAGAACCTGTTCGACGAGGCCTCGTGGGAAAGCGTCTCCACACGGGTCGTCCGGGAGGCGGGACGCCCTGTGCTCGTCGTGCCCAGTCCGCCCCACACCGATTCCGGGCACGAATGAATTTCGTCACCACTCCGGAGGAGCGCTTCGCAGAACTCCCCGGATATCCCTTCGCCGGTCGCTCCTTCTCCTGGGAGGGCATGAACCTCCACTATCTCGACGAGGGATCAGGCCGGCCGGTCGTGCTCTTCCACGGCGAGCCGACATGGTCGTTCCTCTACCGCAAGGTGATCCCGTTGCTCGCCGCGGCCGGGTTCCGGGCGATCGCTCCCGACTACCCCGGGTTCGGAAAGTCCGACAAGCCGACCGACCCCGACTTCTACACCTACGACAACCACGTCGCCGCGATGAACGCGCTCGTCCGCCACCTCGATCTCGACGGCGCCACCGCCGTGGTGCAGGATTGGGGAGGCCCGATCGGTCTGCGCGTGGCGATGGAGAACCAGGATCGCTTCGCCCGCCTCTCGATCCTCAACACCGGCCTCTTCACCGGAGGAGGGTCGAACCCGGCGTTCACCGCGTGGCGGAGTTTCGCAGAGAAGAACCCGGACCTGCCGATCGCCATGATCATGGGGAGCGCATCGGCCACCCCGTGGCCGGCGGAGGTGCTTGCCGCATATGAGGCACCGTTTCCGACCATGGAGCACAAGGTCGGAGCGTGGCGGTTCCCACTGATCGTGCCGCTGCAGGTCAACGACCCCGGTGCCGAGGCCATGGCGGCGGTGCGCGATGCCCTCGCCTCATGGGATCGCCCCACGCAGGTCCTTTTCTCCACCGGCGACCCGATCTTCTCGGTGCGGGCGGGCGGCCGATTCGTCGACCTCATCCCCGGCGCCACCGAACTCGAGACGGTGGACGACGCCGGCCACTTCCTCCAGGAAGACGCCGGCGAGGCGGTGGGAGCAGCAATCGTTGCGTTCCTGGGACGAACGGCCTGACTTCTCGCCAACGGACGGCGTACATTGGGGGCATGACCGAATTCACGGTCCAACTCGCCAACCGGCCCGGGATGCTCGCCGCGTTGACCGAGCTGATCGCCGAGGCGGGGGTGCGGATCGAAGCCCTCGCCGCGTTCGGAATCGGTGAGATCGGGATCGTGCACATCGTCGTCGAGGATGAGTCGACGGTTCGCGGCATCCTCGGGCGCGCCGACGTGACATTCGACGAACGGCCCATCCTCACCACCCACCTCTCGGCAGGGCCGAGCGCGGTGGCGGCCATGGCACACCGCCTCGCCGACGCCGACGTCAACATCGAGGCCATGTACTTGCTGCGGACCAAGCCCGACGGTGTGGAGTTCGCCGTGGCCGTCGATCGTCCCGCCGACGCCGCCCGCCACCTCCAGGAACGGGCGTCCTAGGGGCGGGCCGCCGCGGCGGCGGCCGCGGCCGCTTCGACTCGATCGTCGAGAGGTATCAAGGCAGTCGCCGTTCCCCGTCGAACCAGGGCCCTGCGCAGCAGTTCGTCGGCGAAGGCCGGGTTCTTGGGGAGCACCGACCCGTGGAGGTAGGTGCCGAAGCAGCTTCCGGTGATCGCTCCCTCCTCGGACGTCGAGTGGTTGTTCCCGAAGCCCTTGGCGACACGGCCGAGGGACCGCTGTCCGGCGGCGAGCATCGTTCGCCCACTGTGGTTCTCAAATCCCACGAGGCGCCCCCAAGGAGAGTCGACGACGATGTTGCCGATCATCCGCGTGCCGCCCCCGATGGTCTCGGCGTCGAAGACCCCGATGCCGGGGATCTCCTGACCCGCGGCGGTGACGAACCGCCGACAGAACAACTGGTAGGTGCCACACACGGTGAGGAACACGACGCCGTCGCCGACCGCCAGGTGGACGTTGGGCCCGCGGTCGGCGAGGTCGCCGGCGATCGCCATCTGTGCCGAATCCTCGCCGCCGCCGGTGACCACGATGTCGGCCCGTCGCAGGTCGTAGTCATCGCCCACGCCGACCCGATCGACGCGAACCGCCATCCCCCGCCACTCGAGTCTCCGGCGCAGGGCGAGCACGTTGCCGGTGTCTCCGTAGATGTTCATCTCGCGTCCGTAGAGGTGGACGATCACGAGCGGATTCACGACCACGCCTCCGGCCGCTTCACGCCCGGTTGGAGCAGCTCGAGGAATCGCAGCATCGCCGTGTAGGTCGGCACGACGTAGACGGTCTCGCCCTCGGCCGCACCGTCGACCACCCGGTCGAGTGCAACCGCGAAGTCGGGCTCACTCCACGCCATGATTCCGGCGTACTTGAAGCGGAGAGCCATGTCTGCACACCGGACACCGCCTGCGCCGAATCGGTGGGAAGAGCCCGCCAGCTCCTCCAGGCCGGCATCCCAGAGCCACGACACGTCCCTCCCATCGGCGTGGCCGTCGTTGATCGCAATGAGCACCTGGGCGGGCTCCACGTCGTCGGAAAGGAGCCTGATCGCCTGATTCAGGCCTGCCGGATTCTTCACCAGGAGGAGTTTGACGCGCCTCCCGCGGTACGGCACCACCTGGCCCCGCCCGAACGCCGGCTGCATCGCCTCGAGCGCCCCCACGGCCGCACCGGGGTGAACCCCGAGGATCGAGGCGGCCAGGAGCGCCGCGGCAAGGTTGTAGCCGTTGTAGGCGCCGGGGACGGCGAGATGGACCGTGACCTCGCTGCCCCCGATCCGCACCACCGCGACCTGCCCGTCGCCCTCTCGCACGGACGACAGCAGCACCGAATCGGGTGCCGGCCCGCTCGGCGTCATCGGCTCCCCATAGAGGCTGCGATCGTCGGGCATCGTCGACCGGATGGCGTCGACCGCCCCGAACCATGCCGCCGCCCGGGCACCGCAGAGCCCTGCCACCATCGGGTCGTCGGCGTTGAGGACGACAGCCGCAGCGTGTTCGATCGCGGCTGCGACGTGTCCGGCGGTCGTGTCGAGCTCCCCGTACCGATCCAGCTGGTCGCGCGCCAGGTTGGTCACCACGATCAGTCGGGGGGTGAGCCGTGCGCCGAGCGCGCGCACCGCCGCTTCGTCGATCTCGAACACGGCCAAGTCGGCCTGCACTGCTCCCCGCCGGAATGCGGTGATCAGCGCAGTCGCCACACCGCGGGCGAGGTTCGAGCCCGCCGGGTTGGTGAGGACCCGCTTGCCGGCACTCTCGAGAATCGCCACCAGCATCTTCGTGGTGGTCGTCTTGCCGTTGGTCCCGGTGACGATCACCACACCGTCGGAGAGACCGGATGCCAGATGCTCGATGAGACTCCGGTCCAGCCGTTCGGCCACCAGCCCGGGCACCGCGGTGCCGCCGCGACCGATCAGCCGGCTGGCAAGTCCGGTGAGGCGCCCCACCGCGACGGCGAGCCGTACCACGTCAGTCTCCCGCCCCGGCGAACTGCGTCTCGTAGAGGCGGGCATACAGCCCGTCGGCGGCCACCAGCTCGCGGTGGGTCCCGTGCTCCACCACGCGTCCCTCGTCGAGCACGAGGATGCGGTCGGCAGCGAGGACCGTCGAGAGCCGGTGAGCGATCACGAACGAGGTGCGACCCGCCATCACCCGTTCCAAGGCCTCCTGGATGAGCGCTTCGGACCGGGCGTCGAGATGTGAAGTGGCCTCGTCCAGAACCAGGATCCGAGGGTCCTTGAGGATCACCCTGGCGATGGCGACTCGCTGCTTCTCCCCCCCGGACAACCGGTAGCCGCGCTCGCCGACCATCGTCTCGTACCCCTCGGCGAGCGATGCGATGAAGTCGTGGATGTTGGCGGCACGGGCCGCCGCCTCGAGCTCCGCGGCGGTTGCGTCGGCCCGGGCGTAGCGCAGGTTGGCGGCGATGGTGTCATGAAAGAGATACGTCTCCTGTGTGACCACCCCAACGGCTCGGGCCAGCGTTGCCGTCGTCAGCATGCGCACGTCATGGCCATCGATGAGCACCCGACCCTGAGTGGCGTCGTAGAGGCGGGGGATGAGGTAGGTGACCGTGGTCTTGCCCGCCCCGCTCGGTCCGACGAGGGCGACCAACTCGCCGGGGGCGACGTCGAAATCGAGATGGTCGATCGCTCTGGTGCGCCCGGTGCGCGTGCCCTTCGGCGGACCCTGCTCGCCTTCACTGAAACCTCGCCACGACAGCCGCTCGACCGCGGCAAGGCCGACCGGCGCAGCAGTCCGGTAGTCGAATGCCACGTCCTCGAAGGTGACCCGCCCGGCGACGACCGGCAGGTCGATCGCGTCCGGCTCCTCGGAGATGTCCCTCGGCAGATCGAGGACCTCGAACACCCGCTCGAATGACACGAGGGAGGTCGCCAACTCCACCCTGGCGTTCGACAGCGCCGAGAGTGGCCCATACAACTGGCTGAGGTACGCGGACAGCGCGACGACGGTGCCGACGGTGAGCGCCCCGCGAATGACCAACACCGCTCCGAACCAGAACACCAGGGCGCTGCCGATGGCGCTCACGATCCCAAGTGCGAGGAAGAACCACCTCCCGATCAGCGCGCGACGGACTCCGAGGTCGCGGACGTCACCCGCATGGTCGGCGAAGCGACGATCCTCGTCGGCCGCCCTCCCGAACAATTTCACCAGCAAGGCGCCGCTCAGGTTGAGGGTCTCGTTCATGGCCGAGTTCATCTTCGCCTGGGACTGCATCTGCTCCCGGGTGAGACGGCGAAGCACCCTTCCCACCCGGCGGCTCGGGTAGATGAACAGCGGAAGGATGACCACCGACGCGAGGGTGAGGCGCCACTCGAGCCGGAGCATCACGAGCAGCGTCGCCACCGTCGCACATGCGTTCGAGACCACCGAGACGAGTGTCCCCGTGACCGCGGACTGGGCACCGACGACGTCGCTGTTCAGGCGCGACATCAGCTCGCCCGGCCGGGTGGCCGTGAAGAAACCGAGCGACATGCGTTGCAGGTGCGAATAGACGCCGGTTCGCAGGTCGAAGATGATGCCCTCGCCCGCCTTGGCCGACGCCCATCGCTGCGCCACGCCGACGACGCCGTTCACGATCGGCACCGCCACCATCGCCACGCCGAGCCAGGTCACCCGCGTGAGGCTGCCCGCGGGTATCGCGGCATCGATGAGGTTGCGCATCAGCAGTGGTGGGACCAGCGACACCAGCGTGATCACGACGATGGTGGCCATGACCAGGATCAACAGCCCGCGGTAGGGGCCGGCATAGCGGGCGACGCGGCGCAGCAACGCCCTGTCGATGGTGGGTCGGTCTTTGTCCTCGTCGTACTGGATGTACGACATCCATCCACCACTGTGAAAGATGGCGTGACCTCCTTGCGTCGCCGACCGAGGCTACCGGCTCCCCGAGGCCATGCCGCTTCGGGCGCGGCGACCGCGAGCCGGTCGCCATCCCCGCGTTGTGCGGCGACTGCCGGCGCTCAGCCCAAGCCGACGATGAGATCGAGCGAGATCGTCGAGGATGCCATTGCGAAGCAGGCGTTCTCGGTGATCCCGGTGCGACAGAACAGCTGGTACACGTAGGCGCCATGGGTCCAGGTGAGTTGGCGGCCGTCGGTGACCTGGAAGGAGAAGATCTCGTCGTCGGGGTCACTCTCAAACGTCTTCAGCCCCACGTCGAGCACTACCTGCTGGCCCTCGGCCCGGGGAAGGGTGTACGGCTCACCCACCCACAAACCGAAGGCGGCGGCCGACGACGGATCGAGGCTGGCGGTCACGGTGTCGAACACCAGCTGACTGGTCACATGGGTGATGCCCTCGGGCACGAGTTCAGGGAACTGGATCCCCGGCAGCGCGTTGGAGATCTCCCGCCTGCTCGCCTGCACCCACGGCGTCGCCTGATCCCCGCGGTACCAAACCGCGCTGATCGTGTCGTCGGTGCCCAGATTCGCCGCCGACCCGACACCATCGTTGATCCAGGTGAGACCGGTGATGCCCTTGAGGCGAAGCGCCGGCCCGCCCGCAGCGAGACTGGTGGTGGTCGTCGTCGTTTCGGCGCCGTGGACGACCGAACTCGACAGATCGCCGACCCCGCCGAGCAGGTTGCTGCACGCCGTCAGGGTCACGACGAAGAGGGTGAACAGGACGATTCGACGCACTTCGGCCTCCCGGTACCGGCAAGTATCGTCGGCACGCCCCGCAATCGGGTTCACCGATCTGTCGGCCGATGCCCCGGTAGCCTCGAAGGCGTGCTGGCTGTGATCACAGAATCGGTCGATCCCCCGGCGCTCGACGCCGCGGTGTCGAGCGCTCTCCTGAGGAGGGTCGGGTCGGGCGACGCACCGCCGACGCTGCGGCTGTTCGTTCCCAAGCGGACCGTGGCATTCGGGCGCCAGGACGCGGTGCGGCCCGGATACCGGGCCGCCGCCGCCGCGGTGACCGCCGCAGGGTTCGCCCCCGTGGAACGGCTTGCGGGCGGGAGGGCGGCGGTGTTCCACGAAGGAACCCTGGCGTTTGCCTGGGCGGTCCCCGAGCCCAGCCCACGCCAATCGATCGCCTCCCGCTTCGAGGCGATTGCCGCCATCGTCCGAGACGCGTTCATCGGCCTCGGCGTCGACGCCCGAATCGGCGAAGTGCCCGGTGAGTACTGCCCCGGCGCCTATTCGGTGAACGCCCGCGGGGTGACCAAGCTCATGGGTGTCGGCCAACGCCTCGTCCGCGGCGCCGCCCACGTCGGAGGCGTCGTCGTCGCCACAGACGCCCCCCTCATCAATCTGCCTCTCGTCCCCGCCTACGCCGCCCTCGAGTACGAGTGGAATCCCGACGCCACCGGCGCCGTAGCCGACGAGGTCTCCACCGATGTCTCGTCCGTGGCGCGAGCGCTGCTCGATGCGTTCACCCGAGCCGGCCACGACCTCGTCGAGACGCCACTCGACTCCGAGACGCTCGCCATGGCGGCGACCCTCGTCGCCGATCACCAGATAGCCTGATCACATGCGGCTGCTCGTCGTCAACGGACCCAACCTCAACCTGCTCGGCATCCGCCGACCCGACATGTACGGCTCGGCCACACTGGCGGAGCTCGATGAGCTGTGCCGGCAATGGGCTGCCACCGTCGGAGCGACCGTGGAGACATTCCAGTCGAACCACGAAGGCGAGATCATCGACCGCCTCCACGGCGCGATCGCGGCCTGCGACGGGGTGGTCATCAACCCGGGAGCGCTCACCCACTACTCCTATGCCCTCCACGATGCCATCGAAGCGGTCGGCATCCCCACGGTGGAAGTCCACATCACCGACATCGCCGCTCGCGAGCCATGGAGAGCGCACTCGGTGGTCGCGGCGGCGTGCGTCGCCACCATTTCTGGCCACGGGCTCGACGGCTATCGCATGGCGATCGAGCGCCTGACGGCCGGGCTCTAGAGCGTCCGCCAATAGGCGGGCGCTCTTGCGCAATGCTGATGGCTCTTCGGCCGGAGGCCTCATCGCGGTGCGGTTGGGATCCCCAGCCCCAACCGCCGAGTCCGCGCCTAGCGGCGCGCCCTCTAGGAAACGATCCGGCGCCAGCGAGTGAGTCCCTCGACCAGGTCGTCGTCGCTCAACGCGAAGCTGAGGCGAACGTGGCCGGGCGCGCCGAACGCCTCACCCGGGACCACGGCGATCTCGATCTCCTCCAACAACGCAGCAGCCAGGTCGATCGATGACTCGACCCGATGGCTCCCGATGCGACGCCCGAGCTGTCCGGCCACGGATGGAAACGCGTAGAAGGCGCCCTGAGGCTCCATCGCCGACAGGCCGGGGATCTCGCCGAGCATCCGATGCATCGTGCGCCGACGCCGATCGAACGCCTCCCGCATCGCCAGCGCCGGCTCGAACGGTCCGGTGAGCGCCGCAATCGCGGCCCTCTGGGAGACATTGGCCACGTTCGAGGTGGAGTGTGACTGGAGACGCCCGACCGCCGCGGCGACCTCCGGGGGCGCGATCAGCCACCCGACCCGCCACCCGGTCATCGCGAACGTCTTGGCGACCCCGTTCACGATCACGCACCTGGGGGCCGACTCGGGTGCCTCGACGGCGACGGAAGAGAACACGGAGGATCCGTACACCAGGTGCTCGTAGATCTCGTCGGCCAACACCCAGATGCCGTGGGCGGCCGCCCAGGCCCCTATCGCCGCGACCTCGTCGGGTGGATAGACCGCCCCGGTGGGGTTGCCGGGCGAGACGAACACCAGCACCTTGGAGCGCTCGGTGCGCGCCGCCTCCAGCTGGTCGACGGTCACGCGAAAGCCGGCGTCGACCGCCGTGGGGATCACCTTGGTGACACCCCCGAACAGGGCTGCCGCCTCCGGATACGACACCCAGTAGGGGGCCGGCAACAGCACCTCGTCACCCGGTTCGAGCAACGCCGCGAACGCCCCGAACACCGCTCCCTTGCCGCCGTTGGTGATCACGACGCTCTCCGGCCCGACTTCGAACCCGCTGTCGCGAGCCGTCTTGTCGGCCACCGCCACCCGCAGCTCGGGAAGGCCGATCGCAGGGCTGTAGCGATGGTTCTTCGGATCGGCGGCGGCGCGCTGGGCGGCTTCGACGACATGGGCGGGAGTGGGAAAGTCCGGTTCACCGGCGCCGAATCCGATGACCGGCCTCCCGGCCGCCTTGAGAGCCGCGGCGCGGGCGGTGACGGCCATGGTGGCCGAGTCCGAAATCGATGCAAGGCGCCGGGCGATGCCTTCGCTCATGTCGTCCTCGTTCGGCGGGTCGTAGTTATACCCTGTTCGCCGGGCATTCCCGCCACCGCAACCATGCTCGACGCATGGTGGGGCAGGATGGCCGGGTGCATCCACGGGTCGGCAGAGCGCTTGGGTAGTCTCCGCCACCCGACGGAGGTCCACCACGCCCATCGTCCTGCTCATGCGCCACGCCAAGGCGGAACGACCCGTCGGCATCGCCGACCGGGACCGGCCGTTGGCCGTTCGGGGGAGACACGACGCGGCCGCCATCGGAAGGGCACTCGCCCGTCTCGATCCGGCACCCTCCGTCGTGGCCACCTCCCCGGCGTTGCGCGCCCACCAGACCGCCGAGACGACTACGTCCGCGGCCGGATGGGGCATTCGACCTACGGTCCGCGAGGGGCTCTACGGCGGAGGCATCGACGAGGTGTTGGCGGTCGTTCTCTCCACCGACGCCGACGTCATGGTCCTCGTCGGCCACGAGCCGGCATGGTCGGCGGCCGTCGCCGCGCTGACCGGCGCCTCGGTGAGGATGGTGACCGCTGCCGTGGCCGCCGTCGAGATCCCGGCGGGACCAGCGCTGCTGGGACGCGGCTCGATCCTGTGGATGCTCACTCCCCGTCTGGTCGAAGGTGGAAGGCCGGCGTGAAGACTCTGCGTCGGTCGATCGGCTATCTCACGGCGAGCCGCCTCATCGTGAACACCGCCTTCCGTTTCGTGTTCCCCTTCCTGCCCGCCATCGCCCGGGGGTTGAACGTCTCGCTGGAGCAGGCCGGGCTGCTGCTTTCCGCCCGCTCGATCAGCGGCGCCGCCACCCCTCTTGTCGTCGCCACGGTGGGCCGTGGCGAGCGGCGCCTCCGCCTCGCCGGGTGGTCGCTGGGGCTGTTCGCCATCGGTGCAGCGGTGACCGCGTCGACCGGGATGTATGCCGGGGCGCTCGCCGGGTTCGTGTTGCTCGGCCTCGGGAAGCCCGGATTCGACGCCGCCGCGCAGGCATACATCGCCGACCGGACTCCCTACGATCGCCGGGCCAGGTATCTGTCGGTGCTCGAACTCACCTGGGCAGGGGGACTCCTGCTCGGCGCTCCCGCCGCGGGGTGGCTCATCGGTCGTTTCGGATGGCGGGCGCCCTTCTGGTGGGTCGCCGTCCTCGTCGGCGCTGCAGCACTCGCCTCGCCATTCCTCCTCGACCGCGACACCGCTCCTCCGGCTGGACCGGTCATCCGTGCGCCGCTGGGCCCGTCGGCGGTGCGCCTCCTCGGTGTGGTACTGCTCTTCTCCCTCGCCGCCGAGGTCACCTTCGTGGTGTTCGGTGCCTGGCTCGAGGACCGCTTCGCCTTGTCGCTCGGCGCCCTCGGGGTCACGTCGCTCGTGGTCGGGCTGGCAGAACTGAGCGGAGAAGCATCCGTCCTGGCATTTGCCGACCGCATCGGCAAGCGGCGGATGGTCGCCGCCGGTCTCGGCGGTTCGGCGGTCGGCTACCTGCTGCTCGGCTCGGTCGGCGGCTCCCTGGTCCCCGGTGTGGCCGCCCTCTCGATCACGTTCGTCGCCTTCGAGGTGACCATCGTCTCTGCGATCCCCCTCGCCACGGAGATCGCCCCGGGGGCCAGGACCCGATATCTCGCCCTCCTCATGGTGGCGATCAGCATCGGACGGGCCACCGGCGACGCCATCGGCCCGGTTCTGTTTCGCTGGCACGGACTGGTGGCGAACACCACCGCATCGGTGGTCTTCACCGGTCTGGCGCTGATCGGGCTCCTCCTCTGGACAGATCCGGAAGTCCACCGACCAGATCGCGCGGCCTTTAGTTAAGAGAGTCGGCCGAGCCGCTCCACGAGCAGGTCGAAGAAGCCGTCGGCATCGATGGTGCGCATCCAGGTGGCGTTGCGGGGCTCTGCGGTCATCCCCCACCAATCCACGACCGTCATCCCCCGCGTCAACGACGAGGAGGTCTCGACCCTGACCGAAACGCTTCGCCCGCCGAACAAGTCGGGTTGGAGCACATGGGCGATCACCGTCGGATCGTGGAGAGGGCCGCCCTCCAAGCCGTACTTCTCCACGTCGTACCGCTCATAGAAGGTGAGCATCCCGTGCACTGCCGCACCGACCCGGGTTCCCATGGCGGCGAAACGAGCCATGTGCCTCGGCTCGATGAGGGCTCGGTGCGTCACGTCGAGCGACATCACCGTGAGCGGCGCGCCACACCGGAACACCACGTCGGCGGCCTCGGGATCGACGTAGATGTTGAACTCCGACGTCGGCGTGGTGTTGCCGCCCTCGAAGAAGCCGCCGCCCATGAGCACGATCTCGCGTAGATGAGCGGCGAGGCCCGGCTCCCGGTCGATGGCTGTGGCGACGTTCGTGAGTGGCCCGAGCGGGCACACCGTCATCGTGCCCGGCGGCGACGACATCACGATGTCCACCATCGCGTCAACGGCATGCCCCTCGGCGAGCGGCGTCACCGGGTCGGGAAGGTCGGCTCCGTCGAGGCCGGAGGAGCCGTGGACGTACTCCGCAGTGATGAGCGGGCCGCGGAGCGGGCGGTCGCATCCGGCGTACACGGGGACGTCGCTGCGCCCGGCCAGTTCGACCATCTTGAGGGCGTTGCGACTCGTGAGCGGAAGCGGGACGTTCCCCGCCACCGTGGTGATTGCCTCGACCTGGAGTTCGGGCGAGGCGAGCGCGAGGAGGATCGCCACGGCGTCGTCCTGACCGGGGTCGGTATCGATGATGATCGGGCGAGGGTTCACACGGCCTCCAGCGCTTCGACGTCCCGTCGCGTGGGCAACGAGGCCTGCGCTCCCCAACGGGTGGCGGCGACGGCACCGCAGCGCACTGCCCATCGCACCGAATCGACCAGCCCGAGGCCCCGTACCAGGGCATCGGCCAGCCCGCCGCAGAAGGCGTCGCCCGCGGCGGTCGGGTCGACGGCGCGGACGACCGGAGCCGCGACATGGATCACTCTGCCGCCTTCGACCACCACGGCCCCGTCGGCACCGAGCGTGACCACGACGGCAGCGGGCCCGTGAACCGCGGTCGCCATGCGGCCGGCCTCCTCCGCACCGACCGGCGCGGCGTCGCCGAGGAGTGTCCCCAGTTCGGTGGCATTCGGTACCAACACGTCGGTACGGCGAAGCAGGTCATCCGCAAGGGTGGTCGCCGGGGCCGGATTGAGCACCAGCAGCCCGCCGGCACACGCGGCGGCCGCGACAACCGCGTCGATCGGCACCTCGAGTTGCACGAGCGTGACTGCGGCCGATCCCAGCAACCCACCGGCCGCCCGCACCCGATCGCCATCGAGCACTCGATTGGCGCCGGGGTCGACCACGATCGAGTTCTCGGCGGAATCGGCGACGGTGATCACCGCGATACCCGAGCCGATGTCCTCGACCACGCCGACTGCCGACGTGTCTACGCCGGCGTCGGCCAGCGAGCGAAGCAGCGTCACTCCGGCATCGTCATCTCCGACCAGGCCCACCATCGCCACGCGCCGCCCGAGTCGGGCCGCCGCCACCGCCTGGTTCGCCCCCTTGCCACCGGCATCGGAGAAGTGCCCGGTGCCGAGCACGGTCTCGCCCGGGGAAGGCAGGTGAGCGACACGGACCGTCGTGTCCAGGTTCAGGCTGCCGACCACGGCGATCTCGACGAGCACGGGGCGAGGGTACAAGGAGCGATGAGCCATGAGCTGTGAGCTGTGAGCAAGAACCACACAAGGCCGGGGCGCCTGCGGGCTGCTTCCACCGGTACGCTCGGCGGATGCCGATGGCCCCGATTCGCACCATCGAGATGCACACCGGCGGTGAACCGGTGCGCATCGTCGTCGGGGGCTACCCGCCGATCCTCGGAGACACCATCCTCGCCAAACGACGGTACGCCCGGGAGCATCTCGATCACCTGCGGCGGGCACTGATCTTCGAGCCGCGCGGGCACTTCGACATGTACGGGGTGATCCCGGTGGCGCCAGACGATCCCGAAGCCGACCTCGCCGTGCTGTTCATGCACAACGAGGGTTACTCGACGATGTGCGGGCACGCCACCATCGCCCTCGGGCGATGGGCCGTCGATTCGGGCCTCGTCCCCGCCACCGAGCCGATCACCCGCCTCGCCATCCAGGTGCCCGCCGGCTTGGTGCGCGTCGAAGTCGAGACCGCAGGAGGGCGTGGAGGGGACGTTCGCTTCGAGGGCGTTCCGGCGTTCCTCGCCGCCGACGCCGAGCCCGTCGACGTACCCGGTCACGGCACGATCCCCGTCGACGTCGCCTTCGGCGGGGCGTTCTATGCCGTTGCTGCGGCCGCCACATTGGGGCTCGACGTGGCGAGGAGCCCGATCCGCGACCTGGTCGAGGCCGCCTGGGCGGT
Source organism: Acidimicrobiia bacterium (assembly GCA_035286665.1). Lineage (GTDB taxonomy): Bacteria > Actinomycetota > Acidimicrobiia > Spongiisociales > UBA11373 > RBG-16-68-21. Next base: position 21,652 of record DATECY010000015.1, read on the forward strand.
CACCGGCGCGGTCTCCGGCACCGTGCCGGTGCATCATCCCGATGGTGGCGACCTCGAGTTCCTCTACGGGACGATCCTCACCGACGGCGCCGACGCCTGGTCCGAGACGGCAACGGCCAACGTGTGCGTCTTTGCCGACAAAGAGGTAGATCGGTCACCGACCGGATCGGGGGTGACCGCCAGAGTCGCCGCGCAGTATGCGCGCGGGCAGATCGCCATGGGCGTGCCCCGTCGATTCGAGAGCGTCGTGGGATCCGTGTTCACCGGCCGCGCGGTTCGCGAGACCACCGTCGGGGACCATCCCGCGGTGGTCGTCGAGGTGGCGGGCCGAGCCCATTACACGGGAGAGGCGACGTTCACCGCCGAGGACGACGATCCGACGGCGCCGTTTCTGCTGCGCTGAGGGCGTGTCCCCCGACTCACAGCTCGCACGAGCTCTCCATCTCGCCCACGCAGTAGTCCACGTGCTTGCCGCCCGAGACCCAATCGGCTCCGCTGCCGCCGAAGGCATCGTCGTCGCCGCGTCCGCCGTAGAGCCGATCGTCTCCGGCCTCCCCGTACAGGGCATCCGCCCCGGCATCGCCGTAGATGCGATCGTCGCCGGTGCCGCCGTAGATCAGGTCGCGACCGCTCCCGGCGCAGATCACGTCGTTCCCACCGCGGCCGTCGATCTCATCGTCGCCCCCGAGGCCCGCGATGACGTCACGCCCGTCCGTGCCGACGATGGCGTCGGGACCAGTCGTGCCGACGATGGTGGCGTCGAGCCCTCGGCACTCGGCGCCGGGCCCTGCACCGCCGCCGGTCTCACCGCCACCCGTCCCGCCAGCCGAGCCGCCGCCACTCCCGGGCTGAACCCCGGAGACCCGGGTGACCCAAGCCGCGAGGGCCGACACCCGCGAGTACACACCGGGGCTGCCCGCCTCGGCGCAACCGGCACCCCATGACACGATGCCGACCTGGGTCCACCCATCGCTCTCGGTCACGAACAACGGGCCGCCGCTGTCGCCCTGGCACGAGTCGATCCCGCCGGACGCGAAGTCGCCGGCGCAGAGCATCACCGATGCGACGAAGTCCGAGCCGTATGCGTCGGAGCATCCCGGGTTCGCCACGATCGGCATCGCCACCTCGTGGAGCACCGATGGGTATTTCGGTTTGCCCTTGGTGGCGCCCCAGCCGATGACGGTGACCGTGGTCCCGGCTGCGTCGAGCCCGCCGCCCGGCGGGAGCGAGATGGTCGGGTACGGCGCCGAGCTCACCAACTCGAGCAGGGCGACGTCGCTCGCCGTGCGACGATCGTCGTAGCCCGGGTTGACGGTGATCGCCTTGACCCCGATCCGTTGCCCGTCGTTCGCCTTCAGGTCGTAGCCACCGGCGACGACGTCGATGCTCCCTGCGGTCTCACCGACGACGCAGTGGGCCGCCGTCATCACCCAGCGAGCCGCGATGAGAGCCCCACCACAGAACTGGCCGTCGTAATTGGAGCTCCCCGAGTCGACCAACGCCACCATGAACGGGTACTCGCCGGGATCCGCAGAACCGCCGCCGACGATCTTGGGGTTTGCCACCCTTTGACCGACCGCCTCCGCCGGGAGGGTGCCGGACATCGCCGCCACCGTCACGATCACCACCGCGGCGATCCTTCCCCGGCTCATGATCATTCCACACCCTCCTCCGGATTGCTCGCGCGGACCATACGGGCGCGCCCTGTGGCACACCTGAGAGTCGCTGAGAGGCGCCTCAGACGGGCAGGGTCACGACGAACCTGGCACCCCCGCCGGGAGCATCGCCGACTTCGACGGTCCCACCGTGGGCGGTGACGATGCCCCGCACCACGGCGAGACCGAGCCCGGCACCGCCGGCGTCCCGACTGCGCGCCTCCTCGAGACGGGTGAATCGCTCGAACACCTCGGACCGATGAGCCATCGGTATGCCCGAGCCGTCGTCGTCGACGGTGATCACCGCCGCGTCCTCGATCCTGGTGACCGACACGGTGACCCGCGACTCGGCATGGCGGACGGCGTTCTCGACGAGGTTGCGGACGACACGGCGCAAGGCCATCTCGTCTCCGATGATCGTCTCGGCCGATGAGATGCCGACCGAGACCATGGGATACCGCTCGGCCTCCGAGGCCACCACGTCGTCGAGGTCCACGCGATCCGCACCTCGATGGAGGCCACCCTCGTCGGCACGCGCCAGCAGGAGGAGGTCGTCGGCGAGACGCTCCATCCGCAGGCTCTCCGCCAGGACCCCCTCGGCGACTCCACGCCACTCGGATGACTCCGGGTGGGCGAGCGCCACCTCCAGCTGCGTCCGGATGGAGGCGAGTGGACTGCGCAACTCGTGGGAGGCGTCGCTGACGAACCGTTGCTGGCGGTCGGCCGAACGCTCCAGGCGGTCGAGCATCGAGTTCATGGTCGCCGCCAGTCTCCCCACCTCGTCGTCGGTACCCGGATCGGGCACCCGGCGATCGAGCCCGCCGCCACCGATCTCCGCCACCCGCGCCCGAATCGCCTCGACCGGCCGCAGGACCCGGCCCACGATGATCCACACGAGCAGCGCCAGCAAACCGACGAGGATCGGCACGGCGATCGCCACGATGGCCCCGAAGCTGCGCACCGAGGCACGCACCTGGGCCAACGAGGGGAACACGATCGATCCGCCGAGGGCGCCGGCCAGCGCCGACACCTCGGTCCCCGCCGTGGACACCCGGGCCAGGATCGGATCCGGATAGTCGGGAACGCCGTTGAATCGCATGCACGCCGCGTAGGCACTGAGCGCCTCCCGCTGAGCCCTCTCCACCGACGCCTCGTCCAGGACGTCGACGCCTATGAAGGCCCGGGAGAGTCCGGCGTCACACAAGGCCGACGCCATGGCGAGCCTCTCGTCGACGAGCGAACGCGAGTCGAGGCACGCGGAGTAGGCGCCGTTGAACTTGGCCCCCGACACCAGCGTCTGAAACTCCTCGTAGGTGACACGCGGGTTGCCGATCGCCACGATGGCGGTCTCCTCGCAGGCCGTGGTCGCGCTGTACACCGGGTCGGCGGTGTCGATGCAGCCCAGGTAGTCGAACAGGACCGTATTGGGCACCCGATCGACGTAGTAGAAGCGGTCGAAGCGCAGCTTGCGGTCCCCGTACTCGGCCTGGAGGATCCCGGCACAGTGCTCGTCGGCGATTCGCACCGTTGCTTCGGTCGGGTCGAGTGCGATGCCGAGGGACACCAGGCTCAACTCGGTGACGACCGCCTTGTTGAACGACTGCTGAGCGACGGTCAGGTTGTCGGTGAGCGTGGTGCGCACGTCGCGCACCAGCGACTGACGCGAGGCGAGCACGAGCCACACCGATGCCCCCGAGAGTGCGAGGGCGACGACGACCGTGGCTGCGGCGGTGACGCGCATGCGTACGGAGCGAAACGCGACCATCAGCGCTCGACCAGCCGGTATCCGATGCCCCGTACGGTCTGCAGCGTCGCGGTGTGGAATGGCGCGTCGATCTTCCGTCTCAGATACCCGACGTAGACCTCCACCACGTTGAGATCGACCTCGGCGTCCATCCCCCACACCGCGTCGAGCAGTTCCCCCTTGGCGACGACGTCCGGACTGTGCCGCATCAACGTGTCGAGCAGCGAGAACTCACGGGGGGTGAGCACGATCTCCGTGCCCCCCCGTTCGCATCGGCGCGCTGCCGGGTCGAGGGCGAGGCTCCCGACCCGGCGTATCGGCCCCCGGTTGCCGCTCCCCCGGCGAACCAGAGCGCGGAGACGGGCGACAAGGACGACGTAGGAGAACGGCTTGGACAAGAAGTCGTCGGCGCCGGTGTCGAGCGCCTCGGCAAGGTCGTACTCGCCGTCCTTGGCCGTAAGCATCAGGATCGGCGTCCAGTTCTCCGCGGCGCGCAACTCGGCACACACCCGAAAGCCGTTCAGCTTCGGCAGGAGGATGTCCAGGACGATGGCGTCGTAGGGCTCGGCCAGGGCTCGGACCAGACCGTCTTCGCCCTCGTGAGCGATGTCCACGGAGAACCCCTCGGCCTCGAGGCCGCGTCGGATCGCCTCGGCCAACCTCACCTCGTCTTCGACGAGCAGCACCCGCATGAGGGGGATTATGCCGGTCACTTCGCAATGTCGTCTCTGGCGAGCCCGGCGGGCGGCTTCACGGCACGCAACGAGTACCTGAGCGGAACCAGGTCCCGCGGCGGCTCGGGAAGGCGGTACCGGCCATCGCCCCCCTGGCCGGGATGTCTACCGGGTCGTCTCCTGGTCCGGCGAGGCCTCCCCGGGTACCGTCGGGACGACGGCAACCGTGAGGAGCGGACATGATCACCCTCGTCGCCCAGACGGCCGGTGGCGTCGCCGACGCCTGTGGAGCGACACCGGGGCTCGTGTGCCGGTGGGTGTACGACGTCTCCCACAACGACGCCCTCGCCCGCGTGGCGGACTGGATCGTGGCCAAGCCGCTCAAGCTGATCCTCATCTTCGGGGTCGCTCTCGTGGCCAACCGACTGCTCCGCCGGGGCATCCGCACGATGGTCGATCGCCTCGTCGGCCAGCGCGAGGAACGAGCCCGCCTCCGCCGCGAGCAGGAGGTGGAGGACGGGCGGTTCGCCGGCTTGCGCGCCCGTGCCCTCGCCAAGGCGCAGCTCCTGGCGACCCAGGAGGAACGCTCCAAGCAGCGCACCGAGGCCCTCGGCACCGTGCTGCGCAGCGTCGCATCCCTCACCGTCTACGGCATGGCGGCGATCATCTCCCTCGGCGAGTTCGGCGTGAGCCTCGGTCCCCTGGTCGCCGGCGCCGGCATCGCTGGGGTCGCACTCGGGTTCGGGGCGCAGAGCCTGGTCCGCGACTTCCTCAGCGGGATCTTCATGCTCATCGAGGATCAGTACGGCGTCGGCGACGTCATCGACGTCGGCGAAGCGACCGGGGTGGTCGAAGAGGTGAACCTGCGCACCACCCGCCTGCGTGACGTGAACGGGACCGTCTGGTTCGTCCCCAACGGCGAGATCCGCCGGGTCGGCAACAAGTCCCAGCAGTGGGCGCGCACGGTCCTCGACGTGGACGTCGCCTATGACACGGATCTCGGCAAGGCGGCCGAGGTGATCAAGGCGGTCGCCGACACGGTGTGGAGGGACCAACTGGAGAACGCCACGGTGCTCGAGGAGCCCGAGATCTGGGGAGTCGAGGCATTCCGCGAATCCGCCGTTTCGATCAGACTGGTGCTCAAGGTCGAGCCGGGAGAGCAATGGGCCACGGCCCGTGAAGTCCGCAAGCGGCTCAAGCGAGCCTTCGACGCAGCGGGCATCGAGATCCCGTTCCCGCAGCGAACCGTGTGGATGCGCGAGGCGGACCAGCGACCTGTACCTCCCGCCGCCACCGGCTCGGACTTCCGGTCCGATGGAGAACCCTCGGAAGCCTGACAGACCGTCCTAGATTCCTGGGGTGGCCCCCGTCGAACATCCCCCCGCCCAGCGAGGCATCTACGGCAATAGAACGTTGAACATGCGGTCGATCAGGGCGATCGGCTACGACATGGACTACACCCTGATCCATTACCGGGTCGACGAGTGGGAACGTCGCGCCTTCGAGCACGCCAGGGGTCGCCTCGCCGCATTCGGCTGGCCGGTCGACGACCTCGCATTCGATCCGGCGTCGGTGATTCGCGGTCTCACCATCGATCTCGAGCTGGGAAACCTGCTGAAACCCACCCGGTTCGGGTATGTGATCCGCGCTGCTCATGGGACGTCGTTCCTCGAATTCGATCGACTCCGTCGCAGCTACGAGGCAACCTTCGTCGATCTCGCCGATCCGAGATGGGTGTTCCTCAATACCCTGTTCTCGCTATCGGAGGCCTCGCTGTTCTCCCAACTCGTAGAGCTCTTCGACGCAGGACGAATCCCCGACGTCCACTCGTATGCGGGACTGTACGAAACGGTGCGCACCACGCTCGATGAGGCCCACATGGAAGGTCGGCTCAAAGAGGAGATCGTTGCCGACCCGGATCGATTCGTCGTCCCCGACCCGGACACGGTGCTGACCCTGCTCGACCAGCGATTCGCCGGCAAGCGCCTCGTGCTCATCACGAACTCCGAGTGGGAGTACACCAACCGAATGATGGCGTACACGTTCGACCCGCATCTGCCCGGCGGGCGCCGCTGGCGCGAGATGTTCGACGCGGTCGTCGTGTCGGCCGCCAAGCCGGCGTTCTTCACAACCACCCGGCCCATGTACCGCGTCGTCGACGAGGTTCGGGGCCTCATGCAGCCGCACATCGGCGACCTCGAGCCCGGCTCGGTGTTCGTCGGAGGGTGCGCACCGCAATTGGAGGCACACCTCCGCCTCAGCGGCGATCAGATCCTCTACGTCGGTGACCACCTGTACTCGGACGTCTCGGTGTCCAAGGCGTTGCTCCGATGGCGAACAGCCCTCATCCTGCGCGAGCTCGAGACGGAGATCGCGGCCGCCGAGGCCTTCGCGCCCGCAGAGGAACAGCTCGTGGCGCTGATGGACCGCAAGACAGAGCTCGAGGAAGACCTCGCTCATGCACGGCTGATTCGCCAGCGCGTCCGCCACGGGTACGCCGCGCCCGAGGGCGATCCGGCAGACGCCGAGGGAGTGATCGCCTCCGTGAAGGTCGAACTGGCCACTCTCGACGAGGAGATCGCCCCGCTCGCCATCGCCGCCGGGAGCCTGCGCAACGAGGCGTGGGGCCCCCTGATGCGATCTGGAAACGACAAGAGCCTGTTCGCCCGTCAGGTGGAGCGGTACGCAGACGTGTACACGTCGCGGGTTTCCAACTTCCTGGCGGCGACGCCGTTCGCCTACCTACGCGCCGACCGAGGCAGCCTCCCTCACGACCGGTAGCGGTCGGCACGCCCGAACTCGACGCGGACCGACGTCGCCGGGGCGGGGTCGGTGGGGTCGAGAACCACCTCGACCGTGTAACACTCCAATTCGATGTCGAGCCCGGCGGTCCTCAGCGCCTCGGCGCCCTCCCCGGCGCCGACGGCCACCGCAGCGATGATCCGGCGCAGACCCTCCGTCGTTGGATGTTCCATCCGGGGAGGTTTCCAGCGGCGTCTCTCTGTCGCGTTCAAGCACGGCACCGCCCCCGCCCCGGCCGGGCGCTCACTGCAGACACGTCGCGCGCCCGGAACCAGCACTTTCAGGCAGTCCGGGAGCGCAACGCCGCGGGAATGAGCGCAACCCGGGGTCGGTCAGGCCCCGTTGATCGCTTGGTCGACCCGGCGTCGCGCCCCGGGTACCCCGAATCCGAAGAGGAAGGCGAAGCCGGGGATGATGAGCGCTTGGCCGCTCGAGGCAAGCGCCTTGGCCAGCGCTTCCAGGATCACGATCGGTGATGCCACGACGCTCACCACCGCGGGCGGCAGGACGGGCGACAAAATACGGTCGATACCGGTCGCGAGCACGCCGCCGGAGTCGGCGCTCACGGCCGGCGGCATCACGGGGGATTCCTCTTTGGCCTTCATCAACGCGACGGCGCCGGCGAAGGACCGAGGCATGCGGCTCGTGTCGACGGACGCAAGGCCGGTCGCCGGTGACGCCCCAGGTGCGGCCGGAGGAACCGGACTCGTCGTGGTTGGGCCTGGTGCCGGGGTGGTCGTGGTGGTCGTGGTGGTCGTGGTGCCCTGTGTGGTGGTCGTGGTGCCCTGTGTGGTGGAGGTGGTCGACGGTACTTCGATGGTGCCGCCCACCTCGGCCGGAATCGTCGTCGTGGACGCAGCCACCGTCGTCGTCGTGGACGCAGCCACCGTCGTCGTCACGGTCACGGGAACCGTCGGCACAGTCACGGGAATCACGGGAACCGACGGCACAGTCACGGGAATCACGGGAACCGTCGGCACAG
>DATECY010000016.1:0-10631 GCA_035286665.1 Acidimicrobiia bacterium
GCAGGCGAGACGCCTCCGATGGGGCAGGGTCGGTCCCCTGCCATCCCGACCTCCCACGCCGGCCGTGCCGACCCCTCGGTACGGAAGAGACCCATCGGCGCGACGGCCCCCCGAGATTGCGCTGCACGGCCTCGCAGATCATTTGAGGGCGCGCCGATAGGCGCGGACTCGGCGGTTGGGGCTGGGGACCCCAACCGCACCGCGATGAGGCCTCCCGCCGAAGAGCCATCAGCATTGCGCAAGAGCGCCCGCCTATTGGCGGACGCTCTTGGTCCATTGGTCGAGGGTGGTCCCCGAGATCGTGTCCGGTGTCTCAGCCGAGGAGGTCGAGAGCCCTTCGGTAGTGAGCGAGGCCCTCCATGCGGCGGATGCCCCCCTCGGAGCGACCGAAGCGTACGGCGATGGCGTCGTAGGAGACTCCGTCACCCCGTAGCATCAGCACCAGCCGCTCTCGCGCCCGAGACGCCCGCCTCGGGGCGGGTCCGGAACGAGGGATGTCGGTCCACGCGATCGTTCTCTCGATGTGCTCAGGGCTGCGCCGCAGCCTCCCAGCGATCTGCTCTGTCGTCTCGCCGGCGTCCCGCATGGCGAGGATGCGCCGCTCGACCGGACGAAGGTGGTCGTGCATGAGCCCTCCTCTCGACGATTCTCCAATCCGACGGTAGCGGGTACACCGTGACAACGGAGGGGCGGGAATACCCCGGGGAGTACGGGGTTCTGGGGGACGTGCCGATCACCCGCCTCAACCACGCAGTCCTCTTCGTCGGTGACCTGGAGCGCAGCGTCGCCTTCTACGAGCAGGTGCTCGGGTTCCGCAACCTCGGCGGTCCGCCGGGAGCGGCCTTCCTCCAGGCTGCAGGATCGAGCAATGATCACGACCTGGGCCTGTTCGCGGTCGGGTCCCAGGCCGGGCCATCGGGGGCGGGTCGCAGCACCGTCGGCCTGTACCACCTGGCATGGGAGGTGGATACGCTCGAGGAACTAGAGCGCATCTCCGACCTGCTCACCGCCGAGAATGCGCTCGTCGGGGCCACCGATCACGGCACCACGAAAGCCCTCTACGGTCGTGATCCCAGTGGCATCGAGTTCGAGGTGTGCTGGCTGGTCCCTGCCGACCTGATCGACGACGAGACCCGCGACGCCAAGACGGAGTTGCGCCGCCTCGACATCGACAAGGAGAGGGCCCGCTACGGGGGCCAGACCCGCGGCGGCGTAGGGGTGTCGATCCCGACCTGATTCGGCCGCGATCGCTCGCTACCGCTTGCGCGCGACCTTGCGTTCCTGCTCGGAGAGGTACCTCTTGCGGAGACGCACCGAGCCTGGAGTCACCTCCACCAGTTCATCCTCGGCGATCCACTCGATCCCCGTCTCGAGCGTCGCCCGCCGGGGAGGGGACAGCCGCACCTGCTCGTCGTGATCGTGGGTGCGGATGTTGGTCAATTCCTTCGACTTGGTCGGATTGACCACCATCTCGTCGGGTCGTGACGACTCCCCGATCACCATCCCCTCATAGACGTCCTCTCCAGGGCTGACGAACAACGTGCCGCGCAATTGCAGGTTGTCGAGCGCGAAACTGGTGGAGAGGCCCTGTCGATCGGCGATCATCGCCCCTCCGATGCGACCGGGCAGGTCGCCGACCCAGGGATCCCAACCGTCGTGGTGCTGATGGATGATTGCGGTGCCCCTCGTCGCGGTGATCAATGCCGAGCGCAGACCGATCAGCCCCCTGGCCGGCGCCACCACGGTGACGACCGTCCTTCCCGAATCGCCCGGCCGCAGGTCGGTCACTTTGCCCTTTCGGGGGGCGATCGCCTGGGTGACGGTGCCGACGTACTCGGCGGGTACGTCGATGACGGCACGCTCCATCGGCTCGTACGGCTTGCCTTCTATCTGTCGGATGATCACCTCGGGGCGGCTCACCTGGAGTTCGAAGCCTTCGCGGCGCATCGACTCGATGAGCACCGCCAGCTGCAGCTCGCCGCGTCCCGCCACCTCGATGATGTCGGGGGACGGGGTGGGGCCGATCCGGATCGAGACGTTGCCGCGTACCTCGCGGTCGAGGCGGTCGCGGATCTGTCGTGACGTGAGCAGGTTCCCCTCGCGGCCGGCCAGTGGTGAGGTGTTCACGCCGAACGTCATGCGCAGCACGGGCTCGTCCACCTCGAGGCGCGGCAGCGGATGGGGGTCGTCGGGATCGGCCAGCGTGTCGCCGATCTCCACCTCGGGAAAGCCGGCGACCACGAACAGGTCGCCGGCCTGACGCTCGGCAACCTCGATCCTGGCGAGACCTTCGAAGCCGAGCAGTTGGGTGAGCCGCCGCCGAATCGGGGCCTCTTCTTCGTTGGCGTGGCACAAGGCCACGCGGCCGTCGGCGCGCAGCGTGCCCTGGGCGACTCGTCCGAGGGCGAGGCGACCCAGGTAGTCGGATGCGTCGAGGTTGGTCACCAACGCCTGCAGTGGAGCGCCCGGGTCGCCGCCCGGCGACGGGATCGTGGCCACGATGGCGTCGAGGAGTGCCGAAAGGTCGGCCTTCTCGGCGGGCATGCCGATCCCGGCGATCGCCCTTCCCTGGCGGGCGATCGTCGAGACGATGGGGAATTCGATGTGTCGCTCACCGGCGTCGAGGTCGAAGAACAACTGATACACCTCGTCGACGACCTCGTTCGGTCGAGCGTCGGAACGGTCGACCTTGTTGATCACCACGACCGCAGGAAGATCGCGAGCGAGCGCCTTGGAGAGCACGTACCGCGTCTGGGGCATCGGGCCCTCGGCGGCATCGACGAGGAGCAGGATCCCATCGACGAGGGCGAGGGCGCGCTCGACTTCACCCCCGAAGTCGGCGTGTCCGGGGGTGTCGACGAGGTTGATGCGCACACCCTTCCACTCGACCGACGCGGCCTTGGCGAGAATCGTGATGCCCCGCTCTCGCTCCTGGTCGTTGGAGTCCATGACCCGCTCGACGAGGGCCTGGTGGGCGGCAAAGACCCCCGTGGCGCGCAGCATGGCATCAACCAGCGTGGTCTTGCCGTGGTCGACGTGCGCGACGAGAGCGACATTACGGAAGGAGGGAGCAGTCACGAGGAGGAGATGGTATTAGGGGCGGGAGGGCTAGGAATCGTCGGTCGGGAGAAGCAGCAGGCTGGTTCCTCACGGCCGGGTCTGATCATGGCAGTGGCCGGGGGCGGTACTCGATCGGGGATTGTCGCCCCCTCCGCTCGGCCTTCGGCCTCGCGCCTCCCCCGTAAGAACGGTGGAGGCAAACCGCGCCACAGCCGGACAACGGGAGGTTGTCGACTCCGCAGGAGGCGTCAGCCTCCCAGTCCCTCTACCACCCGATCGACGAAGTGCTTGACGCTGGCCTCGGCATACCGATGGAACACCACGTTGTCGAGCACGCGGCCCACCGGTCCGATCGGGGGCTTGTACGTTCCTTGGAAGCCCACTTGGGTGAGCTCAGGACCCATCGAGGCGAGCACCAACTCGGCGTCCATCGTCGGGAACAGAAACGGGGTCCCGGTCGCCCACCAGGAGAGGGGCAGGGTGGTCTGGGTGTCACCCCGGGTCGGCTGACCGAGGTCGAGCACCACGGTCTTGGCCACCTTGCCCTCGCCGCCCCCGATCCGGGCGAGCAGGTCTTCGCCGTGGCGGTATGCGATGTCGGCCGATTCGCCCAGTCCGTCGATGAGGCCGAGCAATCGCCGCTCGGCAATCTCGAACGACACGGACACGAGGCCGAAGTACTGGACGAACATGAGGTTGAGTTCAGTACGTACGCGGTAGCCGCGACAGGGCATTTCGGCACCCCACCCGCCCCCAGATGGCACACCGCGCTCCCCGCGGGACCGTCGGCCCCGGCGGCGGGCGAACAGTCACCGTGCGCGCACCGAGGTGTCGAGAAATCGCTTGATCCCGGCGTGCTGGCCGGGTCCGTCGAGCCCAGCCTCGTGGACGACCATGGAACCGGCGCCGCTGCCGAGGTAGTGCCCCGCCCGGAACGGGTACAGGGTGTGTGCTCTGCCCACTTCGCCGGTGATCCACCGATACATGGTGGGAAGGGTGAATCCGGTGATGCCCATCGCCACCGCAGCCGTGTCTGCCGCGAAGATCGACGCTCTGCGGTCGGCCCCGAGCCGGTCGAACAACTCGGCACTGGTCACGACGAACACGTCGAGGTCGATGCCGTCCACCTCGAGGAGCGGCATCGTCTCCTGCACGAAGGCGTAGGTCACCTCGGATCCCTGGAGCACGACCACACCGTCGCGAGCCCCGGTCGCGGACCGGAGGCGATAGACACCCTGCGCTGCGGCCTCGGCAGGGGCGAGGCCCAACGCGGCGCGGTCGAGCACCGGTTCGCCCGGCCGGGTGACGAAGGGCACGATCACCGACGGACGCGCCGCAAGCGCTGCGGCCATCGTCGGCCAAACCTCCTGGGGCTCCCACGGGGTGAGCGTCACCGCGGAGCCGGGGACGAAATTCTCCTCCACCAGCTGGAGGGCCTGCGGATCCGCATGGGTCGGACCGTCCTCCCCGGTCTTCATCCCGGCGTGTCCACCCACCAGCACCACCGGGTGGAGCGGCCCCGGATCGGTGTGCTGGCGCATCTGATCGGAGATGGCGTGCACTCGCACGGCTATGTGGCCCAGAGGCACGATGAACGCCCCGTACGATGCCCCCGCCCCGATGTGTCGACCAAAGCCGGACACGCCGGTCATCGTCGCCATCAGCCCGTCCTCGCAGATGCCGAACGGCAGGGTGCGCGAGCCCGAGTTCTCACTGCGGTTGTAGAAACCCTCCGGGAACCCCTTGGCGGCATCGGAGATCGCCGTCGAGCCGAGAAGGTCGGCGGCGGCGATGAGGATGGCCCCGCCGGACTTCCGGTTGAGGTGGCCCAGCACCTTGCCCAGTTGCTGGCGGAGGGCGATGGAACCGCCCACCTCGAGCTGCAACTCGTCCGGCGTCACGGTGGGGTCGAGATCGAGGTACACCTGTTCGACGTCGGGAGCCCCGGCACGAGGCCGTCGGTCACGGGCATCGAGCCGATCCTTGGCGGCCGCGATGCGTGCCCCGGCGTCCGGAGTCATCGGGTCGGAGGCGAGCAGGTCCCGCACCATCTGGAGCGTCGCCCAGTATGCCGCCTCGACCGCGACGGGATCAGCCGGGTCACAGGTCGGCATGGCCCTCCCCCCGAACAGCGGCTCGATCGAAGCGAGGTAGGCGTCGGAGCACATCTTGTGGCCCCCGCCGTGCGACTTCTTCCCCTCAATCCCGTACCGCCAACCCTTCGTGGTCCGGTACACGATCGCGGTCGGCTGCCCATTGCCCATCTCGAGCGCCCGGCGTTGCGCGGTGAGCACCAAGCCGACGTCGAACCCGCCCCCGACGTGGAGCACATTCCAGTCGTGGAGGTAGAACAGCTCCATCGGGTCCCACTGCACGTAATCGCCGGGATGGGCGCCCTCCCGGGTGACCGCGTCCGAGTCGATCGAGGACTGATTCCAGTCGACATGCATCACCACGTTGCTCAGGCCTGCGGCAGACGCAAAGGCGATCGTCTCCGCCACCCGCCCCGGGGTGAGTCCGCCCTCGCCCTCGATGATGTGAACACGAGGCGCCTCCGTCCCAAAGTAGTCGGCGGCGGCAACCGCCAGCCCCAGGGCGGAGCCCACGCCGACGCCCGACGGCCCGGTGGCGATCTTCACGAAAGGGGTCGCCGGCGTCGGATGCCCGTCGAGCGGCTTGGAACCGAACTCGCCGAACAGTGGAGTCGCCTGGGTCGGATTGCGGCGGAATCCAAGGAGATCCTCGAGTCGCATCCTCAGGTTGATCCCGTCGGGGACGAGCTCGGGCCTGATCACACGGATGATCTCGTCCCGCAGCCCGAGCATGGCGTAGAGCCCCAACGCCTTGTGCCCGGCTGCATACGCGATCAGATCGCCGTCGAGCCGGATCGGGTCGGATACGTCGTAGTCCATCGTGTCGAGGGTCAGACTCGACACGATCCGCCCCACCGCGACCGACCCACCCGGATGGCCCGACTGCGTGAAGTTGAACATGATCGACACGAGCGAGCGGTAGATGAGGTCGAACCGTTCGACCGCGGCGATCGTCGCCGCGTCCACCGAGGGGTCGACCTCGTCCACCTCCATCCAGGTCGCCCGTCGCGGGCCGAAAGCCCTGTTCATGGTGCCTCCGATCTCGGTCGCCCCGACGGGAACCCTCACAGGGTGAGTCTCCGCCGGGAGGTGATGAAGTCGGCGAAGCCGGCGACGTCGCCGGCCGCGGTGGCGATGCGCTCCATCGCCTCGGCGAGATCGTCGTCCCCCGTGGCGATCGACAGCCGCAGATAGTGCTCCCCCTCCGAACCCAGCGCCCCGAACGAACGCCGATCCATCGACGCCACCCGGTGGCGATACAACAGGAACAACTGGAACAGGGTCGCCGGAGACGACGTCGCCCTGACCTCGGCGGGGAGCTCTTCGAACATCTCGATGGCACCGAGGCGCTCGAGCGCACCCGACACGTTGGGGAACACATAGAAGGCGCCGAGCGGGTTCTGACAGGTGATGCCGCCGATGGCGTTGAGGGCGCCGACGACCACGTCGCGACGCCTCTGGAAGGCCTCGACCATGGCGGCGATGGCCGGGGGGGACTCCGCCGACTGCAGGGCGGTGAGCACCCCCAACTGGTTGTATGGCGGGATCGAGGCGAAGTAGTTGATGTTGAGCCGGCGATGGACCAGGGACTCCTCGCGGGTGGGGTAGACGCCCCACCCGACACGCCCACCGGTCCACGAGTACGTCTTGGATGCCCCCGAGGCAATGATGGTGCGCTCCGCCATGCCGGGCATCGAGGCGATCGACGCGTGTGCCGCCCCGTCGAACACGATCGCCTCATACGCCTCATCCGAATAGACCCTCACCTCGGGCCCGGTGCGTTCGAGAACCACCTCGGAGATCTCGGTGAGCTGCTCGCGGCTGGCCACTCCCCCCGTGGGGTTGGAGGGGAAGTTCACGTAGATGAGCTTGGTGCGGGGTGTGATCAGCCCGGCGAGATCGGCACCGGTGAAGTTGAAGCCCGATTCCTCGCGGAGGCGCAAGGGCACCGGCACACCGCCGACGTAGCGAATGAACGACTCGAAGAGCGGGTAGCCGGGCGACGGGTAGATGACCTCGTCGCCGGCTTCGAGGTACGCATGCTGGGCGAGACCGATCGGGGGACGGCCCCCGGCGAACACCACCACCCGCTGCGGATCGACGTCGAGACCGCGGTCGGCGCCGACCTTGGCGGCGATGGCGGTGCGCACCTCCACAAGCCCCTGAGGATCGCAATAGGTGGTCTTGCCGGCGCGGATCGCGGCAACCACGGCGTCGGCGATGTGCGTAGGCAACGGGAAGTCGGGCTGGCCGAGGTTGCAGCGGATCACCCGGCCCGACTCGGCCTCCACCTCGGCGATCAGCGGCCCGAGGGCGAACGCTTCTTCGGTGCCGAGCACCCTCACCCGGTCGGCGATGAGCGACCGCGATCCGACCATTCCGCACTTTCCTTTCGACGGGGACCGCCCGCGACGAGTCGACGCATCCCGGTCAGCGCCTTGCCCGGCCCTGTGCCGAGGCATGCCGGGACAAGACTACCCAGCGTGGCCCTGACCCATCACGGGCCAGATGGCCCCACATGGCCGCCACCAGGCAACCCCCCCGGCCACCACGGTCATCACAGGATCGCCGGGCGGAACCGAACATGGGAACTTCGTCGTCGAGATCACGGTGCAGGATCTACAGCGCCACACCGGCGTCGATCGCTGCCAAGTTCTCGACCGAGAAGGCTCCCGCCGCGGCCGCCTCACGCAGCGCCTCGACCGGAAAGAGCCCGAGGCGAGACACCATCGCGGCGAGGAGCACCAGCGCCAACTGCGCTTTAGGAATCCGGGTGTCGGCGGCAGCAGGATCGATCACCTCGACTCGAGCCCCCGTCTCGAGCCCGGCAAAGGCCGGAATCGTGAAGACCACTGTTTCAGGCCCCATCGATTGAAGCGTCGAGCGCACCTTGTGCAGCCCGTCTTCGGAGAGGACGAGGGCCACACCGGGCACACCGGCGCTGCCGGGCGTGATCGAAGACGGGCTGAGTACCACCTCCGACAGGCTGTGACCGGTCTTGACGGTCACCGGATAGTCATCGCGCTGCGTCGCCCACAAGCCGGACCGAATCGCCGCCTCACCCACCATTCGGGCCGCGGACCTGACCTTTGTGCCGGCCGAACCGGCGACCACGATCGCCACCGGTGCCGCCAGATCGGAGGCGTGGGTGGTGGGGATGAGAACAGGAGCGGTCCGCCCCGCGGTCGCATCGAACGCGGCCCGGTAGGCGGTTCCGTAGTCGGCGACCTCGCGACTGGAGAGAACCCCGGTGGACAGTCCGAGTCGATCGATCGTGGCGTCGAGGTCGCGGCGGGTGAACTTGTTCGCCGGCACGAAGTAGGCGGTGCACAGCTCCCAGACGTCGAGGAGCGCGAAGCCGGGATGCCGGATCGCCTCGGCGATGCGATCGGGCAGGTCGGCGTCGAAGCTGGTCCCGCGATACACGTAGCCGGCGCCGTTGACGCCGACGGTCCCGCAGATGTCGAGGGGGTGCTCGAGGTTCCCCCCGGGCGTGGTGGAGGTCACGGCCCCATCGGGGGTGGTGGTCGAGTGCTGGCCGCCGGTCATCCCGAAGTTGAGGTTGTTGAAGACCAATACGGTGATGCCCACGTTGCGACGGGCCGCGTTGATGAGGTGAGCGCCACCGATGCCGGTCCCGCCGTCACCCATGATCACGATCACCGTCAGCTCGGGCCGGGCGAGTTTTATCCCGGTGGCGTAGGTGATGCTGCGCCCGTGGAGCCCATGAAAGGCACTGGTGTCGAAGTACTGGTCGGAAAGACCGGCACACCCGATGTCGCTCACGATCACCACGCCGGACGGGTCGATCTCGAGGGATGCGAGCGCCTCACCGAGTTTGTCGAGGATGCTGCCGTGGCCGCATCCCGGGCAGAACGGGTAGGGCGTCTCGTTGCGGTATCGGTGGAGGGGAGTCACGTCCACGGTCATGCCAGCACCTCGACGATCGCAGCAGGATCGATCAGTTCGCCGTCGATCCGATTCACGCCGACGACCTCACGTCCACCGGCCAGCCGTTCGATCTCCCTCCGATAGAGCCCGAGGTTCAGTTCGGGAACCACCACCCGCCTCACGCCTGCCATCGCTCTGGTGATCGCGGTTTCCGGGACCGGCCACAGGCTGTGCACGACCAGCCCCGAGACCTGGGCGCCTCCGCGCCTAGCGGCCGCCACCGCGGCTCGGACCGCGCCACCGGTCACGCCGAAGCCGAGGACGAGGGTGACGGCCCCCTCCTCCAGGTCGGCGTCGACCAACTCGATCTCGTCTCGATGGCCCTCGATCTTGTCCGACAGATGTCGATTGAGGGCGTCCACCGTCTGCAGATTCTTGGTGATGTACCCGCCGGTGTCGTGGGTCGACCCGGTGAAGCGCACCGCGGCGCCACGGCCGAACTCGTGGAGCGGTGGGACATCGTCGGACGGCTCGTACCGGTACGGCGCGCCACCGGCGCCGGTCTCACGCGCTCTCACCTCGACAGGCGGATACGCCGCTGCATCGACCGTCGTGAGAGTGGTCGCCAGTTCCTTGTCGGTGAGGAGGAACACCGGGCAGCGGAAGCGCTCGGCCAGGTCGAACGCCTTGGCGGTGAGCCAATAGGACTCGGTGACCGTCGATGGGGCCAGGGCAATGACGGGAAACCCACCTGCGGTGCCCCACCGCACGAATTGGACGTCCCCCTGGGACACGGTGGTGGCGCCTCCCGTCGCGGGGCCGAGGCGCTGCACGTCGACGATCACCAAGGGGACCTCGCCCATCACGGCCAACCCGATGTTCTCGCTGTAGAGGGAGATGCCGGGCCCGCTCGTCGCGGTCATCGCCCGGGCCCCGGCGAGGGTGGCACCGATGCACATCCCGATCGAGGCGATCTCATCCTCACCCTGGATGGCGATGCCCCCCACCTTGGGGAGCTCCCGCATCATCGCCATGAGGATCGATGAGGCCGGCGTGATCGGGTATCCCGCAAAGAACGTGCACCCCGCATCGAGTGCGCCGCGCACGATCGCGGTCGACCCGTCGATGTACTCCCGCCCCACGCCACCTCCTGACGCGCTCATTGTCGTGCCGGTGCAGGGCAACCGGGTAGGGACCAACGGCAGGGTGATGTGTCCGTTGTCATCCCCAGACTCTGAGCCGACCGCCGTCGATGGCATGTCCCGGCACGCCACCCCTGCCCAGCCGGTCACCGGACGATCCGAACGGGTATCTTGAGACATCGGCATCATGACCCGCACCAGAAACACCCTCATCTGGATCTGGCTGACCACCACGCTGGCCGTGACGGTGATCTCTCTGGTGGCGTATCGGTCGATCACCCGAGTCCCCGACCTCGCAGGACGCACCGACCCAACGGTGATCTGGGACGATCCGACCGCCGTCTTTGCGGACCCCGGACTCCTCGGCACAGCCGTCGAGTTGCGGGTGACCGAGGCGGTACGGGCGTGCATGGCCGAACAAGGCCAGACCTTCCGCGGTCCCGCG
>DATECY010000017.1:0-9396 GCA_035286665.1 Acidimicrobiia bacterium
CTCGCTGGGCTGTCGAATGTGGCAAGGAAGCCGTCGCCCGTCGTACGGAGCTCCCTGCCCTTGAACCGTTCGAGCTCCCGGCGGATCAGATCATGATGCTCGTCGAGGATGTCTCGCCATCGGCGGTCCCCCACCTCGGCAGCCATACGCGTCGAGCCCACGATGTCGGTGAATACCAATGTTGCTATCACACGGTCGGGATCAGAACCGCCGCGTGTCCCCGTCAGAAACTCCTCGATCTCGTCGACCAGTGCATCCGTGTCTCCAACGAAGACGAGATGGTCAGCGCCGCGAAGCTCAACCAGCTTGGCGCCTGGGATCAGGGTTGCCAATTCCCGACCGAATTCGATGGGTACGACTTGGTCATCGGTCCGATGCAGAAGGAGGGTGGGCGCCTTGATCGCGGGAACGACATCACGAACGTTGGACACCATCGACTGACGGAAGTAGTGACCGACCGCACCGGGTCGGACGGAGGCACGCTGCAGGCGCGCGAATTGTTCGATGAAGCGTTCGTCACCCGCGCGGCTCGGCGCAAGCATCGGCACACCTCCGCCGCCCCCATGCAGCGCCAAATCGTTCGCTATGTTCTGTGCCATCTCGTCGATCGCCTCTCGCGGCCAGCCGTGTCCCCCTGCAGTTGCTGAGAACATAACCAGCGCACTGCATCGCTCGGGATGCATCGCCGCAAGCAACATCGCGATCAGATTGCCGTCTTGGATCCCGAACACAGCCGGGCGCTCGGAGTGTGCAGCATCGAGCACTGCGAGGGCGTCACCGACCTGCGTTTCAGGGTCAGGAAGCTCATCCACCGGCACGGGATCCGAGAGCCCCGTGCCGCGACGATCGAAGTGGATCAGGCGGGCGAACGAGCCGAGTCGCCGTAGAAGGCGAGCGAACTCGGGAATGTCCCAAACCATCTCGACATGATGAACCCAGGAGTCGATAACAAGGATGTCAAGCGGCCCACTCCCGACAACTTGATAGGCAATATGAATATCCCCGTTTCTCGCGAATCTGGTTTCCGGCCCGTCGGGCATGGTTCGATCATCCTACGTACCCTGGGACGTCGCCTCTCCTGGCCGATCCGGACCCACGGCGGCGGGTTGAGAATCTGTTTCTGAGGTTGCGTTTGTGGAGGTGAGGGGATTTGAACCCCTGGCTTCTTCCGTGCGAGGGAAAATCAGCTCAAGCGTTCTACCAGGGCTAATACCAAAATCATCAATCGTGACAGGCATTTTCGCTACTCACCAGTGCTCACCGTTGCGGATCATTTCGCACCCTCGTGCGGACCAAACGCGGACCAAGATCTGCGGTCCGAACAGGTGCGCGGGCCCGATCCACAATCAAACAGCCTGGTCTCCATTGAGCCAGCGTGCGCGACCGACTCTAGAGCTTGACGCCTATTCGGCATGGGCCACCGAGATCGATGGGCTGTCGGGCAGTCCGCGAATACTGGACCACGCATACTGCCGGTTCGGTGCGGTCGGACAGCAGTGGAGTCGGGCAATCGGACGCGGGTTATGCGCTCGGTCTATGCTCGTAAGCTAGACCGTGGCCCAGGTCGCGAGGTCCAACGACAGGTCCCCTCCCTCGACTCTCGAAAGGAAGGGCCTCGAATCAATGTTTGACTGTCACCTGATCAAACGGTATCGAAGGTTGTTGGAGGGCCTACTGTCCGCCCGAGCCGGGCACGCAGATGTGCCCGATCGACTCGGCGGGTGAGACCGGCAGGAAGTCGCTGGCTGCGACAACATGCCCGTCGGCATTTAGAGCGATCACGCTCCAGCATGAGCCGGCGGCTATCACCGGCCCGCCCATGCCCGGTGGGCGTTCGAAGGGCAGCGCCCCCAGCGCCACCTCGGTCTCCTTACCTTGCCATGCCCAGAGCGGTCCGTCGGGTCCCAACACGACCAGATCGTAGGTCGCTGCCCCCTCGACTGATTCCCAACTGAACACGGGAACCTCTCCCGCTCCGCTCTCGGGCGGCCCCAGGACTTCAACTTGGGGCAGCCCCTTCAGTAACGGCTGGCCGAATGGGGCAGCGGTGGCCTCCTGATAGGGGGAGGGCCCTTGCGGCGGGCTCGTGGCTTCCGGTCGGATGGCTTTCGAGCAGGCCATGCTCCCGAGCATGAGTAGGGCGGCGATGGGGACGAGGCGGGCACTCATCCGGGCTCTTCCGGAAGGGCCGCCACGGCATCTTTATACAGATCGGAGTATCCGTAACGTCCGGCGGCGGTGGCGATGTCCCTGATCGTGTCGACGTCTTCTTCTTCAATGGCCTTGTCGAGGGCTTGGCCGAGGGCGTCTCCGAAGCGCCGATGGAGGTCGTCGTCCACTGCTTGTCCGCGTACGCCAGCGTTGAGCAGAGCGATGAGCTCCTGCGGCGTGTACTCGCCGACGAGTTCGAGCGCCGCGGCCAACGCATCCCGCAGGATGAAGGCCAGCCAAGAATCGCTGAATTGTGGCACGAAGCCTTCAAGCGGAATCTGGCATACGTCAAGGCGAGCCAGCTCCAGCCGCAGGGCCTCCACTGCCCGCACCAGCAGAAGTATGTCTTCGACGGTCGGAGGGCCGTCGAGGGCTTCGTTGGCGGCGATGGTGACTTCTTCTACCGCCTCTTTTATCACCTGGGGGTCTCCAAGTTGCGGCCAGGCCCAGAACAGGCTCACCAGCTCGTTGAAGGCTTCGAGGTCTTCCTCGAAGACGATCTGCGGGAGGAGCACAGTTGCCATCAGTGACACTCCGGTTGCCTCAACCAGCCTCCCGGTGACCGTGGCACAGTTGGCCTCCGAGGCGCTGAATACCCACTCCACCTCCACGGGTTCAACGCCTGACACCTCCTCGACCAGATCCCCGTCAGAATACGTTTGGGTTTCCCAGTCCAAGGTCCCGGCGGCGACCAACCGGCGGGCCGAACCTGTCATCGCTAGCGAGCCCGTCTGCCGATGCTCGTGCCTGACGTGGTATGGGTGGACCGCTCCAAACGCGATCGTGGTGCCCGTCCCATCGTCGACCCAGGAGATGTCCACCTCCATGTCCCCGTCGATGACCTCGCCCTTCTCGTTCGCGACGAGCTCCTTGAAGTTGATGCTGCTGGCGGTCACACGACGCACGTTTTCGTAACTGCTGCCATCAGCTCTGACACCAGCGGTCTCATACGTGCCGTTGAAAAAGGCTGAACCCTCCCATATGCCGGGCGGAAAGGCGATCTCCCCGGTCTGGCCGCTGGCGCTGGCGGGCAACACCAACAGTCCGGCCAACCCAAGGGCCACCGCACCTCTCGATCTCCGTCCGAACATTAAGTGAGTCCTCTCACCGGATGTTATCCAAGTGCAACGCCGCGAAGAGGCCATGGCGTGGATGGCCCTAGTCCGCCTTCCGGTACGCCCCAACCGGCGCTCGGGTGATCCCGATCACCAGATCCGGCGCCATAACGACCACCTAGTCCGACCGCACTGATGGGCGCGTCGGTGCTCGGGCCGGTGGACCTGGACATGGCCTGTACGAGGGTGCCGACGAGGCGGTGCGGAGAGGCTAAATAGACAAATCGCGTGGTGTTCGCGTCCAAAGCGCGACCAGACGTCTGTGGTTCAGATGCGAAAAGTCGTGGAGGTGCGGGGATTTGAACCCCGGGCTTCTTCCGTGCGAGGGAAGCGCTCTGCCGGGCTGAGCTACACCCCCAAAGGGACCGCGATTGTAGAACCCGCCCTCGGTGGATTCGTTCGATCTCCCGGCCGACCGAATCAGGACTTACGGGTTCGCGACGCCGCGGTGCGGCTCTTGCCTTCTCGCAGATCAGCGATGGCCGCACCCACCACCAGGGCAGCAAGGCCGGCACCGACAGTGATCAGGCCGGCGACGAGCATGAATGTGGAGAACGCCTCCTCGAACGCGCTCGGGCTGTCAGTGGGCCCCGCACCAACAGCGGTGAGGATGAGACCGATGAACCAAGCCGGAACCCCTGCGCCGAGCAACCACCTCGCCAGTGTCTTGACGTTGTCGGACATTCGCACTTCGCCTCCTCTCGGTTGGGCGCGACGCTATCACCCGGCTCGTGGTTATGAGGGGGTCACCCCGCCCCAGGTCGCAGGTCCCGCCGCAGCCGCTCTTGCACCACGGTGGTGGTCAGGTCGGAGCGGGACCGCTCGACCAGGGCCCGGGCGACGTCGGTGGTGCGGCGCAGTCCACCGGTCATCCCGTCGGGATAGTCGATCGTGGCGAGCATCTCCACGACCGCATCCATCGCCTCGAGGGTCCGCTCCGCGGCGGCGAGGTCCTCCGCTCGCAACAGATCGAGCATGCGGCGCCGCAGCTCCCCCACCGCCTCGCCGAGGCCGTTGAGGTAGGCCGCGGGCTCCACACCGAGGTCTGCGGGAAGCGGCAGCGGCTCGCCTGCCGAGAGCGCCAGGGTGAGCCGGGCCTCGGCGTACTCCTTGGCGGCGTCGTGGACGAACCCGGCATTGAGGATGTCCTGATGGTCGGCCAGCACCGCCCCGGCCCGCGCCAGGGTGGCGGCGGCGTCCTCCATCAGCGCCTCGGCCTCGGCCCGCTGCCCCCGGTGCAGGGACCGGATGGCGTTGGCCGAGGAGCGGATCACCCGGCGGCAGCCCGCCAGCGCCTCCTCGCGGGCACGGTGCTTGGCGTCGAATACTGCGGTGACGGCTTCGCGGACCGGTTCGAGGTCGGGTGCCACCGTCAGACGACGCGGACTTCGTCTTCGGGGTCGAGCGTCCACTTGGGACGGGCCGCTTGCTGTGACTGCTTGATCTGCAGGAGCATGGCGATGAACCCGGCGAGGACGACGTCGACGAACAGGTTGGCGAAGAGCAGCACGGTAGAACCGGTGAAGAGCGCTACCCCCAGGGTGATCGGGACCGCCAGGCCCAGGGCGATCAGGGCGATGCGGCGACGCGCCAGCACCTGCTGGCGGACGGTGGTCCCGCCGCGCTCGGAGCGGCTCCGCATCTGTCTGGGAACGGGTCGTTTGGCCACGCCGCACTCCTCCTCACCCTCAGTATGAATCTCCTCACCCTCAGTATGAATCGCTCCGGCCTGGTTGGCGAGCCAATCGGGCAGGGATCAGTGTTCCGTCGGGTCCCCCCGCAGCAAGGCTACGGCATGGTGAAGCGCCGGGGCCACCACCGCCAGCGACTCCTCGACCCCGGAAACCGACCCGGGAAGGTTGAGAATCAAGGTCTCCCCCACGATGCCGCACACCCCACGCGAGAGCATCCCGTGGGGGTTCGCCCCGAAGGTGGCGGACCGCATCGCCTCGGCCAGACCGGGCGCATCGCGCTCGACGACCCGGTGGGTCGCCTCCGGGGTGAGGTCCCGGGGTGAGAACCCGGTCCCGCCGGTGGTGACCACGAGCACCGCCCCGGCGGCAACGGCGTCGCGCAGGGCGTGCTCCACCGTCGAGACCCCGTCGGGCACCACCCATATCTCGGTGGTGAACCCGAGGCCGTCGAGGATCCGGGCGGCGGCGGGGCCGGAGCGGTCCTCGCGGCTCCCGGCGGCGACGCCGTCGGACACCGTGATCACGGTTGCCTTCACCGCGTCCAGTCCCCCGACGCCCCGCCGCGCTTGGCGAGCAAACGGACCGGGCCGATCTCGGCGCCGCGGTCCCGGCCCTTGATCATGTCGTACAGGGTGATGGCGCCGACCGCGGCCCCGGTGATCGCCTCCATCTCCACCCCGGTGCGTCCCACGGTGGCTGCGGTGACGACGATACGCGCCCCGGTGGCGGTGGCTTCGACGTCTGCGGTGACCCCGGTGAGCGGGAGCGGATGGCACAGCGGGACCAGATCCGGGGTGCGCTTGGCGCCGGTGATGGCGGCGACGCGGACCAGGGCGAGAGCGTCGCCCTTGGGGAGGGTGCCGGCGAAGACCGCCTCCCGGGTGGAAGGGCTCATGGTGACGAAGGCCTCGGCAGTGGCGGTGCGCTCCGTCTCCGGTTTGGAGGACACGTCCACCATGCGGGCCCGTCCCCGATCGTCGAGGTGAGAGAGGTCAGTCATCGTCGGCTTCCGCCAGCGTACGGGACTCGTCGGCGTGGAACAGCTCGAGGGTGACACGGTCCCCTGCGCCCAGACGCCCCACCCCCACCGGGATGACGGCAAAGGCGTCGGCGGCGGCCAGCGCCGAGAGCACGTTGGAGGCCTGACCGCCGGCGGAACGCACCACCCCGGGACCGGTGAAGGCCACCCGGAGGAATACCACCTTGTCCGGGTTCGTGGACACCGGTTCGCCGAGCACCACCTCGATACGGGGCCGGAACAACCGGCGGGCACCCATGGCGGCGAGCAGTGCCGGGCGGACGAACTGCTCAAACGCCACCAACACGGACACCGGGTTGCCGGGGAGCCCGAAGAGGGGGGTCTTCCGGAGAAAGCCGAAAGCGAACGGCTTGGCCGGCTGCATCGCCACCTGCCAGAACTCGACGCGTCCCAGCTCGGCGAGCACGCGCTTGACCAGGTCGTGCTCCCCCACCGACACCCCGCCACTGGTGACCACGGCGTCGCAGGTGGTCGCCGCCTCGTCGAGGACGGAGCGAAGCAGGCGGGCGTCGTCGGGAACGATCCCCAGGTCGCGCACCTCCACCCCGAGGTCCGCGAGGAGCGCCACCAGCATCGGACGGTTGGCGTCCCGGATGGCACCGGGTCGCAGGGTGGCGGTCTCGGCGGGTTGCACCTCGTCTCCGGTGGAGAGCACCGCCACCACCGGGCGGCGGGAGACGAAGGGTGCGGCGACCCCGATCGAGGCGAGCACCCCCAGGTGGGCGGGACCGAGCCGATGGCCCGCTTCGAGCGCCACCGACCCGGCGGCGAAGTCACCCCCGGCGGAGCGAACGTGATCGCCCGATGTCACCGAACGCAGGATCCGCACCCGATCGTTGCGCGTCTCGGTGTCCTCGACCATGACCACCCCGTCGGCGCCTTCGGGAAGCGGCGCCCCGGTCATGATCCGGGCGGCGGTGCCGGGGGCGACCGGGGTCTTCGAGGTCGTGCCCGCAGGGATGTCGGCAACGATGGCGAGTTCGACCGGGGCGGCAGCGGTATCGGAGGCCCGGACCGCAAAGCCGTCGACGCCGGAGTTGGCAAACGGCGGCACCGGATGGGGGGTCACCACCGGACGGGACAGCACCAACCCCCGGGCCCCGGCGAGTGGGGTCGCCACCTCCGGGAGCAGCGGCATCGCCGCGATCACCTCACGACGTGCGGCGGCGAGTCGTTTCACGCTTCGATCCGGCGCTCGGCACCAACGACGAGGCGGCGGATGTTGCCGCGGTGCCGTACCACCACGAGCAGCGCCGCCGCCCCCGACCAGATGAGCGACCAGCCGCGGTGCCCGAACCCGTAGACGCCCGGAACCAGGGCGGCGGCGACCACGATCGAGGCGACCGAGGCGCGCTTGGCGACGGTGGCGAGGACGGCCCACACCAGCAGCAGCGCCAATCCGAGGATCGGTTCCAGCCACAGCACCATACCGCCGGCGGCGGCCGCTCCCTTGCCCCCGCGGAACCGGTGCCAGATCGGGTAGCAGTGGCCGACCACGGCGGCGAAGCCGGAGGCAAAGCCAACCGCTTCGCCGCCGACAAGGTCGCCGATGGCGGCGGCGGCGCATCCCTTGGCCAGGTCGCCGAGCATGACGGCCGCGGCCGCCTTGCCACCCATGGAGCGGAGCACGTTGGTGGCGCCGGGGTTGCCGCTCCCCCGCGAGTAGATGTCGATCCCCCGCATCCGGGGGACGATCACGCCGAAATCGACGCTCCCGAGCAGGTATGCGCCGACGACGGCTGCGATCGCAGAGGGGTCCACGATGGGCGAGTCTAGAAACCGGGCGCAGCCAGCCTCCCCCTACCATGCCCGCCGTGCGACCGGAGGGCCTGCGGTGATCGGTGTGTTCGGCGGTTCGGGGTTCTACGGTTTCCTCCACGGCACCATCCCGCACCCGGTGACGACCCCGTACGGGGCGCCGTCGGAGGTCCCGGTGGTCGGCGAGGTGGACGGGATCCCCGTGGCCTTCATCCCCCGCCACGGCGCCCGCCATCAGTTTCCCCCGCACCTGATCCCGGTGCGGGCCAACGTGTGGGCGATGCGGCAGCTCGGTGTGGACCGCATCGTGTCCCCGGCTGCCGTCGGGTCGTTGAAACGCGATTTTGCCCCAGGGCATTTCGTGATCCCGGACCAGATCGTCGACCGTACCTGGGGGCGGGAGCACACCTTCTTCGACGGGGCCGACGTGCAGCACCTGTCCTTTGCCGACCCCTACCACCCGGAGATGCGCGCCATCGCCTGCGACGCGATGAAGCAGACGGGTGCCACGGTTCACGACGGCGGGACCGTCGTCGTGATCCAGGGCCCGCGCTTTTCCACCCGGGCGGAGAGCGCCTCGTACGCGGCCTCGGGGTTCGAACTGATCAACATGACCCAGATGCCCGAGGCGGCTCTCTGCGCCGAGGCCGGCATCGGGTTCGTGGGCATCGCGGTGGTCACCGACTACGACGTCGGCCTCGACGGGGTGGCGCCGGTGATGCACGCCGAGGTGCTCGCCCGCTTCGCCGAATCGATCGGAACGCTCCAGCAGGGCATTCGGGAGATGCTCCCGGCGCTGGCCGCCCTCGACCTCGACCTGGCCGCTCTGCTGTGACCGAACGCGTCGAGGACTTCTTCGAGGTGCGACGCCACGCCGAGCGCGGCTCGTACCAGCGCTCGGTGATCGACGCCATCCTCGACGAGGCGTTCTTCTGCACCGTCGGGTTCGTCGACGAGGGCCGGCCGGTGGTGATCCCCACGATCCACGTCCGTGTCGGCGACACCGTGGTACTCCACGGTTCGCCGGCCTCGCGGATGCTGCGGACCCTCAAGGCGGGAGCGCCGTGTGCCATCTCGGTGACGATCTTCGACGGGTTGGTGCTGGCCCGGTCGGTGTTCAATCACTCGATGAACTACCGAAGCGTTGTGTTGCTCGACTGCAAAGGGCGAGAGATCACCGACAGGGATGAGAAGTGGGAGGCGATGAGGCTTCTCACACAGAAGCTGGTCCCCGGCCGTTGGGAAGACGCGCGCCAACCCAACGAGAAGGAGATCAAGGCGACGACGCTCGTCTCGCTCCCCATCGACTCTGCGTCGGCCAAGATCCGCAAGGGGCCCCCCGTTGATGAGGAAGAGGATTACGAACTCCCCGTGTGGGCGGGGGTCGTGCCCTACAGGCTTCGATCAGGGTCACCCGACCCTGATCCACGGCTTCCCCGGACGATCGAGCTTCCTCGCTACCTGAGGTAGCGCACCCCGTTCGTCCCCCTCGTTCTTGTTCCTCCCCATCAGGGGGAGATGGCGCCGCCGTCATCGGCGGCGACGGAGGGGGTCTCCACCACAGGCGCGGGTCGCGCCG
>DATECY010000018.1:0-2896 GCA_035286665.1 Acidimicrobiia bacterium
CCTCGCGCACCACGCTCGTCGGCGGTGATGTCAAGATCGTGGTCCGAAGCTCGACGGCCTCCACCTGGATACTCGCCACTGCATCGGTGAAGTGCGCCAAGCTGGCGGCGACGATCATCGGCACCTCTGCCGGTGAGACGATCCAGGGCACCGCTGGCGACGACGTGATCTGGGCAGGGGGCGGCAACGACGTCGTCAACGGGCTCGGCGGCAACGACACCATCTGCCTGGGCGGCGGTGACGATGAGGCAGATGGCGGGCCCGGCAACGACAAGATCCGGGGCGATTCCGGAAACGACGTCATCTGGGGCGACACCGGCGACGACGTGCTCATCGGCCACGGAGGCCGTGACCAACTGTATGGCCAGGGCGGCAACGACACGCTCAAGGGGAAGAAGGGCTCCGACCAGCTCTTCGGAGGCGGCGGCCAGGACATCCTCAACGGCGGGCCCGGCATCGACGTCGGCAAAGGCGGCAAGGGCGGCGACACCTGTGTCGCCATCGAGACCCCGTCGAGCTGCTGACGATCACACGGCAACAGGACACACCGAGGGGAGGGCGACCGAGCCCTCCCCTCGGTCTTGTGGTGGAAAGTGCGGATCTCACCGTCTTGGCGAGAAGTCACTGGACATCGCCGCGGGGGCGGTGGCACGGAACCCGAGGTCGACGCGCCCCGCGCGCGGAGGGTCACCAGGGTCCTTGGGAGTCGCGCGCTGAGTGGTTACCGTTCCGATCAAGGCTGCAAACTACACGAGCGTGATTCGGAGGGCGGGAGGCCATGTACGAATTCGCCGATTGGGGTCATCCGGCGGCACCGGATTGGACGGAGCCTCGGGAGCGTCTCGATGCCCGTCTTCCGGTCCATCTCGTTCGCGTGCTCCGCAGCCGGGCCCGTGCCGAAGGGATCAGCATGAGCGTCCTCGTCCATCGGCTCATCAGCGAGGCGATGGACCTTCCCGCCACCACCGGCCCCGGCCGGCCGGCCGGGTACTGGTTCGACTGAACGGTCGTCCGCGGGGGACCGCTAGCGGCGACCGGCCAGGTCGTCGAGCCCGGCCCGCAGCAGCGTGATCAGTTGGTCGAACTCGTCGTCGGTGATGCTGAGCGGCGGCGAGATCTGGAGGCCGTCCCCACCGAGGGCACGGCAGATCAGGCCGGCCCGGCGGACCGCCAGGTAGGCCTTGACCGACAGGTCGGGATCGGCGGCGAGTGCATCGGGAGCGAGCACCAGAGCCCCGAGGAAACCGACCCCGGAACGATGCCCGCCCACCAGCGGGTGGTCGGTCAGCGACTCCAGGCCCTCGACGAGCCTGGACTCGAGGTGGAGCGCCCGTTCGGCCAGGCCCTCGCGCTCGAGGATGTCGAGGTTCGCCATCGCCGCCGCCGCCACCGTCGGGTGTCCGGAGTAGGTGTACCCGTGGCGGAGCATCGGGCCGCCCTCGGCGAAGAACGGGGCCGACACCCGGGGCGAGGCGATGACGCCGCCCATGGGCAGATATCCCGAGGTGACGCCCTTGGCGAAGATGATGAGATCGGGGTCGAGCGAAAAGCGGTTCGAGGCGAACCACGCTCCGGTCCTGCAGAACCCGGTGATCACCTCGTCGGCGATGAAGAGAGCGCCTGCGTCGCCGACGACGCTCCTCGCCTCCTTGAGGTACCCGTCGGGTGCCGGGCGCACCCCGCCGGCGCCGATCACCGGTTCGCAGTAGAAGCCGGCGATCCGGCCGGCACCCACCTCGTCGATCGTTGCCGCCAGCGCATCCGCCGAGTCGAACGGCACCCGGACGATGTCGGGCATGAGTGCCCCGTAGCCATCCCCGTTGCCGGGGATCCCGGCGAGGCTGGTGCCGAATCCATGCATGCCGTGGTACGCCCAGTCGCGGGTGATCAGGACGGTGCGCTCCGGCTCCCCGGTCACCGCGAAGTAGCGGCGGGCCATCTTCGCCGCGGTGTCCACCGAGTCGGATCCGCCGCTGGTGAAGAAGACGGTGCTCGCCGGGTCGGGCGCGTACGAGGCGATGCGAGCGGCGAGCGCGCCGATCGGGCCGTTGGAGAAGTCACCGAAGGTGTGATAGGCGTCGAGTCGCCGGGCCTGTGCCGCGATCGCATCGATGATCTCGGCGCGGCCGTGGCCCACCTGGCAATACCAGAGGCTGGCCGTCCCGTCGAGGTACCGCCTGCCGTCGGTGTCGTAGATCCACACGCCCTCGGCGCGATCGACCACGAATTCGTGCCCGGAGACGGCGCCCATGTTCGCAAAGGGATGCCAGAAGGATGAAGACATGGCGGGAGGTTACCCGGCGAGCCTTGAGCTCTGGCGTCTGAGGGGTGAGTCATGAGTAGTGAGTAGTGAGTCATGAGTTCTGAGTAGGACGACCTCCTCACTCAGAACTCAGAACTCAGAACTCGATGTACAACTGGAGCGTCTTCGGCATCGATTCCTCATGTCGAGGCGACTCCCCACGATGCCGGTCGGTAGCCTGGGGCAACCCTGTGACGGGGTACGCCGCATCATCGAGGAGTTGAGAGCATGGGCCTGCAAGGAGCCGAGACGGCTGCGTGGTTCGCCCGCGCGAAGACGGCTCTCGTTTCCGGAGTCTCGAGTGGGTTCCGGTACGTCGGAGACGACGACACGTTCGTCATCGCCAGGGGCGAGGGCGGATACGTCTTCGACATGGACGGGAAACGATACATCGACTATCAGCTCGGATTCGGCCCGATCATTCTCGGCCACGGCCACCCTGCGGTGGCGGCGGCGGTGAGCGAGGCGGCCTCGGCGGGGACGACCTTCGCCATGACCACCTCGACCGAGATCGTCGCCGCCGAACGCGTCAAGCAGGCCGTCCCCTGGGTGGACCGCCTTCGATTCACCAACACCGGAACCGAAGCAACCATG
>DATECY010000019.1:0-30461 GCA_035286665.1 Acidimicrobiia bacterium
TCGGAGAAGACCGACGGGTCGAACGACGGCATCGATGCCATGGCGACGATCGACCCGTCCCTCGGGTCGATCACCACACCGGCGGCGCGCCTGACCTCTTCTCCCTCCTGACGGGAGAGCGCAATGGCCAGCGTCAGGTCGTCTTCGAGGAAGCGTTGGACGTCGAGGTCGATCGTGGTGACGACGCTTCCTCCCGGCTGCGGCGGCGTCTCGTCGAGCACACCGAGGATCTCGCCCTGGGCATTCACCTTGTAGGTGATCGTGCCTCTCGTCCCCCGCAGGATCCAGTCGTAGGACCGTTCGATCCCGAACTTGCCCACCCGGTCGTTGACGGAGATGTCGGTACGACTGAGGTCGTCCTCACCGGGCGCACCGATGTACCCGACGATGTGGGCGGCTATCTGACCGAGCGGGTAGACCCGGGCCGGTATCGGCTCGATCGACACGCCGGGGAACTTTTCGATGTCTTCGAGCACGAACGCCGCGGTCGCCGCGCTCACCGGGTCGCCGAGCGGGAACCGGCTGCCCGACCCGTGGTCGTCGAACGTCCGGCGAATCTCTGATGCGGGGATGCCCAGAAGGGCGGACAGGTTGTCGATCAGACCCCCTTCCTGCTCCAGGCTGACCAGCTGGCGATCGACGAGCACCCGCATCGTGGCCTCGGAACCCGCCATCAGTTCCTTGCCGCCTCGGTCGAAGATGTCGCCGCGGGGTGCCTCGATGGTCACCACCCTGATCTGCTGGCTGGCGGCCACCTGGAGCGAGTCCTGGATGTCGGTGACCTGGAGGAACCACATCCGAAGCAGGAGGATCGAGAACAACCCTCCCATGAAGACTCCGACGGTGAGCAGGCGCCAACCGGGCTTCATAGCTCGAAGGGCGAGGAGCGCCGCCGCGCGGCACCGAGTACCCAGGTGGCGAACGGCAGGATCATTGCAGCGAGCACCATGTTGTACAGGGACGGGAGGAGGATCTTCTTGATCAGCCCCACGTCGGCGAGCGTCTTCTCCCCGAAGATCGTACCGAGGACCGAAAACAGTGCGAGACTCCCGACGGTCACCCCGAAGACGAAGGGCCCGATGAGGCTGAAGTCGTCCTCGATGCGGTCGCGGAACCGCAGGACGAAGTACGCGGCCGTGGTGAACACCAGTGCCCACAGGCCGAGTGCCGACTCGGACAGGAGGTCCTGGATGAGGCCCGCCCCAAACCCCAGGAGCAGGGCCGCCTCCGCCGGCAAGTGGCGGGCGAACGCGATGACCACGAGGAGCACGAGTGCCGGCGCGGCGTCGAACGGTCGGATGCGGGCGAACATCGTCGTCTGCAAGGCCGCCGCCATGACCACGATCACGGCGGTGGAGATGAACCGCCTCAGCTTCACGGCGCCGACCCAGCCAACGTCGTCGTGGTCGTCGTAGATGGCGCCTGGTCGCCGTCACCCTCCGACGGTGTGCCACCAGGCGGGACCGTGGCCGGAAGCCTGCTCGGGTCCTCGAGTCCTCCGATCGTTGCCTCGTCGCGGGTGAACACGAGCACCTTGACGTAATCGATCCTCGTCAAGCCTGCGACCGGGTCGGCCGTGGTGCGCAGCGAGAAACCCACCTCGGAGCGGGCAGCCTCTCGCACCCGGGCCACGGCGATCCCTGCCGGGAACCGGCCATCGGCGGTGACGAGGAGATCACCCACCACTACCGCGGCGTCGGTGTTGAACAGCTCGAGGACCATGGGCCCACTCCCCCGGCCGGTGAGCACGCCGGTCTCGCCGGTTCGCTCGATGCGGACCGCGATGTGGATCGTCGGGTCGGTGATGAGGCGGACCCTGGCGACGCTGTCGGTGACGGCGACGACGCGGCCGATCAAGCCACCCTCGTCGATCACCGGCATGTCGAGTCCCACGCCGTCGAGGGCACCCTTGTCGATCACCCGTACCTGATCGAACTCGGACACTCCGACCGCGAGCACCTGGGCGCTGATCGAGTCGAGGCCCTCGGGGGGGTCGACCCCGAGCAGCGCCTCCAATTCACTGACGCGCACCTGCAGGCTTGCGGTCTCCTGGAGCTGGCGCTCGAGCTCGGCCACTTGCTGACGCAGCCGTTGGTTGTCGGAGCTGAGGCTGAAGAGGTCGGAGAGGCTCTCGAAGAAATCGGCGACGGGCCGGGTGGCAGAGGCCACGACATGCTCCAGGGGGGTGAACACCGATTGGGCGCCGTCACGCATGGTGCTGCCGAGGCCGGAACCGGAAGCCCGAAGGTCCATCGTCACCAGGGCCAGCGACAGGACGAGAAGGCCGATGAAGACACCGGTCGGCCGATCGATGTTGCTCGGGCGCCACATGAGCGGCGCCGCCCTACATGCCGCCGGCCGTCGTCGTCAGGACCTCTTGGAGCATGTCGAACTCTTCGAGGCACCGCCCGGAGCCGAGCACGACCGAGTGGAGCGGCCGGTCGGCGGTGATGACGGGGGTGCCCGTCTCGTTGGCGATCCTGACGTCGAGGCCGCGCAGCAGTGCGCCGCCGCCGGTGAGCACGATTCCCCGCTCCATGACGTCCGAGGACAACTCCGGCGGTGTCTTGTCGAGACAGAACTTCACTGCGTCGACCACCGCCTGAACGGGCTCCTCGATGGCCTCCCTCACTTCTGCAGCCGTGATGATGACCGTCTTGGGGAGGCCGGTGACGAGGTCGCGACCGCGGATCTCGGCACTCGGCTCGTCGACGAACGGCCACGCCGAGCCGATCGCCATCTTGAGCTGCTCGGCAGTGCGGTCGCCGAGCAGCAGGTTGTATTCCTTCTTGACCCAGTCGACGATCGACTCGTCGAGCTCGTCGCCGCCGGTCCGGATACTCCGAGCCACGACGATGCCGCCCATGGAGATGACCGCCACCTCGGTGGTGCCGCCGCCCATGTCGATGATCACCGACCCGGCAGGCTCGTGGATCGGGAGGTCCACGCCGATGGCGGCGGCCATCGGCTCTTCGATGGTGTACGCCCGCCGGGCGCCTGCGTGGTACGCGGCCTCTTCAACGGCGCGTCGCTCGACACCGGTGATGCCGG
The DNA here is from genome assembly GCA_035286665.1 of Acidimicrobiia bacterium. Classification (GTDB taxonomy): domain Bacteria; phylum Actinomycetota; class Acidimicrobiia; order Spongiisociales; family UBA11373; genus RBG-16-68-21. Next base: position 3,052 of record DATECY010000019.1, read on the forward strand.
AGGGAACGCAGATGATGATCCGGGGACGAGCCCAGCGGCGAGGCTGCACCTTCTTGATGAAGTAGCGCAGCATCTTCTCGGTGATGTCGAAGTCGGCGATCACACCGTCGCGAAGGGGCCGAATCGCCTGGATGTGAGACGGGGTGCGGCCGATCATGCGCTTGGCCTCGAGGCCGACGGCGAGAGCCCGGTTGTCCCTGGTGTTGATCGCCACCACCGACGGCTCGTTGAGCACGATGCCCTGGCCGCGCACGTACACGAGCGTGTTCGCGGTTCCGAGATCGATGGCCATGTCGCGGGTCGCCAGCGACATCAAGCTGTTCGCCATGTGGGCCCTTGCTGGAGTGAGCGGAGTGTACCCGGCTCCGGCGTCAATGAGCATGTGCCGACAGGAGGCCGGTCCATCGCCTGACGGCTCGCATGCGAGCCCTGACCTCCTGCCGTGGGCCTATTGGCGCGCTCTAGCCGAAGAAGAGGAGGAGTTCGCGTTCGGCACTGGTCGCAGAGTCCGATCCGTGCACGATGTTCTCGGCGATCACGGTGGCGAAGTCGCCGCGAATCGTTCCGGGAGCCGCTTCCACGGGGTTGGTGACACCCATGATCGTTCTGGCGATCGACACCGCGCTCGGCCCGTCCCACTGCATGGCCACCACGGGGCCGCTGGTGATGAACGCCACCAACTCGCCGAAGAACGGGCGCTCGACGTGTTCGGCGTAGTGACGCTTGGCCATCTCCCCATCGATGGTGAGCATCCGCATCCGACTCAGGGTCAGGCCCTTGCGCTCGAGGCGCCTGATCACCTCTCCGACGAGTCCCCGCCGCACGCCGTCGGGCTTGACCATGACAAAGGTGTGTTCCACGTTGTGACCCCCGAGAGACTCCAGCCGAGGGGAGAGTAGTTCTGAGTTGCCCGTCGTGAGTCGTGAGCCCTCAGTTCTCAGTTCTGCTTACTCATCACTCATCACTCATCACTCATCACTTACGACTCACACCACGCCCAAGGCGACTCTCGCCTCTCCCACCACGTAGATCGACCCGGTGATCAGGACCGGACCGCCCCCCTGCAGAGCGGCTCGGACGGCTTCGGCCACCGACGGGTGCGCCGTCGCCGGCACCCCGATGACATCGGCGACGACGCGAGCCATCTCCTCGGCAGGCATCGCCCGCGGCGTGTGCGCCGCCGCGGTGTGTATCGAGGCGGCGGCGTCTCTCAGGTGTACGAGCATCGCCGGCACGTCCTTGTCGCTCATCGCGCCGAACACCACGGTCCACCGCAGGTTCCGATACTCCTCGTCGAGGGCGGCGGCGAGCGCCGCGACCCCGTCGGGGTTGTGCGCCCCGTCGGTCAGCACCAAGGGCTCGGTTCGAATCGCTTCCATTCGACCCGGTGATGTGGCCCGCGCCGCCGCTTCTCGCACCGCCGCCTCGTCGAGGTCCCGGTCGAACAGGGCCTCGACCGCGGCGACCGCGGTGGCGAAGTTGGCAACCTGATGCCTCCCGTGCAAACGCAACTCCAGGTCGGTGTACCTGCCGTGGATGCCGTCGAGGTCGAAGCGCCATCCGGTTCGAGTCTGTTCGGCCTCGGCCGGTCCGAAGTCGTCACCGAATCTGAACCACTTCGCTCCCTGCTCCCGGGCGCGTTGCTCGGCCACGACGATCGCCTCGGGGACGAGATGCCCGGTGACCAGGACGGACTCCCGGTCGAGGATCGCCAGCTTCTCTGCGGCGATGAGGGGCACGGTCGTGCCGAGGTAGTCGGTGTGCTCGAGTCCGATCGTCGTCACGACCGCCACGTCGGAGGTGGCGACGTTGGTCGCGTCGAGACGGCCCCCCAGGCCCACCTCGATGACGCCGACGTCCACGGCCTGGTCGGCGAACCACGAGAAGGCCATGGCCGCGGTGAGCTCGAAGTAGGTGATGCCGTCGCCGGTCCGCTCCTCGTGCATGTCCACGATCGGCGCGAGTTCGCTCACAACGTCGGCGAACACCTCGGGAGACATCACGAAGCCCCCCACCTCGAACCGTCCCTCGATTGCGTCGAGGTGGGGCGAGGTGAACACCCCTGCGGTGAGTCCCATGGCCGACACCAGCGTCCCGGCCATCCGACTGGTGGACGTCTTGCCGTTGGTTCCGGCGACGTGGATGATCGGATACGACTCCTCGGGATGGGCGAGCACGTCGAGCAGGCCGGAGATCCGCTCCAGGCCCGGCTTCACCCCGCGGCCGATGTGCGCGTCGAGGTAGGCGATGGCTGCGGCGTGGTCGATGGTCTACCCCAGATCGGATCGTTGGGCAGCGAGTTTCTCCAGCAAAGCCTCGAACTCGACGACCTTGGCCCGCTCCTTGGCAACGACCTCGACGGGCGCCTTGTCGAGGAAGTCCGGCTTGGCAAGCTTGCCACGAGATCGGTCGAGCACCGAGCTCACGTCGGCGATCTCCTTGTCGATCCGAGTGCGCTCGGCGTCGACGTCGACCAGGCCTTCCAATGAGATGAACACCTGAGCGGAGCCGCCAACGACACGGGAGAACACATCGCCCGCCGGCGCCGCCCCCACGGCGGGGACGACCGACGCCAGTGCTTGGAACTGAGGGAACCACCACGGCGACGCGACGCCGTCGGGGTCGACCAAGGTCGCCTGGAGCGGGGCTCGCGGCGACAGCCCGTGTTCGGCGCGGAACCGACGGAAACCGACGACCAGCTCACGGAACACTTCGAAATGGGCCGGCTCTTCGCACTCCGGTGGATGTGGCCACGTCGCTGCGGCGATGAGCCCCTCTCCCACGAGGTACGACCACAGCTCCTCCGTCACGTACGGGATCACCGGATGAAACAGCTTGAGCAGATCGCGCACCACGACACCGAGGGTCGCCCTGGTCTCTTCGGAATCGGCCTTCAGCAACGTCTTGGAGAGCTCGAGGTACCAGTCGAACGCCTCGGACCAGGCGAACGAGTAGAGGACGGCATATGCCTCACTGAAGCGGTACTCCTCGAGGAGCTCATCGGTCCGGGCGAACACGTCGTGAAGGCGGGCGAGGATCCACGCCGACTCCGGCCCGGGCTCTGCGGGATAGCCACCGTCGGCGGGGACGGAATGCTCGCCGAGGTTGGCCACGGCGAATCGGACGACGTTCCACAACTTGTTGCCGAAGCGCCGGGCGGCATCCACCCACTCCACCTGGAAGGGGACGTCCTGGCCGGATGCTGCCGCCTGGATGAGGGCGAGGCGAAGGGCGTCGGCGCCGTGCACGTCGACGATCTCCAACGGGTCGATTGCATTGCCGAGTGACTTGGACATCTTTCGGCCGTCATCGGCGCGCACCAGGCCGTGGATGACCACGTCGCTGAATGGCTTGCGGCCCGTCAGGTGGAGGCCGAACTGGATCATTCGGGCAACCCAGAACGAAATGATGTCGTAGCCGGTCACCAGCACCGCGTTGGGGTAATAGCGCCGGAAGTCGTCGGTGTCGTCGGGCCAGCCCAGCGTCGAGAAGGGAAACAGGCCCGAGGAGAACCAGGTGTCGAGGACGTCGGGGTCCTGGCGGAGGTCGGTCGAGCCGCATTCGCAGCGTGTTGGATCCTCGATGGCCACGATCACCTCACCGCAGGCTTCGCAGTACCACGCCGGGATCCGGTGCCCCCACCAGATCTGGCGGGAGATCGTCCAGTCGCGCAAGTTCTCCATCCAGTGGAGATAGGTCTTGTCCCAGCGCTCTGGCACGAAGCGAATGTCGCCGCTGCGCACCGCATCGATGGCCGGGCCGACGAGCGGCGCCACCTTCACGAACCATTGGTCGGACAGGTACGGCTCGATCACGGTGTGGCACCGTTGGCAGTGCCCTACGGCGTGGACGTGCTGTTCGACCTTGATGAGCGCCCCGTCGGAAGCGAGTGCTTCCTTGACCGCCCTCCTTGCATCGAATCGGTCGAGTCCGGCGAAGCGGCCGCCGTTCTCGTTGATCACGCCGGCCTCATCGATCACGCAGACCGTGTCCAGCCCGTGACGCCGACCGATCTCGAAGTCGGTCTGGTCGTGCGCCGGGGTCACCTTCACCGCACCGGTGCCAAAGGCGGGATCAACCGCCTCGTCCGCCACGATCGGAATCTGTCTGTGCACCAGCGGCACCGTGACGATCCTGCCGATGGCGTCGGAGTACCGCGGGTCGTCGGGGTGGACTGCGATTCCGGTGTCACCGAGCATGGTCTCGGCCCGGGTCGTGGCGACTTCGATGCCACCGCCCCCCTCCTTGAACGGATAGTGGACGTAGACCAATTCACCCACCTCGTCCTCGTGCTCCACTTCGACGTCACTGATTGCGGTGCGGTCACGGGGGCACCAGCTGATGATCCGATTGCCCCGGTAGATGAGGCCCTCGTGGTAGAGATCCACGAACACCTTGCGGACCGCTGTCGACAATCCCTCGTCCATCGTGAACCGCTCGCGCGTCCAGTCCGTGGAGAACCCCATCCGTCGGATCTGGTCGGTGATCTTGCCTCCGAAGGCGGCCTTCCACAGCCAGACCTGTTCGATGAAGGCTTCGCGGCCCATCTCCTCCCGGCTCATCCCCTCCTTGGCGAGCTCTCGCTCCACGACGATCTGGGTGGCGATCCCGGCGTGATCGGTGCCGGGCAGCCACAGGGCGGCGTACCCCTGCATGCGCTTGCGGCGGATGATCAGGTCCTGGATGGTCTGATCGAGGGCATGGCCCATGTGGAGGACGCCGGTGACGTTCGGCGGGGGGATGACGATGGCGAACGGCTCGCCGTCCGGATTCAGCTCAGGCCGAAAGACCCCGGCCTTCTCCCAGCGGGAGTACCAGGTCGACTCGACCCGTTTCGGGTCGTACGCCGGATCCATCGCGGCCATCGCTCATCGTGGGGAGGAGTGTAGAGGAGAAGCCGCCAGTCGCCAGTCACCAGTCGCCAGCAAGAGAAGAAGGCTCCTGCGCACTTTTGCAGCGGTTGGCTGGTAGCTGGTAGCTGGACCTACGCGCTGCGCTCTTCGGGCAGCCCCTTGCCGATGTCCTGCATCGGGATGAGGGTCGGGTTGACCCGGTCGCGCACGACCTCGCCGTCGATCACGACCCTGGCGACGTCTTGGCGCGACGGCAGCTCGTACATGGTGTCGAGCAGCACCTCTTCGAGGATGGCTCGCAGCCCGCGGGCACCGGTGCCCCTGAGCGCGGCCTGATCGGCGACGGCGACGAGGGCATCGTCGGTGAACACCAACTCGACCCCGTCCATCTCGAAAAACTTGGCGTACTGCTTGACCAGGGCGTTCTTGGGTTCGAGGAGCACCTTGACCATCTGCTCGCGATCGAGGTCGTCAACGGTGGCAATTACCGGAAGTCGACCAATGAACTCGGGAATCAGCCCATAGCCCATGAGGTCCTCGGGCAGCACCTGGGAGAGCGTGTTGCCGTCGCGGGTCTTCTTCGCATGCACGTGAGCGTCGAAACCGATCGTCCGCTTGCCGGTCCGGTTCTCGATGATGTGCTCGAGGCCGGAGAATGCTCCCCCGCAGATGAACAGCATGTTCGTGGTGTCGATCTGCAAGAACTCCTGGTGGGGATGCTTGCGGCCCCCCTGGGGCGGCACCGAGGCCACGGTCCCCTCGAGGATCTTCAACAACGCCTGCTGAACCCCTTCGCCGGACACGTCGCGGGTGATCGACGGGTTCTCGGCCTTGCGGGCGATCTTGTCGATCTCGTCGATGTAGATGATCCCGGTCTCAGCGCGCTTGATGTCGTAGTCGGCGGCCTGGATCAGCTTCAGCAGGATGTTCTCGACGTCCTCGCCCACGTACCCCGCCTCGGTGAGCGCGGTGGCGTCGGCGATGGCGAACGGGACGTTGAGGAATCGTGCGAGCGTCTGTGCGAGAAGCGTCTTGCCACACCCGGTCGGGCCGATCAGGAGGATGTTCGATTTGGAGAGCTCCACGTCGTCCTTGGCGCGCTGTCCGACACGTACCCGCTTGTAGTGGTTGTAGACGGCGACCGACAGGACCCGCTTGGCACGCTCCTGCCCGACCACGTAACCCTCGAGGAAGGTGTGGATGTCGGTCGGCTTGGGGAGCTCGGCAAACGGAGTCTCCTCCGTGGTGGCGAGTTCTTCCTCGATGATCTCGTTGCAGAGGTCGATGCACTCGTCACAGATGTACACGCCGGGACCGGCAATGAGTTTCTTCACCTGCTTCTGCGACTTGCCGCAGAATGAGCACTTGAGGAGGTCGCCTCCCTCACCGAACTTCGTCATGCTGGCTCCCTTCGGCTTCAGCCGGCGACTGCCTTGAGCTCACGCCCTTCGAGGACCGTGTCGACCACGCCGTACTTGAGCGCCTCGTGAGCGGTCATCCAGAAGTCACGATCGGTGTCGAGCTTGATCTTGGCGAGATCCTGCCCGGTGTGGAACGCCAGGATCTCATTCATGTCGTCCTTCACCCGGATGATCTCGCGAGCGTGGATTTCGATGTCGGTGGCCTGGCCCTCGAGTCCGCCGATGTGGGGCTGGTGGAGCATGATGCGGGCGTGAGGCAGGGCGAAGCGCTTGCCCTTGGCGCCGGCGGCGAGCAGCACTGCCGCCGCCGAAGCAGCCTGGCCCATGCAGTAGGTGGCGACGTCGGGCTTGATGAAGTTCATCGAGTCGTAGATCGCCATCAGCGACGTCATCGCCCCACCCGGAGAGTTGATGTAGAGGGCGATGTCCTTCTCGGGGTCGTCGCCCTCGAGGTGGAGCAACTGCGCCATGATCAGGTTGGCGACGGTGTCATCGATCGGCGTGCCCAGGAAGATGATGCGTTCCTTGAGCAGTCGGCTGTAGATGTCGAAGGCGCGCTCCCCCCGGCTGGTCTGCTCGACCACCGTGGGAACCAGATAGCTGTTCTCGATCCTCATTCCTGAACCTCCGCGGGCTCGAGCCCGTGTTCGTCGTCGGCCGGGGCGATCCCGGACGCCTCACCCTCATCGGCCACCTCGCCGGATGCCGCCTCAGCGGCCACCTCGACCTCGGGGAGCTCGATCTGGTTGCCGTCGGCATCGACCGGTGTCGCCAGCGCGGCAAGCCGGTCGGCAGCCTTGCGTCGCAGGATATCACCGGACAGTGTCGCTTCTTGACCACCTTCGGCGAGTGCCAAGCGGTACTCGCCGAGCGGCATCCGCGACGCGGCGGCGAGCGCGGTGATGGTGCCTTCCAACTCCGCGGGCGTCACCTCGATTCCCTCTCGTTCGGCGATCGCCTCGAGGAGGACCCTGGTTCGTAGGTTGAGTTCGGCCTGGGACCTGAGATCGGACACGAACGCCTCCTGGTCCTGGCCGGTGAGGGCGAGGTACTGATCGAAGGGGACTCCCTGGCTCTCCAGCCGATGGGTGAACCGGTGGAACACCGAATCCATCTCTCCGTCGACCAGGCCTTCGGGAAGTTCGAGGTCGAGATCCGCCACCGCGTCGGCGACCGCCTGGTCGGCGAGCCGAGCCCGAGCGGATCGGACCCTGATGGAGGTCATCTGCTTGTCGAGCTCCGCCCGCATTTCCGCCACGGTGTCGAACTCCGACACCTCCGACACCCATTCGTCGGAGACCTCCGGAAGCTTCTTCTTCTTGACCTGTTTCACGAGCGTCTGCACGCTGACCGTCTTGCCGCCGTCCTCACCGAACGCGACCGGGAGAACCGTCTCGAAGCGCCCGATCGTCCCCGCCCCGCCTCCCCGGAGTGCGGCGTCCAAGCCCGACAGCAGTGAGTCCGAACCGACTTCGTAGAGCATGTCGCTGGCCGACCCTGCGGCGAACTCGGCACCATCGAGGGTCGTCTTGACGTCGACCAGCACGAAGTCGCCGTCGAACGCTTCGCGCCCCACGTCCTCGAGCTCGGCGAACTGGTCGCGCATTCGCTCGATCTGGGCGTCGACGTCCGCCTCGGTCACGTCGGGGCGTTCGATGGTGACCCGGCGCCCTGCGTAGTCGGGCAGCGCGTCGATGGTCGGCCACAGCGTGATTCGAACGTCCACTTCGACACCGTCGGCGACATCCCTCATGTCTTCGAGACGCGGGTACACCGCCGGGGACAGCTCTGCCTCGACGATGGCGGCGGCGAGCGCCCTGGGAAGTACGTCGTCGATGGCTTCCTTGCGGAACGCCTCGACTCCGACCATGGTCTCAACCACCTTGAGCGGCGCCTTGCCGGGACGGAATCCCCTGATCTTGGTGTCCTTGGCGAGACGCACGGCGGCGAGCTTCTTGCCGGCGGCGATGGCGGCCTCGTCGAGCTTGAGCGTGAGAATCCGCTCGAATCGGCCGGCGTCCTTGACCTCGATCAACCTGGCCTCCTCCGAGAACTGACGGCACGACGGCATCGTCGGTCCGCCGCCTGACGTGGCAAGGAGCCACACGGCCCATCACCATCGTGGCCTGGGTCGGACCCAGGCCACCGAGTCGACGCCCCGCGGCGCACTTCTCTCGGGTGACCGAGGGGTCTCGAACCCCCGACCTCCAGGACCACAACCTGGCGCTCTGCCTACTGAGCTACGGCCACCATGCCACGAACCCCATGCCACGAACCGGTGTGGCGCCCCCGGAGGGATTCGAACCCCCGACCAAGAGCTTAGAAGGCTCCTGCTCTGTCCACTGAGCTACAGGGGCGAGGGCGGCACCGGCCCGTCGAGCGGGTGAAGGGAATCGAACCCTCACCACCAGCTTGGAAGGCTGGAGCTCTACCATTGAGCTACACCCGCGACAGCGAGCCAGGATAGTTTCGGTCGTTCGCGACGCGAACCTCGGGATTTCTCGTGACATGCCCGGCGGTCATGGCAACCACCCGACCGACACCAGCACCGTCTGATCCACACGGGCAAGCGACGAACCGCTCACCTCGTCGGGCTGGCCGGATTCGAACCGGCGACCCCCTGCTCCCAAAGCAGGTGCGCTGCCAAGCTGCGCCACAGCCCGATGCCCGATGCATTGTCGCAGACCCCGGCACCCACGCCGGCCGATTGGTCAAGGGCATTGAGGTTGCCGTTGCCTCGCTATCCTGCCCGCCGGGTCGCTAGCTCAATTGGCAGAGCAACGGACTCTTAATCCGCAGGTTCTGGGTTCGAGTCCCAGGCGACCCACCAGTTCTCGGCTCTTCGGCTAACGCCTCATCGCAGTGTCGGCCGGGTCCCTGCCCGGCCGACCGTGGGCCTTCCCGATGAGTGACGGTTCTCGCTCTGTCCTGTCAGGCCCACCAGCTCTCGGCTCTTCGGCTGACGCCTCATCGCAGTGTCGGCCGGATCCCTGCCCGGCCGACCGTGGGCCGCGTGAACCGGTCACCGAAGTAGATTGCGGAGGAGAGGTCGCAACTCCAACTTCCGCGGGCGTAGCCGAATTGGCATAGGCGCCGGACTTAGGCTCCGGTGGGCGCAAGCCCGATGTGGGTTCGAGTCCCACCGCCCGCACAAAGACCCAATACGCAATGCGCAATGCGCAATGCAAGACGCCATCGGCAACTCGTAGTTCGTAGTTCGACAGACGCGACGACACGGCTCTTGCGGGCAGCGAGAAGCGGACAGCGGCCGGCGGTGGCAAGACCGAGCTTCTCAACGCTTCGCCCCAGCATCCCGGCTACGATGACCGGTCGAGGGGCGGACCCCTCATATCACACCGGAGGGGATGACTCGATGATGAGAAAGACAAGGCTGTTGATCGCGCTCACCGCCGTCGTGCTCGTGCTCGGCGCATGTGGCGACGATGACAGCACCGACACCACGGCCAACGCCAACAGTCAGCAGATCGCGGCGAGCGCCCGGAGCTTCGCCTTCACCCCGGCCTCATGGACGGTTGCGTCCGGCACGGACGTCACGCTCACCATGACGAACACGTCGGACACGGAGCACGAATGGGTGATCATGAAGGCACCCATTGCCTCGGAGGACGAATTCACCGAGGAAGGCGTGTACTGGGAGGTCGAGGCCGAGGCGGGCGCGACCAACAGCGGCACCTTCACGCCACCGGCACCCGGAACCTATCAGGTCATCTGTGGCCTCGAAGGCCACTTCGCCGCCGGCATGTTGGGTGAGCTGGTGGTGACCGGCTGAGGCCGGGTAGCACCGATTGATGATGAGGGGGCCGGCGTACCGGCCCCCTCATCGCGTCCGATGGCCATCAGGAACAGGACACGCTGGCGGTGCAGGTGAAGTCGAACGAACCGGTGACGGTGGCATGCCGATCGGTGTCGGAGAACCGCTCCACTGCGTTCAGCGTGAACGTGCCCTGCACGTGATGGTGATCCCAGGCGGTGATCGTCAGGGTGCCCTCCCCCTCCTGCACCCACACCGTGTCCTTGTCCATCGAGAGGAGCGTCGTCAGCTGGTTCCCCGGCTGTTCCTCCGCGGCGAACAGCCCTGCGACGAGGATGTACTCACCGGGACCGAAGGGGAGCGACTCGCTGGTGGCGGTGACCGACGCGAACATCGACACCAGCTCCGAGCTCGGGCCGGCACAGTTGCCGAGAAACAGGCTGACGATCTGCTGCCCGGACGCGAATGCGGTGTCGAAGGGGATGTTGGGGTCGCCGATGAAGCCCCATTGCGAGCGCAGCTCGTCTTCGGTGTACCAGTAGTCGCTGGTGAAGGCGGACATCCCATCGGGGCCCGTCCACGAGGTCTCCAGGTCGCCGGTCACCATCACCGTGCATCCGCCAGGCCCTCCGGCCGCCGCCGTCGTGTTGGTGGCGGCAGTGGTGGTCGCCCCCGTCTGGGTACTCGGCACGCCGGCCTGGGTGGTCGTCGTCGTGGTAGCGGCGTCGTCGCCACAAGCCGACACCACCAGAGCCAACGCGAAGATGACGAGCACGACTCGATTCACCGGGGACCTCCTTGTCGAAATCAGACTCCCGACGAATCTAGGCCGGAACGAGAACTCAGGGGACGATCAGCAGCGGGCACGGGGCGTCGTGGGCGAGCCGGTCGGCGACCGAGCCAAGGATGATTCGCTCGACCATACCTGCTCCGCGTCTCCCGACGACGAGTACGTCGGCGTCGACCTCGGCGCACAGATCCGCCAATGCGGTCGCCGGATCGCCGATCTCCTCCGACGACATGACCTCGATGCCGGTGGCGTCGATCTGGGCGATCGTCTCGTCGAGCACCGTCCTCTGGGCATCGGCCATCGAGGCGGAGAGGGCGTCCGCCGGCGGCGGCGAGCCCACGACGCCCCACCAGCCTTCAGGGGGCCGCACCACCGTCACCACGTGAAGCCGGGCCCCATGGGTCCGGGCGATGCCGGCGGCAACCTGAGCGGCGCGTACGCTGCGCTCGGAGCCATCGACGCCGACCACCACGACCTGGGGATCCCATGTGTCCATGTGAGCCTCCGCATCTGGACGTGGCCTCAGGTTACGCCTGCGTGCCGGTGCGGGGGGAGGATTGGAGTCGGGGGCCGGCGTGCCTCCCGGCGCCCCCGGCGCGTCCTGGACCCCCGCGGTCGCTTGCCGGAATCCCCGACCTCAGCCAGGATGGCTCCGAACAGGTCGGGAGACCCTGGCGTGGTCTCCCCCGCATTCTGGACAAGGCCTCCCCCGGTTCCCGCTACCTCACAGAAGGGCGGCGTCGACGATGTCCCTGAGACGGCCCTCATCTGCCAGCCCCGCCGGGCGCTTTCGGGGGATGGGTATCCAACGACGCATCATGCTCTATGTGGCCGTAGGGCTGACGACCATGTTCGGCCTCCTCATATTCTTCGGGCTACGTGCCCTCGACCAAGCCACATCGCTGGTGTTCCAGGAACGTCTCAGCACGGCACGCACGATCGGCGTGACCATCGAACGGGACCTCTTGCACGTCACCACGGACACGCGCAGTGCACAGAGCCGTGACCCCGAAGACCTCATGCGCCATCTGACGCTCTCCAACTCGTTTGCCTTCTTCCACGCCTCGGGCGTCCAGGTGCTGGACGGAGCAGGCGAGTTGCTGGTGAGCGCCGGAGCAGCCTTCACCGCCGAGGTGCCGATCGCCGGTGGGAGTGGCCAGGCCGTCGGGGACCAACTCGTCCTCCCACCCGTGGACGGGACGGGTACCGAGCCGGGTTTCGCCCTCGTCGCGACGAGGATCGGGGACGATCCGACCGGGCCGACCTGGATCGTCGTTCATCTCGCTGCCCACAACTCCTCCGCCGCCTTCGTGCCGTCGTCATACCGCCCCGGCGATACCGGATCCCCTGAGCACGGCTCGACGGACCCGAATCCGAACGAGCTCTACCACCTCGAGGTGATGGCACCCGATGGCACCGTGGTACTCGACATCGGAGGCCACGATGGACCCGGTGAGCCCAGCGACCACTTTGCAGCGACAAGCGAGCTCGGCCCGATACGCGACGCCGTCGTCCTGCGGCACAACACCGCGGGTGGTGATGACGAGAAGGACCATGTGATGAGTGTCGTGCCCTTGGGCGACTCGGGCTTCACGCTCGTGCTCGAACAACCGATCGACGTGGCGCTGGCCCTCCCCCTGCACCTCCGTCGACAGTTACTGGTGTGGAGCGGGATCGGCTTCGCCGTCGCCCTGGCCATCGCCTGGTTCACGACGAAAGCCGTGGTCAGACCGACGGAGCAGCTCACCCTCGCCGCCAAGCGAATGGCGCAGGGCGACCTCGAGAGCCCGATCGAGGTAGCGGCCAACGATGAGGTGGGCACTCTGGTCGAAAGCCTCGAATCGATGCGGCAGCAGACTCGACGCGCCTATCAGGCGGTCGAAGACGCCAATCGAGGGCTCGAGTCCCGAGTCAGGGCGCGCACCGCCGAACTGGGTGAGTTGCTGAGCAAGGTCATCTCTGCTCAGGAGGAAGAGCGCCACCGGTTGGCTCGTGAACTGCATGACGACACCGCGCAGACCCTCGGGGCGCTCGCCATCAGCCTCGATCGCGCCCGCGACGCCATCCCGGGCGAGGCATCGTCGGCCCACCTCGCCGTAGCCAAGTCCCTGGTGACCCAACTCCTTCAGGACACCAGACGCCTCATCCTCGATCTGCGTCCCTCGGTGCTCGACGACATGGGTCTCACCCCGGCAATCCGATGGTATGCCGAGACCCGACTCGACCCGGAGGGCATCACGTGGACGCTCGACGTCGATCGCCCCGAGGAGCGGCTCGACTCTCACGTAGAGACTGCGCTGTTTCGGATCGCCCAGGAGGCGATGACCAACGTCGTCAAGCATTCCGGGGCCGACCGTGTCCACATCACGTTCTCGATCGGAGAGAACGCCGCGCGAATCGTGGTGTCCGATGACGGCGGGGGATTCGACGCGCACGACCCGACGAGTCGCGACCATCTCGACCAGCACGTGGGAATCGCCGGGATGCGGGAGCGGGTGGCCTTGCTCAGAGGTCGGATGGAAATTCGTTCCGAGCTCGGCGGCGGGACGACGCTCGACGTCGAGATCCCGCTGACCGACGACCACGCGAGGACGGCGTGATCCGGGTCGCGGTCGTCGACGACCACCCCGTGATGCGTCAGGGTCTCGTGGGACTCCTCGACGGTGAGCCCGACCTCGAGGTCGTCGGTGAGGCCGGCGATGCCGAGACCGCCCTGGCGATGCTCGCAGCCAAGACGCCGGACGTGGCCCTGATCGACATCGGCCTACCGGGCACGAGCGGCATCGACCTCACCGCACAGGTGAAGGAGCGGGTTCCTGAAGTGAAGGTGCTGATCGTGACCATGCACGAGAGCGAGGACTATCTGTTTCAGGCCCTGCGAGCCGGCGCCTCCGGATACGTGTTGAAGGGCGCCGATGTCAGAGACCTCCTCTCGGCCGTTCGCACCGTGGCTTCCGGAGAGACCTATGTCTTTCACAAGCTGACCGGGAACCTCGTCAGCGACTATCTACGCCGGGTAGCAGAGGTCGCAGACTCCGCCGACTATGACGGTCTCAGCGAGCGCGAAATCGAGGTCGTTCGGCTCATCGCGGAAGGTCTGACCACCACCCGGATCAGCGAGGTGCTCCATCTGAGTCCCCACACCGTTCAGAGCCATCGCGACCACATCATGACCAAGCTCGATCTCCATTCCCGGGTCGCACTGACCAAGTACGCCATCCGCAAGGGTCTCATCCACCTGGATCCTTGATCGGGATCCATCGTCGATCCCCCAAACGCCCCACTCTGAAATGGGGTGTCCACCACACAGGATTTCGGGGGTTGGAGCGATGTACTCCCGCTCGCTCGGCTGCAGAGTGTCCCCAGTAACACCAGAGGAGCGCATCACGATGTCAAAGAGATGGTTGATCTTGAGTGCCGCCTTCGCGGTGGTCCTGGTGGCGTGTGGGGGCGACGGCACGGCCGTCGTCACCAGCCCCGACGGCACGACCACCGTAGCGACCACCCCCGACGACGGCCACGGCCACGTGGTCGAGACATACGTACAGAACGCCGCCGACTTCGCCGGCACGAAAGCAGCCGACTGGGACAACGCGGAGACCGTCCGAGTGGAACTCGGTGAGTACTACTTCACGCCGAGCGCCCTCACCTTCGAGGCCGGAAAGCCCTACAAGGTCGAGCTGGTCAACGTCGGCCAAATCAAGCACGAGTTCACAGCCGAGGATTTCTTCGCATCCGTCGCTTGGAGGAAGGCCGAGAGCGGCCAGAGCGAGATCAAGGCCCCGTACTTCACCGAGATCGAGGTGTTCGCCGGTCAGACCGTGGAGCTGTTCTTCGTTCCGATCTCGACCGGGACCTTCGACCTCCTCTGCGAGATCGAAGGCCACCTCGAGGCCGGAATGCGGGGAACCGTGACGGTGGTCGGCACGCCGCCGACGACGCCGCTTCCGATCCTCACGGCGTTCGCGGACGGACCCTGGTTCGCCGGTGGTGCCGACCTCGTGGCCGCTGCGGACTGGAGCGCGATGGAGACGGTCGAGGTCGAGCTCATTGAGTTTGCGTTCGCTCCCAATGAGATCCATCTCAAGGTGGGCCAGCCCTACAAGCTGGTGTTCAACAACACCGGGGCCGTCAAGCACGAGGCCACGGCATCGGACTTCTTCAACACCATTGCGTTTCGCAAGGCCGAGGATGCATCCGGGGAGTTCAAGGCCCCGACCCTGGTGGAGGTGGAGACCTTCGCCGGAGCGGAGACCGACCTGTTCTTGATCCCACAGGTCGCGGGCACCTACGACATCGTCTGCCTGATCGAGGGCCACTTCGAGGCCGGGATGTTCGGAACCATCGTGGTCGAGGGCGCCTGACCTCCGACGACCAGGGTCGAATCACCGGGCTGCCTGGCGGCAGCCCGGTGATTCGCGCGAGGTGACCTCGGGGCCCCCGGTCAGGGGAGGCTCGCCAGCGCCCGAGCCACCGCTTCCTCGTCCTCGGGGCACCACCGCTCCCCGTTCCTATACCCGGTTCCCACCATCAGGCACCCATCGTCGTCGCCTCGGTGGTCCGAGCCATGCTCGTCGAGGCCCAACATGTGGCCGATCTCGTGGGCAACCAACGAGGGAAGGGTCGGGCGATAGGGGTCGGTGACTTTGATCACGATGACGGGACGGCTCGCCGATGCCCAGCCGTCATACGTCGGGGACCCGTTCGAGCTTTGCGACGTCAGCGCAACGAGAAGCGCATCCGGCGGAAGACCGACCTGCGACACGGCATCGCCGACGAGGTCGGGAAGCCGCCCCGGCGGTGACTCCCACCGCGTCACCCGGGTCACCGTGAGCGCAAGATCGACCTGACCCATGAGGTCCGCCGCTCCCATCACGACGGCGCGGGCCTCACTCGCCCACCCCGGCCCGCGCGCCCGAACGAACTCCTCGTCCGCAGCCACGACCACCCTCATTTCGAACGCCTCGGCACCTGCCTGGTCGGAACGAGACACGATGTCACTCAACCAGTGAGGTTCGAGTCCGGCGTCGTGGTCCGGCTCCGCTGCCCCACGACCGCCGGGCGCCGCCACCACGGACAGCATCGCCACGACGACGACCACGCGCAACGAGGTGGGCAGCATCGCCGTCCCGTGGCTCACATCCGCAATCCTCTCCCTCCCCCCGCCGGGCGACGACGCGCGCCGACCGCATCAGGAGAGATCCGAGTCCATCGGCCATGATGCCCCGAGCGCTGCCCACATCTAGGGTCCTTGTTCCCCTGTGGGCGAGCCACCGAGCCACGACCCGCCGGCCACACAAATCACCTGTGAAGTCCCCCCGGGATTCCGACGCTCCATCGACATCCCGCGTATCGTGTTCCCACCACGTAGGCGAGAGAGGACCCATCACCATCCGGTCGCAACTCTGGCCGGCAGCAAGGATCGCCTTCATCGGCGCCTTGGTGCTGTTCGTCACCACCATCGTCACCGGAATCCTCAACGGGATCGACGTCTACACCCCCGATAACGACACGCTCATGGGCCACGTGCACGCGGGGGCGCTCGGCTGGATCACGCTGGCGCTGACCGGGGCGACCTTGCTCGTGTTCACCGACAGCCGCGCCGTCCCGCCGGCCGAGATCACCAGGGCGCGATGGCTGGCCACGGCGATGAGCGGGGCGGTCCTCCTCTTCGTGGCGGCGTTCTACGCAGGCGATGGCATCCCGGGAAATCGCCTCGGTCGACCGATCACCGGGGCCATCCTGCTGGTCGTGATCATCTGGTTCCTGGCGTGGATGATCCACTTTCAGATGGATGTCGCCCGCACCGTCGCCCGGCTCGGGCTGCTGCTGGCCTTCACCGCGCTGGTCATCGGCGCCTTGTTCGGCATTGCCCTCGGCGTTGCCCTTTCCGGCCGTCACGTCCCCGGATTGTCACAGGCGACCGCCAACGCCATCTCTCAGGCGCACCCGGCGTCGATGATGATCGGGTTCCAGCTGCTGGCTGCCTTCAGCATGATCGAGTGGCTGCTCGGTGACCGCCCCATCGGGGCGAGCTTTGGCGGCGTGTTCCAGATGTGGATGCTGTTCATCGCCGGAATCGTCGTGGACGTCGTCTTCGTCCTGCGCGTCGACGACGTGCTGCTCGCGCCGGCCAATACGGCGATGGTCGCCGGGGTGGTGATGCTCATCGTGCGCCGCCGTAGCGATCTGCGGCCATCGACGTGGAAGGGAGCCGGCACCGGTCTGTTTGCGCGAATCGGCATGGTGTTCCTCATCGGATACCTCACCTTGCTCACGATCATCGTGATCCGTTACGTCGGTGGAGCAATGAACATCGCCGCGCTCTCCCTCAAGGACGAGGGTCTGCTCGCCAGCTTCGACCACGCCATGTTCATCGGAGTGATGACCAACGCCGGGTTCGGAGCGCTCGCCCTCACCCTGCACGGCAAGGCGAGCACGATGGTCGACCGGGTCCTGCTGTGGGGGGTGACGATCGGCACCGCCGGGTTCATCGTCGGCCTGGTACTCGTCGAACCGCTCCTCAAGCGCATCTTCACGCCGCTCATGGGCGCCGCGCTGCTGTTCGGGGTCGTGGCGTATCTGAGGGAGATGCGGACGACGGCGGCGAACTCGGGGTGAGAGAGACCCGAACCACCCACCTCTGCCCCGGTACCCCGAACACCCCCCTCCCTACCCCGGCGGACACACCTCTCCGGTGTACCCGGCGTACCCCCTCGGGATGTTGCAGGGATGGGTCTCGATGACCATCGGGCCGGCGTCGTAGTGCCACGGGAACGGAATCGAGGTGGTGGCTCCACCAGGCCAGTGGATCACCCGGGTGACGGTGATGTTGAAGCCCCGCTGGCCCGGGGTCACGTCGCTCCTGGTGGGTGAATAGGACCGGTTGGCCACGTACACCCTCTGGCTCGTCGCGTAGGTGGCGCACGCCGCCCGCGGGGCGTTGACCTCGGGGAAGATCGTCGTCAACGGAGGGCGGCAGGAATGGATCGCTTCGACGGTCCTGCCCCCGGTGTCGCCGTACAGGCGCACGGTGATGTGGTCCGCCGTGGCTCTCGGTCCGTGGTCGGTGACGATGAGCACTGCGGTGCCGGTGTCGTTGCGGAAGCGGACGTCGTTGCCCGGATACCCCATGGTCGCCTCCCGCCCCGCGGGGTACTTCGAGAACCACAGCGTGTGTGGCGAGTTGGCGACGTTGGGCGGCCGGGACCTCAGGCTGGTGGGCACGTCCTCGAGGCCGCTGAAGAAGATCGCGTTGTAGAACGTGGTGGCGAATTGCGAGGTCCCGCCGCCGACGTTGGCGGGATCATCGCAGCATTGCACGAACCCCCCGAGGATCGCCCCGGCCAACACGTACCCCTTGGCCTGGGTGCGCGGCCCGACCACCGCGTTGAGCGAGAACCACTCTCCGGGCATGACGACGTATCCGTTGACGGCGTCGGCGATCGTCTGGATGTTGGTGACCCGGGCCTGGCCGACCGGGTGATAGGTCGTGAACTCGCTGAGCAGCCCGGCCCCCCGCAAGGCCATCGCCTCCTCGGCGGTGAGGTAGCGGCGGATCGCCCCGTCCGTGCCCCGCTGGCCCGTCTCGGCGATGTCGGCGCCTTTCCCGGGACGCATCGTGTCGGCGCCCGGAGACTCACTGCGAAAGAGGAAGTCGTCTCCCGAACCGCCTTGGAGGATGTCGACGCCGCTGCCTCCGTGGAGCACGTCTCTCCCCCCTCCCCCGGTGATCAGGTCGGCTCCTGGTCCGCCCTCGAGTGCGTCGGCGCCGTCCAGGCCTTTGATCCGATCGGCTCCCTGTCCGCCATCAACCTGGTCGTTGCCGGGACCGGCGATGACGACGTCATCCCCCTTGCCGGCACATACCGCGTCGGCGCCACCCCTCGTGTAGATCGTGTCGTCGCCGCTGGTGCCGAGAACCACGTCGTCGGCGTCGGTGCCCGTGAACGAGTGGACACCCATCGCAGCCATGTCGACGGTCACCTGCCGACCAAAGCATCCCTCGCCGACCTCCATCTGGAACGAGGCGGAGTCGGCACCACCATCGTCGTCGACGACACCGACGGTCACCGACACCGTGCCTGCGGTGGTGTACGTGTGAGCGAATCTCCTGCCCGATCCGGATGCGGTGGGCCGCAGGATCGTGTCGTCACCCCAATCGATGGCAACCGTGTGGGTGTCGGCGCCGGGATCGGTGAAATCGACCTCGAGTGAGAAGGGCTCCCCGAGCGGGGCGAAGTCGTCGGCGACGTCGACGAGCGTCGGGGCAACGTTGGTGACCTCGATCGAAGCGGCCCCCCGGTACAGGTCGGACCCCACCCGGAACCACACCGGAATCGTCGTAGTGCCGTCGTCGGTGAAGATGTGGCGGGTGGTGAGCTCGTATGGAGGTGACGACGGTGGGCCGAGGTTGGTCTCGGTTGTGGCGTCCCACCTGATCCGAACCGCGCCGTCGGGGGCGCCACCCGAGCCGTCGTAGGTCGCCTTCAGCCTGAACGACGAGCCTTCCGGCGTCGACGCCGGAACGATGACGACTACGCCGGACCCGAAGACGTCGGCGGCCGCGGCGGGAAGCGTGGCGACACCGATGACCATGCCGAAGAGCAGCACGGCGAGCGGACGCGACATGACGGGCACCCTACGCCCCCCGGAGCCAACTCACGGGGTCACCGTGAGGCGGTTGATCAGGTCGGCGATTGCCACCGCCCGGTGGCTGAATCGGCTCTTGGCGTCGGCGCCGTGTTCGGAGAGCGTCTTCCCGTCCACCTCGAAGATCGGGTCGTACCCGAAGCCACCGGTCCCCCGTTCGGCCGAGGCGATCGTTCCCTCGAGTACTCCCTCTGCAGTGATCTCCTCGTCTCCGTCGACCAGGGCGACGACCGTGCGGAATCGTGCATTCCGGGAGGTGATTCCATCCAGCGCCGCCAGGAGGGCGGACCGATTCTCGGCATAGATCGCGCCGGGTCCCCCAAACCGGGCGGTGTGTACCCCTGGAGCGCCGTCGAGAGCATCGACCTCGAGTCCGGTGTCGTCGGCCAAGCAGGCCACACCGGTGGCCGCGGCGGCCGCACGCGCCTTGAGAAGGGCGTTTACCCGCAGGGTGTCTCCGGTCTCGTCGACCTCGGGCCAGTCGACATCGGTGACGATCGCGATCTCCGGGGCGAGCCGGGCGAGCACCGCCACCACCTCCGCCCGCTTGTCGGGATTCTTGGTGGCAACCACGACCCGCGAGATCACCGGCCGAGTGCCTCGCGCTGCGCGACCACGAGCCTGTCGACACCCGAGGCCGCCAGGTCCAGGAGCCGATCGAGCGCGGCGCGGGTGAACGGGTTGCGCTCTGCGGTTCCTTGCACCTCGATGATCCCGCCCGAACCGGTCATCACCACGTTCATGTCCACGTCGGCGGAGGAGTCCTGCTCGTAGGCGAGATCGAGCGTGGGGACCCCCGCCACCACTCCGACACTCACCGCCGCGCAATGGTCGGTCACCGGATCAGCCGAGATGACACCCGACTCGAGGCCGACGGCGACGGCGTCTTTGACGGCGACCCACGCCCCGGTGATCGCTGCGGTGCGGGTGCCGCCGTCCGCCTGAAGGACGTCGCAGTCGATGCGCAGCGTGGCCTCCCCCATCGCCGCCAGGTCGACGACCGCCCGCAACGAACGGCCGATGAGCCGCTGGATCTCCTTGGTGCGGCCGCCGCTGATCGACGAGCGCGACACCCGCTCCGGGCTGGAACCGGGAAGCATGGCGTACTCGGCCGTCAACCACCCTTTGCCCTGGTTGCGCATCCACGGGGGGACGTCGTCGCTGAACGACGCGGTGCACAGCACCCGCGTCCGCCCCATCTCGATGAGAACGGAACCCGGGGTCATCTCGGTGAACCCGCGGGTGATGCGTACCTGCCGCAGCTCCTCGGGTTTGCGCGGCTCACTCACAGCTCTACCTCCATCCCGGGGACCGCCAGATCGAGCGACCCATCGAATTCGTGACCGGCTTCGGACATCGACACCGCAGCGTCGAGCGTAGGGCTCAGATGTGTCACCAGCAGCCGCCCCACTCCGGCCGCCCGTCCGATCGCCCCTGCCTCCAGCGCGGACAGGTGATACGGATATCGGTCTTTGCCGAGCGCGCCTTGCAGGGTCGCCTCGCACAGCAGGAGGTCGCAGCCCTTCGCCAACGCCGCCAGATCACCGCCCGGACCGGTGTCCCCGCTGTACACCAGGCGGCGACGGCCGTCATCGATGGACACGATGAGTGCCGGCACCGGGTGGATCGCCGCCCCGAACCGGACCGAGAGATCGCCCACGACCCGAAGATCTCCCGGCGTCACCTCGTCGAACTCGAGCACCCGGTGCAGGTCGTGGGTGTCCCCCGCCCCGAGAAAGGCCGCCACCCGTGCGACCAAACCTGCGGGCACCATCACCGGCAGCCCCCATCGGGCGGGATCACCGAAACGAAGGGCAGCCAACAGCGCGAAGACGTCGGAGCAATGATCCGGGTGCACGTGGGTGAGGACCACCGCGTCGGGGACGAGCCCGGCGGCGACGGAGGCAACGAAGACGCCGGGCCCGAGGTCGAGGAGCACCGTGGTGGTGGGCGTGCTGACGGCGTACCCGGAGGCCGGATGACCCGGCGTCGGGTAGGTCCCGTTCGAGCCCAGCACCGTCAACCGCACCGGCGGCGAGTGTAGGTCCCGAGCAGGCGTCGAGCGGCGGTGATCAGCCGGGTGGCGGCCCGGGAGAACCGTGCCTGGACGACGGCTTGATGAGGTCGCCGGAGATCGGCGACGCCGCATCGGATCCTCTCCGAGCGCGGTCAGACCGCCAGGATGATCAACCCGAGCGAGGTGAGGGCGACCATCAGTCCCAGCATCGCGTATTGGGTTCGTACGGCCCGGTCGGTCGGGAACACCGCAAGCGCCCTGTCGTGGGCGAGCACCACGCCGATGAGATGCCCGCCGACGATCACCGCCACCTGGACGTACCACACGACCGCAGGTGCCAACCAGGTGTAGTTGGGCTTGAAGTCGACCGTCCCGAAGAGATCCCACCCCAAGCCGAGGGGGTCGCTGAGTGCGGGCACGATCAACTGACCCTCGAACAGGATCAGGGTGAAGTAGTGCGCCACTGCGTAGGCGAGAGCGATCGGGATGAGGGTGTGGGCGAACGACCTCGCCACCTCCCGGGTCCTCATCGTCGGGCTACGAGCGATCCGCGACGCCGTCCATGAGGCGGCGAGATAGGCGGCGCCGACGACCCCGAGAGCGAAGAGCAGCCCCAGCGTACGGAACCAGATCGCCCGCTGGGCAGCGCCGGCGAGGGAGAACGAGACGCCGTCCCACCACGGGGTCGCAGACAGGCCGTCGAACGTGACGGTTCCGATCAAGGCGATCACGAAGAAGACGAGGCCCGGCCACATCGGGAGCACCGGCAGTGCACGAAGCCAGCCGCGCCGTCCGACACGACCGTCGGATCGCCGGCCCAGCGGCGAAATGGCGCTGACGAGGCGGTTGTACACGCCGAAGGTGTCGAACGACGCCACCGTCCGATCGATCCCCACCCGGGAGGCGATCACCGTGATGTAGGCGAAGTACCCGACTGCGGCGATCCCGATGAAGCGCGGCTCGGCCGAACGGCCCGACACCAGCTCCATCCAGGCGAAGGCGACGAACCCGACGGCCGCAGGCCACACCCCTGCCCTCCCCGGACCGCCGGGGCCGTCGAGACCCAGCATCTCGCCGGTGGTGCGCCAGGGGCTGAAGAACGACCAGGCATTGCCCACGAGGGCTGCCAAGAACGGGACGACCAACCAGAACAGCACCCACACCCCCACCGGGGCGATGTTGCTTCGAGCGTTGGGGTCACCGAACAGGCCGGCAGCGACGATGAGGGCGAAGAACGCCAGGCCGAACCCGGCAGCGGTCCGGCCCAGCCAGTCCGGCACGGCCCGGCCGTCACCCCGGAATCGAGGGCCGTCTTGGAGCCGAGGCGTCGGCCACAGGACGGCGAGTGCCCCGAACGACACGAGCAGCACCACGGCGGCGCCGACCACGAAGAACTCCAGCGGCACCGGAAGGTCCTTGCGTCCGCCGAGGCCATGAGCCAGCGCCGGCACCGGGATGGCAAGCAGAAGGAGGGCAGCCGCACCGACCGCGACCACCCGCTTCATGCGACTTCGAGATCGATCAAGTGCAATGCCGAGGCCTCGAGCTCGACCTCGAAGATCCCGGCGATGTTCGCGGTGAAGTCGATCGACCCCGCGACGCCCTCCTCGAGGTCGACCATCATGTCGTACCCGTGAAGATGTACCTCGTCGGCGACGTCCGATGTCACCGACAGGTGCACCTGGGCACCCTCGGCGACGGAGACGTGGTCGGAGGCCGGCGCACCGCCGACCGTGACCGTCACCGTCCCGGCGACGACGGTGACCGCGACGTCAACCGGACCGGCCGTCGTGGCGGTGGTGTCGTCGCCGCAACCGGAGACGACGAGGGCGATGGCGATCGACATCGAGAGGGCAATGGCGCGACGCATCGGGCCAGAGTAGCCAACGGACCGCACGATCAGTCGTCGTGCCCCGAGCTGGCGAACCCGGCCTGGAGGGACCCGTTCTTGACCTCGGCGGTGAAGGTGTAGTCCGGGGATTCATCACCTTCGAACTCGACCACGATCTTCCCATCTTCCGGTTCGTACTCCTCGACGTGATAGCGGCTCCCCAGGACCACCGAGGACACATAGGTCACCTTCGAACCCTCCACCTTGATGGTCACGCGACCGACGTTCTCCTGTTCGTAGGTGAGCGTCTGGGACGCGGCGGTGGTCGTGGCGACCGGCGCCGTCGTCGTAGTCGGGGCCGGCGTCGTGGTCGTCGTCCCCGAGCGCGTCGTGGTGGTCGACCCACCCGTGGTCGTCGATCCATCCGTAGTGGTCGAGCCCCCCGCGAGCGTCGTGTCGATCGTCGGGGAGAGCGTCGTCGGAACCACCGTCGTCGAACCCGGGATGGTGGTGGTCGCCGTGGCAAACCGGGCGGCGAGTTCGACACCGGAGATCGGCACCGCGGGTCGATCTGACACCTCACCCCCCGCCCGGCCGACGGCGGCGAGCGTGATGGTCGCCGTGGCGAAGGTGGCCACGACCCAGGCGACGATGACGGCGAGACGCTTCAGCACCCTGCCATTGTGGCTCTCCCGGGCGTTTCCGGATCACAAGAGATGGTTAAGGACTCCTGAAGGCGTCGGGTAACTCCGTGCAGGCACCCTATCGTGCGTGCCATGGCCGCCATCCTCATCATCGAGGACGATCAGCGGATCCGAGAACGGCTCACCAAAGCGCTCGCCGAGCGTGGGCACGCCGTGGATGCCCGACGCTCTGGATTCGAGGGGCTCTCGACCGCGGTCGAACAACGGCCCGACGTGGTCGTGCTGGATCTGGGTCTTCCCGACATCGACGGATCGGAGCTTCTCAAGATGATCAGGGCGGTGAGCGACGTCCCGGTGATCATTGCGACGGCCCGCAGTGACGAAAGCGCCATCGTCGCCCTGCTCGATTCGGGTGCCGACGACTACCTCACCAAGCCGTTCTCCGTCGACCAGCTCGAAGCCCGGATCCGGGCGGTGCTCAGGCGATCGGAGGCCAAGGCGGCCTCACCGATGACGGCGGTAGGTGGCCTGACGATCGATGTCGGCGGCCGGGTGGCCACGCTCGATGGGACACCGCTCGAACTGTCGCGCAAGGAGTTCGACGTGCTCGCGTACCTGGCTGAACGCACCGGGGAGGTCGTGTCCAAACGCGAACTCCTCGGCGAAGTCTGGCGCGAGCCGTATGGGGGGAGCGACAGCACCGTGGACGTCCATCTCTCCTGGCTCCGTCGCAAACTCGGCGAGACTGCCGCGGAGCCCCACTACCTCCGCACGGTATACGGGGTCGGGGTCAAGCTCGTCGACCCGGACTCGTGAGACGCCGCCTCGCCACCGTCACGCTCGCGGTCACCGCGATGATCATCGTGTCGTTCGTCGTCCCTCTGGGCATCGTGGTACGCCGCCAGGCGGAAGATCGGGCTCTGTCTCGGGCCGAGGGTGACGCCAGGTCGATCGCCACGGCGCTGGCCGTGGCGACGTCATTCGGCGGCACGCCCGCCGATGCTGTGACCGCGGCCGCCGTGCTCGACGCGTTCGGTACCCCCGCCTATGCCGGGATCTTCCTTCCCGACGGCACCGTGGTGGGAATCGGGGATGCCGCCGACCCCGATGTGGCCGTCTCGCGCCAAGGCACCGCTTTCACCGCGACCACCGCGGATGGCGCAGCGGTACTGGTACCGGTGATCACCGCCGAGGCCGTCATCGTGATCAGGATCGCGGTGCCCGAATCCGATTTGCATGAAGGAGTCACCCGCGCGTGGCTGATTCTCGGCATGCTCACCCTGCTCCTCGTGCTGGTGGCTCTCGCCGGCGCAGATCGACTCGGGCGCTCGATCATCGACCCGGTGGCACGCTTGCGAGCAGCAACGGCGGCCCTGGCCGGTGGGGACCTGGGGACACGAGTGAAGCCAGGCGGGCCACCTGAGATCGCCGAGGTGAGCCGGGCCTTCAACGACCTCGCCGAACGGCTCGGAGATCTCATCCAAGAAGAACGCGAGGCAGCCGCCGATCTCTCTCACGGGCTACGTACCCCACTCGCTGCCCTTCGCCTCCAAGTCGAGGGGATCGCCGACACCAAGATCCGCACGCAACTGCTCGACGACGTCGGGATGCTCGAAGGGGCGGTGAACGAGGTGATCCGGGAGGCGCGATCTCGTGGTGAGGAAGCGATCCGCCACGCCGACCTGGCCGGGGTCTCCAGAGCGAGGGCCGAGTTCTGGGCTGTCCTCGCGCTGGAGCAGCACCGGACACTGACCCTCGACATTCCCATCGACTCGGTACCGATCCACGCCGCCCCGGCCGACGCGACCACCGTCATGGACACCTTGCTCGAAAACGTCTTCGCTCACACGCCGGCCGGCGCGCCGATCACGGTGCGGGTCGACGCCAGAGAGGCCATGCTCTGCGTCGAGGACGGCGGAGGGGGGTTCGACCCGTCGCAATTGGTCAGGGGGACCAGCAGCAGACGGTCGACGGGCCTCGGCCTCGACATCGTCCGTCGTATCGCCGAACGCAGCGGAGGGACCATGACCGTCGCCACCAGCAACCTAGGTGGCGCCGCGATCACCGTTCGGTTCGGGGTTCCCGAGCGCGTGTGAGTCCGGCCGCCGGTCCGGGGACTCAGAGGGCGCGCCGATAGGCGCGGACTCGGCGGTTGGGGCTGGGGACCCCAACCGCACCGCGATGAAGCCCCCGGCCCAAGAGCCATCAGCTCAGAGGGCGCGCCGATAGGCGCGGACTCGGCGGTTGGGGCTGGAGACCCCAACCGCACCGCGATGAGGCCTCCGGCCGAAGAGCCATCAGCATCGCGCAAGAGCGCCCGCCTATTGGCGGACGCTCTCAGCGCGCCAGTCGCTGCAACAGCGCCGCAGGATCCGAAGAGAAGATCGCGGCGTCGGCGGCGGTGATCCGCTTCTGCTCCACGAGTCGGAGCAGGTGATCGTCGAGGCGGAACATCCCCAGGTGACGTGAGGTCTGGATCACGTCGTTGATCCGGTTGATCTCGTTGTTGCGGACCATGTTGGCGATCGCCGGGGTCATCAGCATCACCTCGAGCGCCGCCACCCGCGAACTGGGCTCCTCGCTCCCCTCGGTGGGGCGCGCCGGCACGAGCACCTGGGAGACGACGGCCGTGAGCGACATCGCCAACTGCACCCGGATCTGGGACTGCTGGCCGGATGGGAAGGCGTCGATGATCCGGCTCACCGTGGTGGCGCTGCCGGTGGTGTGCAGCGTCGCCAGGACGAGGTGGCCCGTCTCTGCCGCGCTGACCGCCGCCGCGATCGTGTCGAGGTCGCGCATCTCACCGAGCATGACCACATCGGGGTCTTGACGCAGGACCCGGCGCATCGCTTCGGGGAACGTCGGCACGTCCTCTCCGACCTCGCGCTGGGTGATGAGGCTCTGCTTGGGGCGATGGAAGAACTCGACAGGATCTTCGATCGTCACGATGTGCCGCTGGAGGTTCGCGTTGATCCAGTCGACCATGGTGGCGAGCGTGGTCGACTTCCCCGATCCGGTCGGACCGGTGACGAGGATCAAGCCCCTGGTCTTGCGGAGGAGCGTGGACATGACGTGCTCGTCGAGACCGACTTCATCAAAGGTCAACAAGGAGCTGGAGATCCGCCTGAGCACGGCCGCGACCCCATTGCGCTGTCGGAGGACGCTCACTCGGAACCGATCGCCATTGGGGTAGGCGATCCCGAAGTCGGTGGTTCCGGACTTCTCCAATTCGACCCAGTGGCGATCGGAGCAGAGCGAACGACAGAATGCAGTGACGGCGTCGGCGCCCCACACCGCGGTTCCAAGGGGCACAAGCGCTCCCTGCACCCTGGCGACCGGGGTGCTTCCCGGCACCATGTGGATGTCAGAAGCACCGAGTCCTACGGCTGCGGCCAGCAACTCGTCCTTGAGGGAGCGCGACGCGACGCGG
>DATECY010000020.1:0-19637 GCA_035286665.1 Acidimicrobiia bacterium
CGGCGGCATCGTTGGGAGTGGTGTGCTCTTTGGTCTCGGAGACGACTTGATAGCCGATCGCCGCCACCTCCTCCGAAGCCGATCCCAGGTCGAATCCGGCGCCGGGGACACCGGTGGCGGTGCCGCGACGCCAATCGACACGCACCTCGGTCATCCCCGCCCGGGTGAACGCGACACCGACGGTGGCCTCACAGTCGTCGCAGTGCATGCCTTCGATACTCAGTTCGAGCCGGTCGCCCATGCTCCTACCTCGTTCTTCTCGTGTTGGTGATGTTCCCGGCCTCGACGATGTGGCACACGCAGCGGCCGCTAGGCCAGTCGTCGGCGACCTCCTCGGCAAGTTGTTGCAGCCGCATGAACTCGTCTCGAAGCACCTGGAGTTCGGCGATGCGGGACTCGATCGCCGTCGCCTCACGGGCGATGACCCTGCGGACCACTTCACATGGCACCTGGCCCCTGGTGCGCAGCTCGACGATCTGGCGCACGTCGTCGAGAGGTATCTCCAGATTGCGTGCTCTGCGGACGAACCTGAGCAGATCGACGTCCTCGTCGCTGTAGTCGCGGTACCCGGAATCGGTCCGCTCCGGACCTGGGAGCACGCCCTGCTTCTCATAGAAGCGAATCGCGGTGGCCTCCAGGCCGGCCTCGGCAGCGGCTTCACCGATGCGCATGGTGGGCTCTGTAGGTGTTCATGACCACACCCTAAACCTTCGAGTCACTCCAAGGTCAAGGGGAAGGGATCGCGCTCCCCACACGAGTTCCTGGGTGTGAACGGCTCGAGTGCCGACCGCAGGTCGTCCGGTGCGGAGCCGATACCCCCCGTCTCACATGGGGTGCCGTCCCGACATGGCGCAAGACGGCCTTTGGCTGAACGCGCCGCCTAACCGTTGCGGCTGCCCTCCCCGGCCCCGGCCACGACAGGAGGCGCCCCCGGCCGAAAGTCGCCGGCTGTCACCGGGTCGATCTGTGGCTTCGACCGACGCTCTCGATCATCCGCATCACTCCCTCTCCGTCATCCTCTGCCTACACGAACAGTTGGACGT
The DNA here is from genome assembly GCA_035286665.1 of Acidimicrobiia bacterium. Taxonomy (GTDB): domain Bacteria; phylum Actinomycetota; class Acidimicrobiia; order Spongiisociales; family UBA11373; genus RBG-16-68-21. The sequence continues at coordinate 1,044 of DATECY010000020.1, forward strand.
CTGCCTCGGCGGCGAAGTCGAGGAAGGCCGCAGCCCCCGCGATGTCGCACCCCTGGATGAGGTCCGACTCCTCGACGCCCATCACTCCCATCGTGGTCGAGCACGCAAAGAAGGTCACGTCCAGTGCCTGGGTCATTTCGATGAACTCGGCGATGGTCGGCATGTTGGCCTTCTTCATCCACTTCTTCATGACGGCCGTGGCGGCAGCCGTTGCCCCCGGGATCGCGCCGAGCAGGTTGGGCACCTTCAACGGCCCCGCCGGGTTCGCCAGCGACGCCACCTTGAGCTTGTCGAAGCGGTCCTTGTGCAGGATGTCGAGGCCGTAGAAGGTGAAGTAGATGCCGACTTCCCAACCGAGGCTGGCTGCGGTCGCGGCCAGGATCAGGGGAGGGTACGCCTGGTCGAGAGTCCCTTTGGAGGCGACCAGCGCCAGCCGCTTGCGCTTCGCCTTCTTGTCCGGGACGATCTCGGCGGCTGCGGTGGCGGTTGTCATGGTTGTGGTCCCTTTTCGATCCAGAACACCTGGGTGGCCTCTCGCTCTTCGACGCCTCGGAGGATGTCGCCGCGCTGGCGTGCCAGCGCCGGAATGTCGGCGAGGGATCCGGGGTCGGTGCAGATCAGTTCGAGGACCTCACCCGCCTCGAGCCGTTTGAGCGCCATCGCTGCCTTGTAGACCGGGAGCGGGCAGAGCAGTCCGCTCGTGTCGAGCGTGTCGGCCACGGAGAGCTGCGGGTTGGTCATGTTCGGTCCTTTCAGATCCGCGGCAGACCCTCGTCACCGAGGATGTCCCCGAAGAAGCTGGTGTACTTGAAGCCGGAGTCGGGAGAGATCCCGACGATGAGCCCACCGCCGTCGAGACGGTGGGCCGCAGCGACGACCGCACCGGTGGACGGTCCGACCATGAGGCCCTCCTCGCGATAGAGGCGTCGGGTGAACCCGTAGGCGTCGTCGTCGTCGACACGGATGACGTCGTCGATCACGTCCCGGTCGAGGATCGAGGGCTCTTTCGCCTCCTGAAACGACTTGAGGCCGGGAAGTCGATGCCCCTTCTGCGGTTCGACACCGATCACCCTGATCGTGGGATCTTGTTCCTTGAGGTACCGGCCGATCCCGGTGATCGTCCCACAGGTGCCGAACCCGGTGACGAAGGTCCGCACCCTGCCTTCGGTCTGGTTCCAGATCTCGGGGCCGGTCGTCTCGTAGTGGGCGCGAACGTTGTCGGGGTTCTCGTATTGGTTCACCATCGCGTAGCGGGTGCCGTTCTCGGAGGCGGCAAGCGATCGGGCCAGCGCGATGGCGCCGTCCTTCGGATGGTCGACCGGGCACAGGTCGTCGGGGGTCTCCCATACCTCTGCGCCGAGCATGCGGAGCAGGACCTTCTTCTCTTCCGGCACACCGTCGGGGATCGTCACCGTCAGCGGGATGCCCATGAGTGCCGCCAGCGCAGCCAGAGCGATGCCGGTGTTTCCCGACGTGGCCTCGACCAGTTCCTTGCCTTCGAGTTCCCCGCGCTCAACCATGCCGGCCAGCAGGTAGGCGGCGGTGCGGTCCTTGATCGAGCCGAACGGACTCATCCATTCGAGCTTCAGGTACAGCTCCGTGGTCGCCGGTGTGACCCGGTTGAGGCGCACGAGTGGTGTCGGATCCGCAGGGCGCGCCACCAGATCCCGGATGTCGTCGTAACGACGGACGCTCCGGTCGGTTGTGAGATGTGTCAGGTGTGTGGTCACGGAAGGTCCTCCGGGGTTCTGGTAACACGAAAGCCTCACGGCGTATTCCTGCGCCGGTCCTCAAACGGACAACGCGAACCACGCCGAATTGGAAGGCCCACGGTCGGCTGGGTAGGGACCCGGCCGACACCGCGATGAGGCGCCAGCCGAAGAGCCATGAACTCGTGGGCCTGACCGGCCAAAACGCGAACCACGCCGAATTGGAAGGCCCACGGTCGGCCGGGTAGGGACCCGGCCGACACCGCGATGAGGCGTCAGCCGAAGAGCCATGAACGGGTGGGCGAGGGGGGACTCGAACCCCCACAGGTGTTACCCCACAGGAACCTGAATCCTGCGCGTCTGCCAATTCCGCCACTCGCCCGTGGAGGGCGGCATCGTACCACCCGGCATTTCACCGATTCCGCGCACCGGTACCCTTGCCGGAATGGGTCTGGCCCGCGGCATGGAACGCCGCCTCGAGCGTCTCGTCGACGGCCTCGCCGCCCGGCTCTTCCGCGGCCGCGTGCACCCGATCGAGCTGGGCGCGCGCCTCGTGCGCGAGGCTGATCTCAATCTCTTCGACACCCCGGGCGGCCCGGGCGCACCCAACGCCTACCGGGTGCTGTTGGGTGGGGAGGCCGACGACGACGGCGCACTCGACGCCGTATCCCGCGAACTCGCCCAATACGTGGAGGATGCCGCCGCGGACCGCGGGTGGCGCCTCGAGGGCCCCGCCCGCGTCGACGTGGCGTTCGTACCGGGTGATCGGGCCTCCGATGTCGGGATCGAAGTCGCCGTGGAGCCCGGCAAGCGGGAGGCGTGGGCACTCCTGACGCCGCTTGGCGGCGGACCGGCCGTCGAGGTCTGCTTCAACCGGTCGACCGTCGGGCGCTCCGGCACGTGTGACGTACACGTCCCCACCGAAGACGTGTCCCGGCGCCATGCCCTCATCTGGCAGGAGGCCGGTTCGGTGTGGGTGGTCGATCTCGGCTCCTCCAACGGCACCTTTCTCAATGGAGAGGCGGTGGTTGGGGCCGCCGCGATGATCGACGGGGATCGAGTCGCCTTCGGCGACACCGAGTTCACCTTCGGACCCGTGACCTGATGTCCTCCATGGTGGTGAACCTCCTCAAGGTCGCCGTGGTCGGCGTCATCTACCTGTTCCTCTGGTTCGTGGCCAGAGCCGTGCGCTCTCAGGTGATCGCGCCATCTCCGCAGGCCAAGCAGGGCCGCACCCCGGTCGCGGACATCCCGGTGCTGATCGGCATGTCCCCCGATCCCATGGCGGGACGGCGAATGGAAGTAAGAAGGACGCTCGTGATCGGACGGAGCGACGCCGCCGACGTCGTCATCGACGATGGCTTCGCCTCGGAGAGACACGCCAGGTTCGAGAACGTCGATGGCATCCTCTTCGTCGACGACCTCGGCTCGACCAACGGGACGTTCGTCAACGGAGAGCGGATCGGCGAGCGCACCCGACTGGCCCAGGGCGACACCGTGCGGGTCGGCGGGACCATCATGGAGGCCCGATGAAGTTCTCGTGGGCAACCGCCACCGACCCGGGACGGGTACGCGATCACAACGAGGACTCCGTGTGGCCGGAGCCTGGACATGGCGAGGCTGCCGAGCCGATCGTCGTTGCGGTCGCCGACGGCATGGGCGGCCACGCCGGCGGCGAAGTCGCCAGCCGGACCGCGATCGAAACCGCGACGACCGTTGGCGGCAGCCCCGTGGTCAGGGTGCAGGCGGCCAACCTCGCCGTCCTCGATGCCGCATCGCATCGGCCTCGCCTCGCCGGGATGGGTACGACCCTCACCCTCGCCCTGCTCGAATCCGATGGTCACGCCGAGATGGCCCACGTCGGCGACAGCAGGGCGTACCTCGTCCGCGAGGACACGCTCACCCAGATCACCGACGATCACTCCTACGTCGCCGAGATGATGGCCGCCGGGCGAATGACCCCTGCGGAGGCCGAGGTCCATCCTTATCGAAGCGTCGTCACTCGGGCCGTCGGTCTCGAGACGATCGTCGACGTCGACACCCTCTCCTTCGACCTCGCCGTCGGCGATCGCGTGCTCATCTGCTCCGACGGCCTCACCAACATGCTCGATGATCCGACGATTGGAGGCATCCTCTCGGGTGGTGGCGATCCGAAGACGACCGCCGAGGCCCTCGTCGCCGCGGCGAACACCGCGGGTGGCGTCGACAACATCACCGTCGTCGTCGTGGACGTCATGTGACAGAACGCGCCGAGGTGATGCTCATCGCAGTCGCCGCAGCGATGGCGGGCATCGGTGTCGGGATCGTGACCTACGCCGACGACGGGACGATCACGATCGACGCTTTCGCAGCGCTTGCGGCACACCTGGCGGCTTTCTGGGGACTTCTCGCAGCGATCCGCCGGTGGGCGCCGGATGCCAGCCGCCTCCTGCTCGCACCGGTCGCGCTCATCACCGCACTCGGGGCCATCGAGGTGTTTCGGATCGATCCGGACCTCGGCCGACTGCAACGCTGGTGGCTGCTGCTGGGAGCGGTGATCGCCATGGCCGTGCTCGCTCTGTTGGCCAATCGCGGGCTGGAGGTGCTGCGCAGATACCGGTACCTGTTTCTCGCCGGGGCTCTCGGCCTCCTTCTCCTGCCGCTGCTGCCATCGGGGTGGCCCCTCGGGGGGGCCACCATCAACGGCTCGCGGCTCTGGGTGCGGCTCCACCTCGGCGATCGATCGCTCTCGTTCCAACCCGGCGAGGGGGCGAAGGTGCTCCTCGTCGTGTTCCTCGCCTCGTACCTGGCCGACACCTGGCGCGGCCTCGCTGCAATGCCCCGTTCTCTGGGCCCGCTGCGCCTGCCCGAGCCACGGCAACTCCTCCCCGTGCTGATCGCCTTCGGGGTGTCCCTCATGGTCCTCGCCTACCAGCGAGACCTGGGCGCATCGCTGCTGTTGTTCGTCGTGTTCATGCTCATGCTCTTCGTGGCCACCGCCCGGCCCACCTACCTGGTGGCAGGGGGCCTCCTCGCCGTCGGGGGTGCGTTCGGAGCCATGTCGGCCTTCGATCACGTCGCGCTCCGGGTGTCGGCGTGGCTGCACCCCTTCTCCGACTTCGCAGGGAGCGGCTATCAGGTCGCGCAGGGGATGTTCGCGTTGTCCTACGCCGGGGTCTTCGGGTCGGGCATCGGCAACGGTGCCCCCTATCTCATCCCGGCGGCAGCCACCGACTACATCTACGTCGCCATCGTCGAGGAGATGGGGCTCGCAACGGGACTGGCGATGCTCGCCGCGTACGCCCTCGTCGTGTCGGTCGGGTTCGGCATCGCGGTGCGCGCTGCCGATCGTTTCCGCTCGCTCCTCGCCGCCGGGCTCACCATCACCCTGGCGGTACAGACGCTCCTCATCGTCGGCGGGGTGACCCGGCTGCTTCCTCTCACCGGTATCACGCTCCCCTTCGCCTCCTACGGGGGTTCGTCGCTGCTCGCCAACATGACGATCGTGGCGCTCTTGGCACGCGTCTCCCATGAGGAGCGATCGTGAAGAACGTGCTCCGTCCGGTCGCATTCACCCTTCTCGGCCTGATCGGCCTCTCCGCGGTGTGGCTCACCGGCATCCAGGCCACCGCCGGATCCGACTATCGCGACGACCCGCGCAACGTCAGGGCGGCGCAGGCACCTGCGGACAGCTCCCGGGGACGGATCCTGACCGCAGACGGCGTGGTCGTCGCCGAAGACGGGCCGGATGGCGAACGGATCTACCCGGAGGGGGCTCGGTACGCCCACATCGTCGGATACGACGCCGCAGCCGGACGCACCGGGATCGAGCTCACCCGTTACGCCGCGATGCGGTCCCGCGACGACGGCTCGATCACCGCGTGGCTCCTCAGCAGCATGGGTGCGGACCTCGGGCCGCCCGACGTCCACCTCACCATCGTCGACGCCGTCCAGAAGGCCGCCGTCGCCGGACTCGGTTCCCAGACCGGGGCGGTGGTGGCCATCGACCCCCGCACCGGGGCGGTACTCGCCTATGTTTCGACGCCGGGCTTCGACCCGAACGACGTAGTGGGCGGGTCGTTCGACCCGACCGACGACGCCTCCCAGAACGCGCTCATCGATCGCGTCGCCGATCGCCTGCTGCCCCCCGGGTCGACGTTCAAGGTGATCGTGAGCGCCGCCGCCCTTGTGGCCGGAATCACACCGGACACCGCCTTCGACGACGCCACCGAGTACGTGCCACCCGATGGCATCGCCATCCACAATGCCGGTGACGACGACTGCATCACCGGCAGCACCCTCACCCTGACCGACGCGCTCGTCGTTTCATGCAACGTCGTCTTCGCTCGGCTCGCAGTCGACACCGGTGCTCGTGCGATCGTCTCGGCCGCCGAGCAGGCGTGGTTCAACCACCCGCTTCCGTGGGAAACGGGAGCCGCCAAGTCATCCATCCCCACCGCGGCATCGTTCGAAGCCGATCCGGCCGCCCTCGCCCAATCGGGCCTCGGCGAGCGTGACGTCAGGGCGACACCGCTGCTCATGGCGCTCATCGCCTCGGCGCTCGGCGACGACGGCGTCGCGATGAAGCCGTTCGTCGTCGACTCGGTGGTGGCGCCCGACGGTGAGGCGATCGAGGTGACGTCACCCGAGACGCTCACCCGTATGTTCCCATCGGCCGTGGTCGAGGACCTTCTGGCCATGATGACCCAGGTGGTCGAGCGCGGCACCGGCAGGTCCGGGGCGGTCCAGGGCATCACCGTCGCCGGCAAGACGGGAACCGCCGAGGGTGCCGGCGGACCGCACGCGTGGTTCATCGCGGTGGCGCCGGTGGAGAACCCGACGATCGCCGTTGCGGTGCTCGTCGAGGGCGGCGGGGCCGGCGGGTCGGTGGCCGCGCCGATCGCGGCCCGCGTCATGGAGGCCTGGCTCAACTTCGAATCGTAAGGCCCCGGTTACCATTCGCCGCTGTGGAACCGCAACGGGTCCTGGGGGACCGGTACGCCCTTCTTTCCCATCTCGCCCGTGGCGGCATGGCGGATGTCTATGTAGCCCAGGACCGCCGACTGGGGCGCCAGGTTGCCGTCAAGATCCTCCATCCGCAATACGCCGACAGCGAGGCGTTCATCGAGCGCTTTCGGCGCGAGGCACAGGCCGCCGCCAACCTCACCCACCCCGGTGTCGTCGCCGTGTACGACTGGGGCGAGGACGACGGCACGTACTACATGGTCATGGAGTTGGTCCAGGGCCGGAACCTGCGTGACGTCCTGCGTAGCGAGGGCGCGCTCCTCCCGCGACGCGTGGCCGAGATCGGCGCGGCCGTCGCCTCTGCCCTCTCGGCGGCCCATGCCCAGGGACTCGTGCACCGTGACATCAAGCCGGCGAACGTCCTCCTCACCACCGACGGGGCGGTCAAGGTCGCCGACTTCGGCATCGCCAGGGCCTTCGACGAAAAGGAGCAACTGACCCGTACGGGCGCGGTGATCGGCACGGCCACGTACTTCTCTCCCGAGCAGGCGCAGGGGCATCCCGCCGACGCACGCAGCGACATCTACTCGCTGGGCGTCGTGATGTACGAGTTGCTCGCCGGCAACCCCCCCTTCTCCGGCGAAAGCCCGGTCGCCGTGGCCTATCAGCACGTCCGCGAGGAACCGGCGCCACCCTCGCACCTCAATCCCAACGTGCCTCCCGGCCTGGAGGCGATCGTGCTGACCGCGATGGCGAAGCACCCCGACGATCGGTACCAGTCGGCAGACGAACTTGCAGACGACCTCAAGCGACTCCTCGCCGGGCAGGTCCCCCTCGCCGCCCCGCAGAACGAGGCACCCACCCGGATGATGCCGATGGCAGCCGGGGGCGGGGGCGGCTTCCCGGACGAGCCCTATCGGGCTGGGCGCACCCGGGCCTACTCCGAGCCGCCCTACCGCGACCCGGGCAGGCCGGATCGCACCACGATCACCATCGGCATCCTCGCCGCCATCGCCCTCCTCGGCCTCGGCCTGATCCTGCTCTTCAAGCTGCTGGCGCCGTCCGGGGACGTCACCACCGTCGCCATCCCCGACCTGCGGGGACACGAACTGGCCGAGGCGCAGACCACCCTCGTGGGACTCGGCTTCAAGATCGATCAGGAGACCGTGGCCGACGAGCAGATCGCCGCAGGTCTCGTTGCCGGCACGGACCCGGCCGCAGGCATCGAGGTCGACAAGGACTCGACGGTGAAGATCCTCGTGTCGGGCGGGCCTGCCAACGTGGCAGTTCCCCGGCTGATCGGGCACACCCAAGCCGAGGCCGAATCGCTGCTGGCCGACGCCGGCCTCGTGCCGGGCGTCATCACGTTCGAGCAGTCCCCGGCGGTCGTCGCCGGAGAGGTGATGTCACAGGACCCAGATCCTGAAGTGCTGGTCCGCGAAGGCGCCGAAGTCGATCTCGTGATCTCCGCGGGCGTCGACGCGCTCGTCGTGCCCGACGTGGCGAACAAGAGCGAGAACGACGCGGTGTTCCAACTCACCTCCATCGGCTTCCGGTCCGCCCAGATCATCATCGAGCGGCGTCCGTCCGCCGACGTCACCGAAGGATTCGTCATCGAGACCACGCCGGGACCGGGTGAAGTCGTGCCCACCGACGGCACGATCCTCGTGGCGGTGTCCAAGGGAGCCGTGCCGTCGGTGATCCCCAACGTGATCGGGATGACCGAGGAGGACGCCACCATCAAGCTCGAGCAGTTCGGATTCGTCGTCAAGGTGAGCGATCCCGTCGACCTGCCGATCGGCGACCCGAACGTCGGGAGGGTGGCGCAGCAGGATCCGCCGGCCGGGGCAACCAGGGACTTCGGTTCTCAGGTGTCGGTCAACCTCGGTCAGGCGCCGGCGGAGACCACCGTGCCCGATGTCGTCTCCAAGGGAACGTCGGCCGCCAAGAGCGCCATCGAGGCCGCCGGGCTGATCTTCGCAAAGGGATCCGACACGGTGCTCTCCCCCGGTGATTCGTCGATCGGCAAGGTGATCACCCAGGATCCGATCGCGGGAGCGACGAGTGCCGTCGGGGCGACGGTCACGGTCAGCGTCGGCGTGGAAGGTGCCGTGGTGCCGGACCTGTTCACCAGCGGGGGAGGCGGATGTCCCAGCGCCGTGACGCCGAACTCGGCCGGCAACCGGATCACCTCGGCGGGTCTCACCATGACGTCACAGACCGGCGACGACGACTACTCCTACTCGCCCATCCCGGCCGACAACACCCATGCCTGCGAGGGCCGCACCATCCAGCAGTCACCCCCGCCCGGCACCGTCGTCGCCAAGGGGTCGGCGGTCGTCGTCACGTTCGACCTGGTGAAGACCCCGATCGACGACGACATCTACGCACAGGCGCCCGGCACGAACCCCGGTCAGGTGGGTGACCTCTTTCCCCTCTTCACCTTCATCCCCGGCAGCGGGACGACCTGCTTCGAGGCAAGCGGCACCTACGACGGCCTGATCCGTGAGATCGACCCGACCCCGGATCAGACCCTTCCGTACGTGAGCAACGCCTGGACCATCACGTATTGGGTTGCCTCGACGACCGACAACGGGAACCCCTGCCCCGCCTGGACTCCATGACCCGGGGCGAGGCGCTCCTCGTCTGGTATCGGGACAACGCTCGCGATCTGCCGTGGCGGCACACCCGCGACCCGTACCTGATCCTGGTCAGCGAGGTGATGCTGCAACAGACCCAGGTTCCCAGGGTGGTCCCCGCCTACGAGCGTTTCGTCGCCGCATTCCCAACCGTCGACACGCTGGCCGCCGCCGGTCTCGATACCGTGCTCTCCCTCTGGTCGGGGCTCGGCTACAACGCCAGGGCGCGTCGTCTCCGCGATGCGGCGCGCCACGTCGCGACGAACGGATGGCCTGCCGACGCTGCAGGCTTGAGAGCCCTCCCCGGCGTCGGCCCGTACACCGCGGCGGCGGTGGCCTCGTTTGCCTTCGGCGAGCAGGTGGCGGTCGATGACACCAACGTCCGACGGGTGCTCTCGCGATGGATGGGTGAGGCACTCGACGGGAACAGACTCCGCTCGGTTGCCGGCGACTCGATGTCTGGTGACGCTGCCACCTGGAATCAGGCGGTGATGGAGCTCGGAGCGATCGTGTGCCGCCCCGTCCCCGAATGCGATACCTGCCCCGTCCGGGAGTGGTGTGCCGACCCGACCCTGTACCGGCCTCCGGCCCGCCAGACCCGGTTCGCTGGATCCGATCGGGAGGTCCGCGGGGCGGTCGTGCGCGCCCTCGGCGGAGTCGGGTGGCAGACCCATCGCCAGCTGACCGAGGCCACCGGCCATGGGCTCGAGCGAATCGCCGCCGCAGTCCGATCTCTCGCCGACGACGGTCTCGTCGACCGACGAGGGACCTCCGCCCGAATCGCCGGGTAGCACGTCCAGTAGTTCGTAACTCGTAACTCGTACCCAGCCTGTGCGCAGGTGCGATCCGCGGGGTGAACAACGAACTAGCCGGACGCCAGAAAGTTCCCCAATAGGTGCTTCCCCTCAGGCGTCATGATCGACTCGGGATGGAACTGCACGCCGACCACCGGCAGGTGACGGTGGCGGACCGCCTGCACGACGCCGTCCTCGCTGGTCGCGGTCACCTCGAGGTCGGGCGGGAGCACCACCGCGGCAAGCGAGTGATAACGAGTCGCCACGAATGGATTGGAGAGGCCGTGGAACACGCCGCGGCCGTCGTGGCTGATCTCCGACGTCTTGCCGTGCCGCGGCTCGGGGGCCGCGGCGACGGTGCCGCCGTACGCCACCACGATCGCCTGGTGGCCGAGGCAGACCCCGAGGAGTGGAATGCGCTCGCCGAGTGTCTTGACGAAGTCTATGGAGAAGCCGGCGTCCTCGGGAATCCCGGGACCCGGGGAGATGACCAATCGGTCGGGAGAGAACCGGTCGAAGGCCTCCTCGGGTGGGAGCACGTCGTTGCGGATCACCACCGGGTCGGCTCCCAATTCACCCAGGTACTGGACGAGGTTGAAGGTGAACGAGTCGTAGTTGTCGACGATCAGGACCTTCATCCAACCGCTCCTCCGCTGTCGAAGAACGCAGAACCTAGCGACTCGTTCGTGAGGGCGATGAGCACGCAGGGGGATCGCGATGATGGCCGCCATCTACGCGATCGGGAGTCACCGGCGACCCGGGCACGATCCCGAAGGGCCGCCTTGGAGGACCATGCCCCGATACCGCTAGCCTTGGCGCATGCCCAAGTCGAAGAGTCGCCGGCGACCGAGCCGAACGGACCACAAGCCCGTTCACCACAAGGACACCAAGGTGTCGCCGAAGTGGTACGTGATCTTGATGTTCTCGCTCATGGCAATCGGCGTGCTCGTGATCATCCTCAATTACATCGACCTCATCCCCGGCGGACATCGCAGCATGTACCTGTACTCAGGACTCGGCGCCATCGCCATCGGGTTCCTGATGACGATGAACTACCACTGAGTTACACAGTTGTAGTTGTCCCAGGAGTTGTCCACGGGTGTGGACAAGTGGGTAAGAAGCTGCGAGCCATGAGCAGGACTCTTGCTCAAAGCTCAGAGCTCAAAGCTCGTCTTCTTCCATGTCTTCGCGGCAGTGCCGTGGCGCCGCCGATTCCTCCCCCTGGGCGTGGGTGACGGTGAGGCGCATCCCGCACACGGTGCAGCGGTAGCGGCGGTCGACCTCGACGATCTCGCCGGGATCCGGCTCGTCGGGGACGGGTGTCGCCAGGATCCGGATCCCCCACCGGCCGATGGCGAGGATCGCCACTCCGATGAGGACCGCGATGACGATGGGGATCACGGGCTCAGAGGCGCTCGAGGACGACGGCGTTGGCCATGCCGCCACCCTCGCAGATCGTTTGCAGGCCCCAGCGGGCACCGGCCCGATGCATCTCGTGAACCAGCGTGGTCATCACCCGCGCTCCGGAGCACCCGAGAGGATGCCCGAGCGCGATCGCGCCGCCGTTGACGTTGGTCTTGTTCCAATCGGCACCGGTCTCGGCGAGCCAGGCGCCGATCACGGAGGCGAACGCCTCGTTGACCTCGAAGAGGTCGATGTCGTCGATGCCCAGGCCGGCCCTGGCGAGCACCTTCTCCGTGGCGGGAATGGGACCGGTGAGCATCGTCACCGGATCCACTCCGGCAAGGGCGAAGGCATGGAACCGGGCGAGCGGCTTCATCCCGAGACGCGCGGCGACGTCGTCTCCCATGATCAGCATTGCCGCCGCACCGTCGGAGATCTGCGAAGAGTTGCCTGCCGTCACCCTGCCGTCGGGCTTGAACGCCGGCTTGAGACCGGCGAGCGTCTCCGTCGAAGTGTCGCGGCGGATCCCCTCGTCGTGTTCGAGCACGCCGTCGGGTGTCTCCACCGCGACGATCTGCGTGTCGAAGCGGCCCTCGTCGGTGGCCCGGGCGGCGCGGGTGTGCGAGTCGAAGGCGATCGAGTCGAGTTGCTCCCGGGAGATTCCCCACCGCTCGGCGATCATCTCGGCGGAGATTCCCTGGGGCACCAGGCCGTTGGCGTAGCGCTCGAGCATCTTCGGGCCGAACGGAAAGCCGGGACCCTGCTGCATGGTGACCCCCATGGGAATCCGGGTCATCGACTCCACGCCGCCGGCGACCACCACGTCGTAGGCGCCCGCCATCACGCCCTGGGCGGCGAAGTGCGCCGCCTGCTGGCTGGAACCACATTGCCGATCGATGGTCGTGCCCACCGTCTCCTCAGGGAAGCCGGCGGCAAGGGCCGCGTTGCGAGCGATGTTGAGTCCCTGTTCGCCGGTCTGCATCACACACCCGAGGAGGACGTCTTCGATCAGCGCCGGATCTACCCCGGTGCGATCGATGAGGGCTCGCAGCGGGATCGAGGCCAGGTCTACCGGGTGGATGTCCTTGAGCGCGCCGTTGCGCTTTCCGCTCGGGGTGCGTACCGCATCGACGATCACCGCACTTCGCATGGGGTCGAATCCCTTCTCTCGCCGGACATGGAAACCTCCCGCAACCAGAGCCGGGCGGAAAGGTACAACCCGAACCGTGAGGAGCGGTGCCTCCACCCTCCACCGGCTCCGGCGGCACACCGCCTCGCAATCTCCCCCTGAGCGGGGAGAGAGCCACCGGATTCGGCCATCGAGGCCGAATCGATCCACCCTCCACCGGCTCCGGCGGCACACCGCCTCGCAGCCTCCCCCCTGAGGGGGGAGAGAGCCACCATCGTCGACCATCGAGGTCGACGATGGTGGAGATGAGGGGATTCGAACCCCTGACCCCCTGGATGCAAACCAGGTGCTCTGCCGGGCTGAGCTACATCCCCGTGGGGCGCCATGTTACGAACCCTCAACGGGGTTGGAGCCGTTCCCTGTTTGATACAGTGTTGTCCCGTTTGGGGCCCGTAGCTCAGCCCGGTTAGAGCGCATCCCTGATAAGGATGAGGTCGGAAGTTCGAGTCTTCCCGGGCCCACAAATCATTCGCTCGAACCGCGAACCACCTGGTTTCTCAGATGTGATCGGGCGTTTTGGCGGTCGCGTCCGCCTAGGTACCCGCCACGACATGTTTGAACCGGCTGGCCTGACCTGGTCACCAACTGATTTCGGCGCATCCCTGGTGCGTGTCCGGTTCGACCTGGAGGGTGGCGTGAGCGATGCCGTGCTCGCTCAGGATCGCCCGAGCTTGGTCGAGCACCGGATGGGGATCAATGGAGCTTCTAATCATGAGGTGCACTGTGCCGACATCCATGTCCGAGGTGAGCGTCCACACATGAAGATCGTGAACGTCGGCGACACCGGGGATCGCCAACAGCTGGCTGGTCACCTTCTCGCGATCGAAGTCTTCGGGGGCAGCTTGGAGTAGGACGCGCAGTGCCTTGCGCGCCAGACGCCAGGCTCTGGGAAGGATGAACAGGCCGATGGCGGCCCCGGCAATGGGATCGACGATCGTCCATCCCGTAATCGAGATGATCGTGGCGGCGACGATCACACCAATGGAGCCGATGAGATCGGCCATGACCTCAAGGGATGCGCCCTCGAGGTTGAGTGACTGGTCTGCGCCTCGGCGTAACAGCCACCAGCCGATGAGGTTGACGACCAGGCCGGCGAGCGCGACCGCGAGCATGGCGCCGGAGATGATCTCAGGAGGATGGTCGATCCTCTTGAGCGCCTCGAACAGGACGTATCCGGCTACTGCGAAGAGGAGCACCGCGTTGGCGAGCGCGGCAAGGATTTCGGTGCGATACATGCCGTAGGTGCGGCGGCCATTGTCACGAACCTTGTCGGCCGCGACGATCGCCGCCAGACTCATACCGAGCCCGAGCGCGTCGGTTGCCATGTGCCCGGCATCAGAGATCAGGGCCAGCGAGCCCGTCCACCACCCAGCCAACACCTCAACCACCATGAATACGACGACCATGACAAACACAACGACCAGCGGCTTCAAATGGCGACGACTGGCCCGGATGGTGTGATCGTGCTCGCCGCTCACCGGTGGCCTCTGTGATCGTGGAGATAATGCTCAACGGCGACATCAAGGAGCAGACGCACGTGGACATCCGCGATCCGGTAGCGGACCTCGCGACCGACCCGGTTGGCATGCACTAATCCGGCGAGCCGGAGCTGGCTCAGCTGGTGGCTCGTGGCCGACTCGCTTGCGCCGACTGCTTCTGCGATCTCTCCGACGCGCAGCTCCCCAGACTCGAGCAATGCATACACGATCTGGATGCGTCCCGGATCCGACAGCAACTTGAAACGCGCCGCGAGTATCTCGGCGTCAGGGCGTGGTAGGCCCGAGTGGGATTGGTGTCGGCTCGGAGCAGGTCGGCTCATACCCCAACAGAATACATGAACATATGCTCATATGTACAGACGCGGGAACCCAGAGATCGCCTGAGCAGCAACCTGCTGGCCACTTACCGCATGGGCGCCACGGACTTCCGAGAAGCCTTGCGCGGTAGTGGGTCATTTTGAATCGGGTCAGTTTGATTCAGTCGCCTCCGCCCCATGCTTCCCGACCTTCGTTGAGGGCGAGTCCCGCGACGACGAGGGCGGCAGCGGGGTCGGCCCACCACCAGCCGAAAGCAGCGTTGGCGACCAGGCCCAGGAGTGTTGACGCGGATAGGTAGACGCACAGCAGGGTCTGGTGCGCGTCAGCAATGAGGGTACGGCTGTTTATCCGTTCTCCGGCGCGGCGTTTCGCCCAGGCGAGGGCTGGCATGACCATGACCGACAGGGCGGTGAGCACAATGCCGACGGTCGACGCGTCCGGTTCCGAGCCGGTGACGAGGTCGTTGATGGACGAGAATGCGACATATGCGGCGAGCAAGAAGAAGCTCGCGCCGATGAGCTTGAGCGCGAGCCGTTCGCGTTCTTCGGCGATGCCGAGGAACTGCCAGAGAACTACGACGGCAGCGGTCACTTCGACAACCGAGTCAAGCCCGAACGCGACCAGAGCCGCGGAGGACGCGGCAAGTCCGGCCGTGATCGCAACTGCTGCTTCGAGGGCGTTCCAGCCGATGGTGATGCCTTCGAGCCGTATGCCTTGCCGTCGTTCTGTGTCTTGCATGACCGCCTAGTCCAGCAGATCGGCGATGTCCCACACCGTCCAGGGATACACCGCGCCTGGGGAATCGGTCCGCGCCCCGTCCGCAGCGGGTGCGCCGTAAAGCTTGTGCACGAGGGCTCAAGAATTGAGGAGCCAGAGCTGGTTCGCGTTCTGTCCTGTCAGGCCCACCGTGCTGATGGCTCTTCGGCTGACGCCTCGTCGCGGTGCCGGCCGGGTCCCTACCCAGCCGACCGTGGGCCTTCCCGATGGGTCACGGTTCGCGTTCTGTCCTGTCAGGCCCACAGGGCCGTGGCGGCTTCGACGGCCGCCTCATCGCGGTGTCGGCCGGGTCCCTACCCAGCCGACCGTGGGCCTTCCTCGGTCGGATGGTCGAGTTCTGTCCAGTCAGGCCCACCGTGCCGACGACTCTTCGGCTGACGCCTCATCGCGGTGTCGGCCGGGTCCCTACCCAGCCGACCGTGGGCCTTCCCGATGGGTCACGGTAATGAGCGAAGCGCGGCGCATCGCGCATCGCTGCCGAGAGAAGCGAGGCTCTAGTGGAACGGCTCTTTCGGCGGCACCTCGAGGCCGCGGAACTTGGGGCCGGGCTCGTCGTCCGACGAGCCGTGGCCGGTCTTGTCCCAGGTGCCCTCGCTGTCCTTGCGCCGCAGGAAGATCGACAGCGCAACCATCCCGCCGATGAAGACGGCCGCGGCAATGATTCCGGGGACCATGGGCCTCTCCCGATCGAGCATCTGGACAGGGCCGAGGGTAGCGATCATCGCGCCCACCGTCCACGCGATCGGTCGCGGCCGAAGGGTGACCGGGCGGCCGTCGCTACAGTCTTCGCCCGCACCCCTCCCTCGCCCCGAAAGGCACCATGGCGAACCCTCTCGGCTCGTCGCCACCCGTGGCCCCCTGGTGGCACGGCGCGGTCGGATACGAGGTGTACGTCCGCTCGTTTGCCGACCACGACGGCGACGGGGTCGGGGACCTCCTCGGCATCCGCAGCCACCTCGATCACCTCGTCTGGCTCGGCGTGGACGCGGTGTGGGTGACTCCGTTCTACCCGTCGCCCGGCTTCGATCACGGCTACGACGTCTCCGACTACACGGGGGTTGCCGCACACCACGGGACGCTGGACGATTTCGACCTGCTGATCGCGTCCGCCCATGAGGTGGGGATCCGGGTGATCGTCGACCTGGTCCCCAACCACACGTCGCACCTCCATCGCTGGTTCGTCGCGGCGGCCCAGGGTCGGGACGACCCCTATCGCGACTACTACCTGTGGAGGGACCCGAGCCCGGATGGAGGGCCGCCCAACAACTGGGTCAGCCACTTCGGCGGCCCGGCGTGGACGCTCGACGCGGCGTCCGGCCAGTACTACTGCCACCTGTTCCTCCCCCAGCAGCCCGACCTCAACTGGCGCAACGAGCAGGTACGGGACGAGTTCGATCGAATCCTCCGCTTCTGGCTCGACCGCGGCGCGGATGGCTTCCGGATCGACGTCGCCCACGGGCTGCTCAAGGACCCGCTCTTCAGAGACAACCCCCGGTCGGGCGGGTCAGATTCCGCCGACGCCAATTGGCAGGCCTTCTTCTCCTTCGACCACCGCTACGACCTCGATCAGGAGGGCGTGGTCGAGGTCTACCGCCGATGGCACCAACTGGCGGAGCCGTACGGCGCGGTGCTCATCGGCGAAATCGGGCTCGATGACCCCGATCGCATTGCCCGCTACCTCGCCGACGGCGCGCTCGACAGTGCGTTCTTCCTCAAGCCGCCGTGGATGGAGTGGGATCCGGTGGAGCTTCTCGCGGCCCTGAGGACCATGCACGATCGCGGCCCTGACCGCATCTCGTGGGCGATCGACAACCACGATCACAGCCGTTCGGTGACCAGGTTCGGCGGCGGAGCGCGCGGCGCCCGCCGATCGCTTGCCGTCACCGCCTTCATCGCCTGCCTCGGGGGCATCCCCTTCCTCTATCAGGGACAGGAACTGAGCATCGGCGACGGCGTGATCGCACCGGGTGACCTCGCCGACCCGATCGCCACCCGCAACGCCGGGGTGGTCGGGAGAGACGGCGCCCGGACCGCCATGCCGTGGTCACCGGGGCCGGGCAACGGTTTCACGACCGCCACGCCGTGGCTCCCCGCCGCCGATCGGCCCGAGACCGAAACCGTGCGGGGGCAGCTGGCCACGCCCGGCTCGTCGATCCACCGGTATCGAGACCTCATCGCGATGCGGCGTCGGCACCCCGACCTCTGGAAGAGCCCGGCATCATGGCTGTCCTCGGGCTCGACGAGCGTGGCGGTGGTCGGTCGCGGGTCGGCCCTGGTGGTGGCCAACTTCTCTGCGGACACCGCCGAGATACCCACGGGATCGGGGCGGTACACCACGGTCTTCTCGTCGAACGGAGACTCCCCCGCACTCGCACCCGGGGCGGTGCGGGTGCCCCCCGTCACCACCGTCGTTCTCATCGAAGAGGACCACACAAACGCACAAACGCACGCCTGAGGCTTGGTCGCGCCCTGCCTCGGGGTGTAGCCTCAGGATTGTGCAACTGGTCACCGACGACGCTCGTCTGTGACCGCCGGGAGCGTGACAAGGTGGTAGAGACCCCTTCGACAGTCGATGGCGGCTCGCTCCCGGCAAGGTTGAAGCAACTTGGGAGGAGCAACAATCGAATGAGAAAGTCCCGAATTAGTGGGTTTATCGGCATCCTGATGGTGTTCGCATTGGTCGCCGCAGCCTGCGGCGACGACACCACCACGACCGATGCCGAGAAGACCTCCTTCGTCCTGTTCGGAGCCCCCACGGGCGGCGAAGCGGACGCGATGAATGGATTCCTACAGGTCTACAACGAGGCCAAGGGAACCGACATCTCGTTCGTCGGATCCTCGAGCTTCGAAGAGCAGCTTCGTATCCGCGTCGACGGCGGCAACCCGCCGGCAGTGGCATTCGTGCCGCAGCCCGGGTCGATCTGCCCGTTCGTCGAGCTGGGCGCCCTGGTGTCCCTCGAGGACATGGGCTTCGACATCGCCCAGATGGAAACGGATCACTCGAAGTTCTGGATGGACCTCGGTAAGTGTTCCGACGGCAAGCACTACGGGGTTCCGTGGTTCCCGAACTACAAGTCCATCATCTTCTACAACAAGCCAGCTTTCGACGCGGCCGGATACACGATCCCCGCCACCTACGAAGACCTGGTTGTCTTGAGCGCCCAGATGGTCACCGACGGTCAGACCCCGTGGTGCTTCGGCTTCGGTAGCGGTGGCGCCACCGGTTGGCCGGGCACGGACTGGATCGAGGACATCGTCGTCCGTAACTCGGGCGGCGACTTCTACGGCAAGTGGTTCCGCCACGAGGTGCCGTTCAACGAT
>DATECY010000021.1:0-5990 GCA_035286665.1 Acidimicrobiia bacterium
TGAGCCACAACCGACCGCGTTTGGTGATCATCGCTCGGGGATGGTACCGACGGGCTTGCAGGGCGCCGCAGGTAGCCGGAGCGATCCGAGGCGGCTCGCCGGGCGATGCAGAGGGCGCGCCGATAGGCGCGGACTCGGCGGTTGGGGCTGGGGACCCCAACCGCACCGCGATGAGGCCTCCGGCCGAAGAGCCATCAGCACTGCGCAAGAGCGCCCGCCTATTGGCGGACGCTCTCAGCGCCCGCTGAATCGCGGGGGGCGTTTCCCCACAAAGGCGTCGACGCCTTCCTCGGCGTCTTCGGTGGCGAAGACCTCGGTGAACGCGGCCGCCTCGACCCGGAGGCCGTCGACGAGCGGCAGACCCAGCCCGTCGGCGATCGCCGCCTTGGCGAT
Organism: Acidimicrobiia bacterium; assembly: GCA_035286665.1. Taxonomy (GTDB): domain Bacteria; phylum Actinomycetota; class Acidimicrobiia; order Spongiisociales; family UBA11373; genus RBG-16-68-21. The sequence goes on from DATECY010000021.1 coordinate 394, forward strand.
CGCGATCGCCGCGGTCGCCCCGGACGCCAACTCGCCGGCGAGCGCCATCGCCGCCTTCTGCAGTTCGGCGGCGGGGACGACACGGTCCGCCAGTCCCCAGGCCAACGCCTCGGCCGCTCCGATCATCCTCCCCGTGTACACGAGGTCGCGGGCACGCCCGACACCGACCAATCTGGGAAGCCGCTGAGTTCCTCCCGCCCCAGGGATGATCCCGAGGCGAATCTCCGGCTGACCCACCTTGGCGTCGTCGGCGAGCATCCGCAGGTCGCACGCCATCGCCAATTCGAGTCCCCCACCGAGGGCATACCCCCCGACCGCGGCGACCACCGGCTTGGGGAGGGCCTCGAGCCGACGAAGCGTCTCGCCGAGTTCGATGCCGACACCGGCGCCTCCCGAACCGGCATCCATCGATGCCTTGAATGCTGCGATGTCGGCCCCGGCGGCGAAATGCGGGGAGCCGGTCACCAAGACCGCCCGCACCGACGGGTCCGATGCTTGGATGATCGCGGCGTCGAGGTCGCCGATCAGATCGGCAGAGAGCGCGTTCACCGGCGGCCGGTCGAGGGTGATGACGGCCACGGCATCGTGGAGTTCGTAACGGACGAGGGACATCGGGGCCTCCGGGGTTTGGTCGGGATCATTCTGGCGCGACGTGCGGGCTTGCTCGGTCACGACCCCCCGACCGATGCTCCTGCCGGCCACTCTGACAACGACCCGCAAGCTGCCGGCTGCGGACTCATCCGGCGAGGATCCTCGCCCCCGTCCAGGGATCGATCTCTCCCGCTTCGACCGCGGCGGTGACGTCGCTCTCCCCTACGGCATCGGCGGCACGAGCCCTGACGATGTCGGCGAACGCGGTCACCAGCTCGGTACGCCGGCGACGGCGGCGGCGATCTTCGACCCCGGCGTCACCAAGAGCGGCGCGGTGGGCGAGCACCGCATCCCACACCGCTTCCACGCCGGATCCGCTCGACGCCACCGTCTCGAGGATCGGCGGCTCCCAGACCGGGTGCATGCCGAGCGACAGCATCGCTCTGAGATCGGCGACGGCGTCATCGGCTCCGGGCCGGTCAGCCTTGTTGACCACGAACAGGTCACCGATCTCGAGGATCCCCGCCTTGGCGGCCTGCACCCCGTCACCCCACCCCGGGGTGACGACGACGATGACGATGTCCGCCGCCGTGGCTACCTCGACCTCGTCCTGGCCAACGCCGACGGTCTCGATGATCAGGAATGGGAATCGCGCCGCCTCGAGAGCCACCATCGCCTTGGGTGCCGCGGTGGAGAGGCCGCCGAGGTGACCCCGACTCGCCATCGACCTGACGTACACACCCTCGTCGAGCACGTGATCCTGCATGCGCACCCGGTCGCCGAGGACCGCACCCCCGCTGAACGGGCTCGTGGGATCGACGGCGAGCACCGCCACTCGATGCCCTGCCGCTCGGATCGAGCGGACGAGGCCGTCGGTGAGCGTGCTCTTGCCGACTCCGGGAGCCCCCGTCACGCCGATGCGATGCGCGGGAACGGCGGCGGAGAACACCGCGCTGAGCGCCTCCTCGTGGCCGGGCGTGCCCTCCTCGAGGGCGGTGATGAGACGGGCGAGCGCGCGGCGATCCCCCTTCGACATGGCGACGGCGAGCGCGGCGAGATCGAGTGACCGAGGCATCCCGGGGAGGATACGGGACCGGGTGCCGGTCACCCGTCACCGGTTGCCCGTTGTCGGTGACCCGAAGCTCCTCGCCCGCTGCCCGAAAGACATCAGACGCCAGCCGGCGGGCGGAGCTTCGCTCCACTGAGAATTCTCGCCGGGCGACCTCGGATGAGAACCGGAAGAGGGGAACGAGGGACGGCCCGCTCAGACCGCGTTGATCTCTTCCACGCCTGGGACCCGGTCGCGCAGAATGCGCTCGATCCCGGCCGTGAGGGTCATCGTGGACATCGGGCACCCGCCGCATGCCCCGACCAGCTGCAAGTTGACCGTGCCACCGTCGACCCCGAGGAGGATGAGGTCACCGCCGTCGGCCTGCAGCGCCGGACGGATGTATTCGAGGGTGTCGTTGAGCATGCTCAGATCGATCTGAGTGGTCGACTCGACGACGGAGGCAGATTCTTCGGTCATCAGGAACTCCAACCAAGGATCAAGGGAGACATTCCGCATAGTAGGAGAACGACAGACGACCCACGACACCCGAGCGTGCAGCCTGCAGACGCGCTGTGGATTGCCGACAGGGTCCACGGCCAACCGGGAAACGGGGGACGGGGGACGGGGGACGGGGGACTAGTCGACCCGCTCGATCTCTGCGCCGAGGGAGCGGAGCTTGCCGGGGAAGTCCGAGTAGCCGCGGTCGATGTGTTGGGCATCGTTCACCGTGGTGAGCCCGTCTGCGGCGAGCCCGGCGAGGACGAGAGCGGCCCCGGCCCGGATGTCACAAGCGTCGATCGGACAGCCCGACAGCGACTCGACGCCACGGATGATCACGTGCTGACCCTCCAACTGGACGTCGGCGCCAAGACGGTTGAGTTCACCGACGTACCGAAACCGGGCGGTGTAGATGTTCTCGGTGACGACCGAGGTCCCCGCGGCGAGGGAGAGCAGCGAGACCATCTGCGGATGCATGTCGGTGTGGAAACCCGGGTAAGGGAGGGTTGCGAAATCGACCGACCCGGGACGATCGGGGCCGGCCAGAGTGACCCAATCCTTGCCGGTCTCATACCGGCACCCGGCCTGGCCGAGCTTGCGCAGCTCCATGCGGAGGTGCTCCGGCACGCAATCGGTGACGGTCACCTCGCCGCCGGTTATCGCCGCACCGACCAGATAGGTCCCGGCCTCGAGGCGGTCGGGAACCGCCCGGTGCCGGGTCGGTGACAGCGATCGCACACCTTCGATCTCGATCGTCGACGTCCCCGCCCCGCGGATCACCGCTCCCATCCCCACGAGCAGCTCGCCGAGATCCTGGATCTCCGGCTCGCGAGCCGCGTTGCCGATGATGGTGATGCCCCGTGCCATGACACCGGCGAGCAGCACGTTCTCGGTCGCCCCGACGCTGGGAAACTCCAGATAGACCTCGGCCCCATGCAGCCCATCCGGAGCCGTCGCCCGAAGCACGCCATGGACGAGTTCGAACTCGGCACCCATGCTTTCCAGGCCGCCGAGATGCATGTCGATCGGGCGGGAGCCGAAGTCGTCGCCTCCCGGCAAGGCGACCCGCGCCTCACCGCAGCGAGCGAGAAGGGCCCCGAGGACCAGGATCGAAGCCCGCATCCGCCGCACGAGATCGATCGGGGCCTCCGGCAACAGTTCATCGGGCACGTCGACCTCGACCGAGCTGCCGTCGAATCGGCAGGTGGCACCGATGTGGGAGATCACCTGACCCATGAGACGCACGTCGACGATGTCGGGCACGTTGTCGATCCGATGGGTGCCGGGGGCGAGCAGCGTCGCCACGAGGTGTTTGAGGACTGCGTTCTTGGCACCGAGCACACCGACCGAGCCGCGCAAGCGAGCGCCGCCGGTCACGAGAAGTTGCGCCATCATCGGATTGTACGAGAGACGCGGTCCTCTGCCCCGAGCCGCGTCCCTCCAGCTCACTAGCCTGATACCCGTGCGCGTCGCCATCGCCGCCGACCATGCCGGCTATCTGCTCAAGGAGCACCTGGCCAGGTTCGCCGCGGCGACGGGCCACGCCGTCACCGATCTCGGCACGCACACCACCGACCCGGTCGACTACCCCGATTACGCCGCGGCGGTCGCACGAGTCGTGATTCGGGGCAAGGCGGAGCGAGGCATCGTCGTGTGCGGGTCGGGCGCCGGTGCGGCCATCGCAGCCAACAAGGTCCATGGGGTGCGCTGCGCGGCCGCCTACGACACCTACACCGCCCACCAGTGCGTGGAGCACGACGACGCCAACATGCTCGCGCTCGGCTCACGGGTGACCGGCATCCAGGTCGCCGAAGAGATCGTCGCCGCCTTTCTTTCCGCGCGATTCTCGGGTGAGGAGCGTCACCTCCGCCGCGTCGAGAAGATCGCTTCGCTCGAGCGCCTGGGAGGATGATTCGGAGGGACCGGCTGTAAGAGGCTCAGCCGATAGGCGGAGCCTCGGCGGCCTGGGCAGGGACCCGGGCCGCACCGCGATGAGCCGTCAGGCGAAGAGCCAATGACATCAGCGTAAGAGCGCCCGCCTATCCGCGGGCGCTCTAAGAGGATGCGGGAAAGACACGCCGAGTTGCCGATACCATCGGTGGCCCCGAAATTCCGGAGACCTTCGTGCCCTCCAGATACATGAACCGCGAGTTGTCGGTGCTCGACTATTTCGAGCGCATCCTTGCGATGGCCGGTGATCCGAGCCTTCCCCTGTTGGAACGGGTCCGCTTCATCGCCATCGTGGCAGGCAACCTCGACGAGTTCTTCCAGGTGCGCGTGGCGGGCCTCCGCGAACAGGTGATCACCGGCGTCGACCCGACCACGGCCGATGGACTCGGCCCCGCCGAGCAGCTGGCGCTGATTCGCGAGCGCGCCATCTCCATCGAGGCGCGGATGACCAGGCTATTCATCGGCGAGTTGATCCCCGGCCTGGCGGACCACGGGCTGTTCGTCGCGCACTGGGAGGATCTTCGCAAGAAGCAGCGCAAAGAGCTGGTGACGATGTTCGAGCGGGAGATCTACCCGATGCTGACCCCATTGGCTGTCGATCCGTCGCACCCGTTCCCCTATATCTCGAACCTGTCGTTGAACCTGGCCGTGACCGTCCGGGACCCAACCACCGGCGACTCCCATTTCGCTCGCGTCAAGGTTCCACCGCTGCTCCCGCGCCTCGTGTCGTGCGGCGACGGCAGCGTCATGGTCGCCGTCGAAGAGGTGATCGCCTCCCAGGTCGAGTCCCTCTTCCCGGGACGGGAGGTGGTCAGCAGCCACGCCTTCCGCGTGACACGCAGTGCCGAGCAGGCGATAGAAGAGGACGAGGCCGAAGACCTCCTCGAGGCGATGGAAGAGCTCCTCCAGACCCGCTACCGGTTCAGCCGGCTGGTTCGACTCGAGGTGGATCGGTCGATGCCGGCCGACGTGCTCGAGCTGCTCATGGACGAGATGCGGATCGGGCCCATGGACGTCTACGTGAAGGAGGGCATGCTCGCTCTCGCCGGCCTATCGGCGTTGGCGGCCACCGACCGTCCGGACCTGGCGGCGGACCCGTGGGTCCCCACCACCCAGCCAATCCTCAGCCAGCGCGCGCCGGGGGAAACCCTGCTCGATCGGATCGCACAGCGGGACATCCTGGTCCATCTCCCCTACGAGTCATTCGCCAACTCGATCGGAGCGTTCATCGCCAGCGCCGCCCGGGACACCGACGTCGTAGCGATCAAGCAGACGCTGTACCGGACCTCCGACCCGGACGACCCAGCCCTGGGCGGCGAGCAATCGATCGTGCAGTCGCTCATCGCCGCCGCTCGGTCTGGCAAGCAGGTCGTCGTCCTGGTCGAATTGCAGGCTCGGTTCGACGAAGAGGCGAACATCGCCTGGGCCAGGATCCTCGAAGAGGCGGGCGTCCACGTGGTCTACGGCGTCGCTGGTTTGAAGACGCACGCCAAGCTCGCCCTCGTCG